>DAIOVG010000048.1:0-16166 GCA_036759125.1 Candidatus Limiplasma sp.
AATAGAAGGTCAGATCGTCTTCCTTGGCCTTTTGTTCGTCGGTTTTGGATTTGTAGTTGCTGGATTTCTCCCCCGGCCGGAGGCTGACATCCCGGAGCTTGTTGTAGGTGTTTGGCGCCAGGTTGGCCTTGGGGGCGGCGGGCGTCGGGTAAAACACCGTGTATTGCGCAGAAAACTCATCGGAGTGCAGATCGTTGATCACGCATACGGCGCGCAGCTTGAATGTGCCCTCGGTAATCAGTACCGAATCGCCCGTCAGCAGCGTGCCCTCCTCGGGCAGCGTTTTCGTGTCGTCCAGCGTATAGTATATGTCGTAGCCCTGGGGCGAAATCAGGCGGATATTCTGCGCCAGCTCGTAGCGGCCGGCCACCTGTGTGGCGTCGACCTGCGGCTTTTCGGGGATGAAGGTATTGCGTTCAACGCGGTAGCTTTCGCGCCCCGTTTGGTTGTATGCGACCAGCATCATATCCGCCGCCTCAGGCGCGCGATCATGCCGGATGAGAAGCGCGATGAGCGCCGTGTACGCTTCGGTGCGCGATGGGCTGACGGTCGTGATCAGATCCATGTACACGGCCTCGGCCAGGTCGTCCTGGTTGTTGAGCTCGTATACCGTTGCCAGCAGGTACAAACCGTCGTAGTTTTCGGGGTCGAGGGTATCGGCAATGCGGAATGCCTTGATGGCCTCGTCCATATCGCCAAGCTCCGTATAATCCTGCCCGACCAGCCAGTAGGTCTGCGCGGGCACGGCCAGGAACCGGTCGAGAACCTCTTCCTGCTCAGTGCGCACCACCGGGTCGTTGTTTTGCGCCAGCAGGATATCTTCTTCTGTGGCCATGAGCACCTGCTTGCGGCCTGTGATGCGCTGGCCGTCGTCGGTCGCCTTCATGTAGATCAGGTACCCCACCGCGGCCAGCACCAGCACGGAGGTGAGGATCACTAGCAATAGCATCCAGTTGAACTTGTGGTATTGCATGCCCTTGGGCTTATGGCGGCTGGACGTGACATAGCGCGTGCCCACGCTGCCATGCACTGGAACGCCGGAGCGCGTATCGGGGCGGCTGAGACCGTCGCCCGCTTTGGCGGCATTGGCACGGCGTACATTGCGCGGGCTTTCCGGCGGCAGGGGCGACATTTCATAGTCGCCGTACTCCGGCACGGCGTCTCGATGCTCGTCGGGTAGCATTTGCGGGGGCGCGTCACCCCGCCGCCCCTGGCGCATGCCGCGCACACCGGGGTCGTCGTCCCGGCGTGCCATTTCGCCGCAGGTGCTGCACATCACGGCGTCTTCAGGCAAATAATTACCACATTGTTTACAATACATCGATGAAGCGATCCTCGTTAAGCTTTACAGGATTCGGCCGACTGGTTGTTCACCGGATGCCCGTTGATTTCCAGCTCGAACTCCTGCTTTAAAAACCGCGCGGCCTTTTCGCACATCAAAATGCGGGGCAGGTAGATGGACAGGTATTCCAGCACAGAGCTGGAGGTATCCATCACCAGCGACTGGCGGATAACGTGGGTTTTGCGGTTGACGATCACTTCGTTTTTCTGGATGGCGAAGTTCACGCGGTCGTGAATATCGGTTGGGTCCGGCGCGCCGTTGCGCACCCGGCTTTTATGCGCGTCGGATTTATCGGCAATGATCAGCGCCGCGCTGACCGCCGAGGACGCCGTTCCGCTTTCTTCCTCGTGGTTGCCAACAGCCGTCACCACCTCCAGCGCGTCGGAAATGGTCATGCCCGCCTCCCGCAGGATGGGGAACAGCATAATCGCGCCGTTTGGGCCGTGGTCGTGGCGGTTGATGGAATTGCCCACGTCGTGCACCCAGCCGGCGATGGCCGCAAGCTCAATCTCGCGCTCGGAGTAGCCCAGCTGAATCAGGATATGGCTGGCGGTGCGGCTGACATAGCTCAAATGCCGCGGACCGTGATCGGTATACCCCAGGTGCTCCAGGTAGCGGTTGCCCGCCTTGATGAGCGCGCGGATGTTTTCGTTTTGTTTGATATCGGCTAACGTAATCATCGGGTGCTCCTTAGCGCAGCTGCAGCTGCTGAACGGCAAGGTAGGTCGGGTCGTCCGAAAAGTCGCGGTAGGGGGCCTCGCCGCCGAGGCGCTCGATGGCGTTGCGGATTTCAATGAAGTCGATATAGGAAACGGCCTTGTCCTCCGCTGCCTGCAGCAGGGGCTCGGCGGCGCGCTCGTCATCCATCTTGCCCAGGTAGCCCGCGTATAGCGCGCGCTTGTCCTTCTGGGTTTTGAAGCGTTCTATGGCAAAGGTCACCACGGCGTCGTCGGCGCCGGGCCGGGCCAGTATATCCAAAAGCGCTTCCTTGCCGTCGTCGTCTGCGGCGGCAAAGGCGATTTTTGCGGGGCCGAGCACCTTATCGCCCATCAGGCACAGGCTTTCCAGCGCCGCATCCAGCAGATCCTCGTCCTGGGTGCGTTCCACCTGCCAGCGGATGTAATCCACCAGCGGCTTATCGCTTTCCAGCTCCCGGAGCATATCCACGGCGTGCATCCGCGCCTCCAGGGGTGCGGAGGTGTTTTGCAAAAGATGCAAAAGCGCGTCCTCGTCGCCCATCGCGTGCAGGCGCAGCAAAAGCGCGTCTGGCACCGGTACGCCCTGGCCGATGTATTCGTTCAGCAGGTCGATCAGCGCGCTGGCATCGGTATACTTCGTGAAATAGCCGGCGGGCGTTTCGCCGTCCAGAAAATCCGCGGGGGTTTGCAGCCACGTTGTGTAAAACTCCGGGGCGGCGTCTTCCAGTGCGTCGGCGGTTTTGTATTGGCCGCGGTTTTCCTCAATCCAGAGGCTGAGCGCCCGGGAGAACGCCGCGTCAAAGTCAATCAGTTTCATAGGGTCTCCTCTCGGTAGTGGTCATTTAAGGTACAGTTCGCGGTTTGCCGTGCAATCCCCTGTCTTTTCAGCGCCGGTTTAACAGCTTGAGCAGATCGGGGGTGGTGAAATGGTGCTTTTTGCCGCAGAAATGGCACACGAGCTCCGCACCGTCCACGTCGTCGGTAATCATGCGCTTGAGCTCTGCCGGGCCCAGCGCAATCAGCGCGCGCTCCATGCGCTGCCGGGAGCAGTTGCACTCGTAGCGTAAATCCTTCGCCTCCAAAAGCTCCGGCGAAAGCCCCGCAAACCAGCTTTCCAAAAGGGCCTGCGGTGTTTCGTGCTGGAGCTCCGCCGCGATGTCGCCAAAGATCGGCGAGCGCATTTCCAGCTGATCGATCAGTGCGTCGTCGCAGCCGGGCATGGCTTGCAGCAGCACCCCTCCGGCCGAATCCACAGTCACGTCCGAGGCGATCACGCCCAGGCTGACCAGGGACGGAGTTTGCTCGCTCTGCACATAGTAGAAGGCCAGATCGGCGGCGATCTCGCCAGAGATCAGGTTCACCTGGCCGATGTAGGGGCTTTTGAGGCGCAGGTCCTTGACCACGGTCAGGCGGCCGTGTTTGCCGACGCCGCCCCCGATATCGAGCAGCCCGTTCTTCAAAGGCAGCTGTACGGTGTGGTTTTGCACATAGCCGCGCACGGCAATGCCCGCCTTGGCCGATTGCCCGCCAACGCAGACGATCTTTTTCAGCGGTCCGTCGCCGTCGATAGTCAGGGTTACGGTGGAGTTTTCTTCCTTGAGCGTGGAGGCAAGCATAGACGCGGCCATCAGCCCGCGCCCAAGCGCTGCGGCGGCCACGGCGCTGGAACCCTGCAGCGCCTGCGCCTGGCGCACGGTTTGGGTCGCGTCGATAATCAGGCCGCGTACATCGCCGCCCTGTAAGGTGAAATGCAGCATGGTATCCAATGGATCAAAGCTCCTTCTTTGTCGCCGCGATGTGCCAGCGCTTTTCCTGTGGTTTGGGTGCGTCCAGAACCCTGTCGCCAAAGGCCTGCACGGCTGTGAAGCCCTCGGCCTCCAGCAGCCCGGCGAGCTGCGCTAGCGTATAGCCGTACTGGACTTGCTCTTCCACGATGCGGCTGTAACGCCCGTCCTGCCCGCGCTGAAAAATCGAAAGCCGCATCTCCACACTGCAGGAAGGGGCATGGAAACGGTTGGTCCACAGGTAGGCGATATCGTCCGCCTCTTCGCCGTGGGTATGGTTGCCCAGCACGTTTTTCAGCTTCCAGGGCGTGGAAACATCAAAAATCAGCGCTCCGCCTGGCTTGAGTGCCTTGTACGCGGCCCGGAAAAACGCGGCGGCATCCTGTGCGGAGGGCAGGTAGTTCACCCCGTCGCAGGTGCAAAGGATAGCGTCCTGCGGGCGGTGCAGCGTAAAGCTGCGCATGTCCATCTGCACGAAGGGGATGGCCGCGCCCGCGCGCCGCGCCTTGCCTGCGGCAACGGCGAGCATATCGGCGGATGCGTCTACCCCGGTCATTTCGTATATGCGGCTCAGGGGCAGCGTCAGCCCGCCCGTGCCGCAGGCGCACTCGCATACCGCGCCGCCCTTCACGCCCCGTTGGCTTAAAAGCTCGCGGTAAAAAGCGGCCCATGCGGGATAATCCACATCGGCCATCAGGCGGTCATATACGGTTGCGAAAGCGGTATACAATCCTATACTCCCGGAGATTTACTGCTCGTCCTCAAGCTCGTCGTCGTCATCGTCGTCGTCCTTGTACAGGCCGCGGTCAACCGGTGCGCCGTCGATTCTGGAGTTGATGAACTTATCAAACACGGCGTTGGTGAAGCTTGCCGTTACAAAGCGGCTGAACGCGAACCCAAACAGGATGTAGTACATAAACAGGATCACCACGACCCATACGTAATACACCGTGAAAAACGCCACCACCGCACCGATCAGCGCGGGCACCAGCGTGATCAGCTTGAACAAAAGCGTCTGCGGCAGCCGCCCCAGGGTGAGCAGGAAGGAGTTGCGGATCAGCTGCAAATACTTCAGCTTGTAGCTGACCATCATCGGGTAGGTGAAGATGAGGCTCAGCATCCATACGATTCCGATCAGCAGCGTGAGCATCTGCGGGATCACGTAGATCACGCCGTTGGTGCTGGCAAGCGTTCCGTAAAAATCCCAGCACACGTACACAACTACCGGCACCAGCCCGGTAATAAAGCCGGTCAGCAGCCCTTGCTTCCAGTTGGCCTTGACGGCGTCCTTAAAATCGCTGTAGATAAAGGCGTGCTCGTCGCGCGCCCAGTTGCGCGTTACGTAGCAAAGCCCCGGCGTGAACGGCCCGGTGACGGTAATCGCGGGAATGAGCATCAAAAGTCCGAACAGGACGATGGACTTGATCTGCTCCAGCCCTTGCGCCAGCTGCAGGTCGAAATCCGCCTGCAGGAGCGTGCCTTCCGCCAGGAGCGCATTGGCGCTTGCCAGGTCGCCCAGCACCGCAAAAATCAGAACCAGGTGATAGGCGATCACGATCATCGCGGGCAGCCAGGCCAGCATGTATAAAAGGTTCAGGCGCGTTAGGCCGCTGAGCCGCACGCGCAGCATCTCGCGGAATAGCTGGCCGCGTGTTGTGGGGAGATCGTCCTTGGTGTAATCGCCCTTGCCGGACTTGCCGTACAGGTAGCTGTTCATAAATTTGCCGAACATCGAATGTGCCTCCCTAATTCTCATTGCAGATCAATGCCTGCATACGCCTGCGCGGGTCAAAATCCGGCCGCGGCCGCGCGATGGCTGTAGTCTTTCAGTACCTTGGTATTATACCACACTTTGCCTGTGCAATGTTAGGCGGCGCATGCAGGTTTTACAGGCGGTTACCGCTTGAGCTCGTCTTGCAGAAACCTAAGGATATCCCCGGCGGCAGGCGGGCATCCCGGCACGCTTTTTGCAAATGCCGCCGTACAGCGTCCGATGCCGATTGCGCCGTCTTCCGCCTGGCCGACATAGCCCTGCCCCACACACAGGGGAACGCTGAGCTGGCCTAGCTTTCCGGCCTCGTCCAGCCGCAGGAGCGCGTAGATGGTGTTGGCGCAGCAGGCGGAGCACGCATCCCTTTGGGTGACGCGGGACAAAAGCCGGTTCACGCGGCGCTGTGGCGTTTGCATGGTTGTGGCCGGCTGTGTAAGCACCACCTCTTCCAGCGCGGAAAGATCCGCGCTGCCCGCGCCCAGGGCTTCCGCAATACCGATGTAGGGTACGTCGGCCAGGCTGTAGCCAAGCTGCGTGCAGGCGTACGCGTCGCAAAGCACCGGATCGTAGGTGCCGAACACCTGATCGCGCTGCACGGGGCTGCCGCCCTCCTCGTAGTCCAGGTCGCCGCAGACCGCGTCCACCAGCACGAAGTTCTGCTTCAATCCCAGTGCCAGATGCCCGATGGGCTTGTGCAGGCCCAGGGTATGGTAGCGGCGCTTTTCGGAATTGGGGATGAGCCCCTTCATGTTTTTCAGCGCGCAGGTCAGCCGCGTCTGGCAATGGCCTTTCATCACCGGGACGTTGATCAGGTAGTCAAGCTTCAAAGCGCTGTCGCAGATTTTCAGCTCCATGCCGCCGCAGCTGACTGCGGTGGCAGTGTCGGGCTGGGTATCGATGAACGGGACGCCGGTTTGCTTGGCAAGGTCGGTGTACCCGCACACGTCGGCAGCGTCCTTTGTGCGCGCGCCCACCCAGGCACCCTCAAGCATGCACAGATTGTCAAACCCGTGCGCCCGCAGGAACTCGATAATCCCCTCCACAATCCGGGGGTGCGTGGTCGCGCCGTTGCAGGCGTCCGATGCCAGCACCAGGTTGGGCTTAATGCCGATCAGCGCGTCCTTTGCCGGTATATCGTTTTGCACCTGCGCGGCCTCCAGCACGGCGACGGCCATGCCCTTGAGGTCGCTTCCGTAGGTGCTCCAGATGGTATTGCGTTTCATGGTGCCTCCGTGGTGTTCGCTTTTGCGTTTCCAATGGATTTCCTCTATAAGAATAGACTGTTGGGATACCGCGTGTCAACGGTGGGGGAAAGGGCATATAACAAGCGCTTTACGCGGGCCTGCCGCTCTGCTATGATGGTGCGGGGGAGGGATCGCCATGCACATAGCGGTGATCGGCGGCGGCGCTGCCGGGTTTGCGGCGGCGATTGCCGCGGCGCAGGCCGGGGCGCGGGTTACGGTGCTGGAGCGCAACGCAAAGCCGCTCAAGAAGCTTGGGGTAACCGGCAATGGGCGCGGCAACCTGATGAACACGGGCAAGCCCGTGTATTTCGGCGATTCCGCGTTTGCGGAGGCCGTGCTTGGCCGCCTTAATGTCAAAGAGCTCACCGCGTTTTTCACGTCGCTTGGCGTACCCCTGCGCGAGGAGGGCGAGGCTCTGCTGTATCCCGCGTCGCTGCAGGCCGCGTCGGTGCAGCAGGCGTTTCTGCTGCGCGCCGGGCAGCTCTCTATTGACATCCGCTGCCTGGCGCGGGTGATGCGTATCACGCCGCAGCCCGGCGGCTTTGCCGTCTCCGGCATGCAGGGGTCGGGGCCCGATTCAAAGCGGATGACGGAAGAACCGTTCTTACTCCATGCGGATAAGGTGATCGTCGCCTGCGGCGGAGCGGCCTATCCCGTGCACGGCACCGACGGCACGGCCTACGGCCTGCTGACCGAACTCGGCCACCGACTGACGCCCGTGTTTCCCGCCCTTTGCGCGCTGACCGTTGCCAAAAAGGAGCTGCAGGGGCTCAAGGGCCAGCGTGTGCGCGCCAGGCTATGGCTGGAAGACAGCGCCGGGCATACCGTGCGGCAGTCGGACGGCGAAGCGCTGTTTGCCGACGACGCGGTCAGCGGCATCGTGGCCATGCAGCTGGCGCGCTTTGTGGAAGCGGGCATGACCCTCTGCCTGGATTTGCGCGGCGAGCTGAACCTGCCAGGCGATAGTCTGCCCTTTGTAAAATCGCTTGCCGACGCGCGGAGCAGTCTCCCCGCGGCCGAGCTTTTCACCGGCGCGTTTTCCACGCCCGTGTCGCGGCTCATCCTGCGGCAGGCGGGGGTGAAGGACCTATCCGCTCCCATTGCGTCCCTGGGCGCGGGTATGCTTCGTGCTCTGGCGCAAACCATCGCGTGCGTCCGGATGCCGGTTCTCGGCACGCGCGGGTTTGATGCCGCGCAGGTCACCGCCGGGGGCATCGAAACCGGGGATTTCAATCCCGCGACCATGGAAAGCCGCCTGGTGCCGGGCCTGTACGCCGCCGGAGAGATGCTCAACGTCGATGGCGACTGCGGGGGCTTCAACCTGATGTTCGCCTTTGCCTCCGGCCTTTTGGCGGGCGCGGCGGCAGGGGAAGCCTGATAAGCAGTATCCGTCAACACCCGATATACAGCAAATTGGCCGCGCAACGCGCGGCCAATGATGGTTTCTCGCAGGCAGCTTACGCCCGCTTCTTGAACATGCCGGTAATCCACAGCAGCAGACACGAGCCGCCCAGGGCGATCAGGAAACTGCCGAGGTTAAACCCGGTCACGGTGCCAAGGCCCAGCAGCGAGGCGACCCAGCCGCCCAGAAAGCCGCCGATCACGCCGACGATGATGTTGGCGATCACGCCCATGGCGGCGTCGCGCTTCATAATCATGCTGGCAACCCAGCCGGCGAGCCCGCCCATAATCAGCCAAGATACAATACCCATAGTAATCCTCCTCAATGTCGTCCGTACCGGCGCGTCCGGTAGCGGGTGATTGTGTTGATGCTTCGTCTGTCGGCGCGGTGTGCCCGACAGGTATTATTATATCCATTCGCAGGCGGGCGTCTACAACTCTAGCAGATTCTAATCCATTCCTAACGCTGCGCGCATTTTGTTGCGCGGCAGACCCGCTTACGTTACAATATGGATGTACCATCGTATCATTGGAGTGAAACATATGTATCGTATCCTGTTTGTATGCTACGGCAACATATGCCGCAGCCCCATGGCGGAGTTCATCATGAAGGATCTGGTGCAAAAGCGCGGCCTGGCCGGATCGTTTCATATCCAGTCGCGCGGCACCAGCACCGAGGAGCTTGGCAATCCCGTATATCCTCCCGCGCGGGCGGAGCTGCAAAAGCACGGCATCAGCTGCGCCGGGAAAGTATCTATACAGCTGCAAAAGGCGGATTACGACGCCTTTGATCTGCTCATTGTCATGGACGAGCGAAACGTGCGCGCCTCGCAGCGCATCACCGGCGGCAACCCGCAGGGCAAGGTGCGTATGATGATGGAGCTCACCGCCCGCCCCGGCGAGGTGGCCGACCCGTGGTATACCCGGCAGTATGATGTCGCCTACCGCGATATCCTGGAAGGCTGCGAGGCCTGGCTGGATGCGCTTTTAGGCGAGAAAACCCCGTATTGACAAGCGGTTTTGCCCGCTTATAATAACGAGTAGAGCAACAGCCACAATGCCAAAAGGGGGGGTGCGGGCATGGAGCTGAAACAGGCGGCGGAGCGGCATCTGACGTCGGTGATCCTTCCCTTTTGGTCGGAGCTGCGCGATGAACGGCGCGGCGGCTATGTCGGCTACGTCGGCTACGATCTGAAGGCCGACGCATCCGCGCCTAAGGGGTGCATCCAAAACAGCCGCATCCTCTGGTTTTTCTCCCAGGCTTATGCACAGTTGAAAACGCCCGCGCTGCTGGAGTGCGCAAGCCATGCCTACCGCTACCTGGACAGGTTTATTGACAAGCGGGAGGGCGGCTTGTACTGGATGTGCACCGCCGATGGCGAGCCCATGGACGATACCAAGCACACCTACAACCATGCCTTTGCCATCTATGCCCTGGCCGCCTATGCGCGGGCGAGCGGCAAGGAGAAGGCCCTGCACCAGGCGCTGAAGCTATTTGAGCTCATCGAGTCGCGCATGACCCGGAACGGGCAGTATCTGGACGCGTTCACCCGCGCGTTCAAACCGCACAAGAACCTGAAACTCAGCGACAATCCAACGCTTCTGGCGCGCGGCGTGGTTGCCGAAAAGACCATGAACACCATCCTGCATTTGCTGGAAGCCTACACGCTTTTGTATGACGTGGGCAAGGACCCGCGTGTGCTGGCCAGGCTCAAGTATTTGCTGTCGCTCCTCATGAACACCGTTTACGATCCGCTGCAAAACCGCCTGCTCGTCTACTTTGACAGGGATATGCGCTCACTGATCGATATGCAAAGCTACGGGCACGACATCGAGGCCTCATGGCTTTGGGATCTGGCGGCGGACGCGGCGCTTACGGGCGAGGAACGCGCGCAGGTGAAGCGGGTCACCTCCAGACTGGCACAGGGCGTACTGGACCGCGCGTTTCTGGGCGGCAGCCTCCAAAACGAGATCGTCGAGGGTGTTGCGGATACCCGCCGCATCTGGTGGGTGCAGGCCGAAACCATGGTCGGCATGCTCAACCTATGGCAAAAAACCGGGGACGTCGCCCTGCGCAGGCAGATGGACGCCCTCTGGCAATATATCGAAACCCATCTTGTCGACCACAGGCAAAACGGCGAATGGTACGCCATGCTTGACGAAACCGGCGTCCCCACCCGGCTGCCGATCGCCGACCCGTGGAAAGCGCCCTACCACAACGGGCGCATGTGCCTGGAAATGATCAAACGATTATAGGAGATAAAACACGATGGAACAAAGCTTGCAGCTCGCGGCGGTTTTCACGGATCATATGGTGGTAAGCCGCAACAAGAACGTGCGCGTCTTCGGCGCGGCGGCCGACGGACAAACGGTTACGGTTGCGCTGGCCGGGCAAACGGCGCAGGCGGTTGCCTCAGGGGGTCGCTTTGAGGCGATTCTCGCGCCTATGCCCGCAGGCGGACCGCATACTATGGTAGTGACCGCCGGAGAGTCGACCCTCACGTTTGAGGACGTTATGATCGGCGACGTGTACCTGGCGGGCGGCCAGAGCAACATGGAATGGGCGCTTTCGCAGGCGGAGGGCGGCCCGGAGCTGGTGAAAACGCTCGATAACCCCATGATCCGCTATGTCAACTTCCCGCATATCGCCTGGCTGGACGAACCTGCCCTTGCCCTGGAACGCACCATGTGCTGGAAGCCACTGAAGCCCGGCGAGTGCGGGGATGTCAGCGCTGTCGCCTGCCATTTTGCCCTGGAATTGCAGCCCGAGCTCAATGTACCCATCGGCATCATCGGCTGCAACTGGGGCGGCACCTCGATCGTCTGCTGGATGGACGAGGATACTCTTAAGCAAACCACGGCTGGCGAACGCCTGCTGGACGAGTATACCCAGCGCGTGAAGGATAAATCCGACGAGCAGTACGACGCCGAAATGAAGGCGTACGACGATACCTTTCAGGCATGGTGGAAGCGTGTGCTGGCCGCGCAGGAACAAAGCCCCGGCATTTCCTGGTCGGAGATCAACGATACGGTGGGGCCGGGCCCCTGGCCGCAGCCTGAGGGCCGTAAAAGCGGGTTCCGCCCGGCGGGGCTTGCCAAAACCATGCTCAAGCGCATCGCGCCGTATACATTGAGCGGTTTTCTGTTCTATCAGGGCGAGGAGGATACCAAGCACCCCCACCTGTACCGGCATCTGCTGATGACGATGATCGCCTTCTGGCGGGATGTGTTTCTGGACGCATCCCTGCCGTTCCTCAACTGCCAGCTGCCGATGTATATCGGCAAGGGCGAGGAGGACGTTCGCAACTGGCCGCCGCTGCGCCGCGCGCAGGAGCAGGTATTTGCGGATATGCGCAACACGGGCCTGGCCGTGCTGATCGACTGCGGGGAGTTTGACAACATCCACCCCAAAGATAAGAAAACCGTCGGCCACCGCCTGTACCTACAGGCGCTCAAGGTGGCGTATGGCTGCGATATTGATGCGGACAGCCCCCGCGCCCTGAACAAGCGCAGGCAGGGCGGCGCGCTGATCGTTTCCCTGTCGGCTCCGGTGCGCGTGTCCGGCGAAGCCAGCCTGTTCGAGGTCGCCGGAGAGGACGGCGTTTTTCACCCGGCGCAGTGCGAGGTGCAGGGGCAGGAGCTGCGCGTGTATTCAAAAGCCGTGCCCGTACCCCTGTGCGTGCGCTATGCGTGGGTGAACTACGGAACTGTGCATCTGTTCGGGGAAAACGGTCTGCCGCTTGCGCCGTTTATGCTATAGAAATTTCTGTGAAAAGCCCGCCGGAAAGGCGGGCTTTTTTCGTTGGCGGGGGGTGCCTTCAGCCGAGTTTGAGGTTTCAGAAAAACATGATCCGTGGTATGATGTCGTGGGGAGGAATGCGGATGCGGTTCACGGTGATCGGCAGCGGGCGCTGGGGTACGTTTCTGGCGTGGTACGCGGGCCGGCAGGGGCATTCCGTCCGTCTGATCGGGCGCGAAACCTCGCTCGGATTTCAGGCGCTGCGGGAGACCCATGGAAACAGTTTGGTGACACTGGACAAGAGCGTTGAGCTCAGTTCGGCGGCAAGCCGGAATACGGACGTATTCCTGATCTCCGTTTCCTCCCAGTCACTGCGCGAGGTGCTGCGGCTTCACGCCGAAACCCTGCGCGGCATTCCCGTCGTGCTGTGCATGAAGGGGCTGGAAATCGGCACGGGCAAGCGCCTGTCGGTCATTGCCCGCGAGGAGCTTGGCGCAAACCAGCCTGTGGCGGTGTGGCTTGGCCCCGGCCATGTGCAGGAGTTTGTACGCGGCGTGCCCAATTGCATGGTGATCGACGCGGAGGACGAAACCCTCAAAGCCATGCTGGTGGAGGCGCTGTCCGGCGAGCTGATCCGCTTTTACTACGGCCGCGACCTGATCGGCTCGGAGATCGGCGCGGCGGCCAAAAACGTGGTCGGCATCGCCGCCGGGGTGCTGGACGGGCTGGAGCTTTCCACCCTCAAGGGCGCGCTTATGAGCCGCGGCACGCGCGAGGTTGCGCGGCTGATTCAGGCTCTGGGCGGCAACGAGCTCAGCGCATACGGCCTGTGCCATCTGGGCGATTACGAGGCCACCGTGTTTTCCCCCCACAGCCACAACCGCCATTACGGCGAATGCCTGGTAACGGGCGAGCCGTACCGGGAGCTGGCCGAGGGCGTATATACCGCCAAGGCGCTGATGGAGCTGGAAGCGCAAACCGGCGTGGAGCTGCCCATCTGCCGCGCGGTATACCGGGTGCTGTACGAGGGCGCGGATATCCGCAAAGCCTTGGGCAGCCTATTTGACAGAAGCCTTAAAATGGAGTTTTAGCAGACGCCGGATCAATAACAGGGAAGGACCGATAACAGCGTGAAGAAAAGCAAGAAAACATGCAAGATAGTCGATATCGGCGGGCAGGCAGTGCTTGAGGGCGTCATGATGAAAGCGCCAGACGCCATAGCTGTAGCTGTGCGCAGGCCGGACAAGACCATCGTCGTGCACCGGGAAACCTACGATGCGCCCAGCAAAAAGCACAAGTGGCTGGGCTGGCCGTTTGTGCGCGGCGTGGTCAACATGGGCACCATGCTTTCGCTGGGGATGCGAACCCTGCAAAAATCCACCGATATGCTCGGTACGCTGGACGAGGAGCCCTCGAAGTTTGAGAAATGGCTGTCAAACAAGCTGGGCAAGGGGATCGATAAAATCGTCATGGGCACGGCGGTGTTCCTGGCGATCCTCCTGTCCGTGGTGCTGTTTTTCGCCATTCCGGAGGGCTTTGCCCGGCTGCTCAAAGGCGTGTGGGCCGACGGCAGCATGAGCTGGCTGGTCAACCTCCTGTCCGGCGCTCTCCGTATTCTGATTTTGATCGGCTATATTCTGGTCTGCGCCCTGGTGCCGGATGTGCGCCGCACCTTCCAGTACCACGGCGCGGAGCACAAAACCGTGTATAACCACGAAGCCGGCAAGCCCCTAACGCCGGAAACGGCGCAGACCTTTTCCACCCTGCATCCGCGCTGCGGCACCAGCTTTTTGCTGCTGGTGTTCGTCATCTCCATCGTGCTGTTTACGGTGGTGGGGTATCAGGGTAATGTGTATGTATGGCGGCTGTTGAGCCGGCTGGCGCTGCTGCCGGTTGTGGCGGGCGTCAGCTATGAGCTCCTCAAGCTTTTAGCGCACTCCCGTGGAATCCTCGCCCGCGCGCTGCGCTGGCCGGGCATCCAGCTGCAGCGGCTGACCACCAAAGCGCCCGACGACGGCATGGTGGAGGTGGCGATCGTCTCTATGAACGTAGCGCTGCACGGGATGCCCAAGCATACCGAGCTCACCCCCGAGGGCTGGGCGATCCTCAAAAGCTATCGGGAAAGCGAGCCGGGCTACGAGCCCGCCGATGAACCCGAAGCCGCGCAGGACAAGGAAGCGATATGACCATTCTGGAAGCCCTGCGGCTGGGAACGGATACCCTGGCCGAGGTGCCCGACCCGCGTGTGGACGCCGAGCTGCTGCTTGGCGACGCGCTGCATATGCCCCGCATGACACTTGGGTTAAACCCGGCGCAGCCCCTCACCCCGGCGCAGGAGCAGGCCTATCTGGCGATGCTTCAAAAGCGCAAGGCGCGGGAGCCGCTGCAATATATCCTGGGCACGCAGCACTTCTTCGGTGTGGAGCTTGTGGTGAACCCCGCCGTGCTGATCCCAAGACCGGAGACCGAAACCCTTTGCGAGCTCGCGCTTGCGCGTCTCAAGCCCCTGCAAAGCCCCGTGGTGGCGGATATTTGCACAGGCAGCGGGGCGATCGCCATCGCCCTGAAAACCGCCCGCCCGGACGCGAATGTCTGGGCCACCGATCTAAGCCCCGCCGCCCTGTCGGTTGCGCAGGATAACGCAAAGCGAAACGGGGCCGCCATTACGTTTTTACAAGGAGATCTCATGGAACCGTTACAGGGAAAGACGTTTGACTGTATCCTCTCCAACCCGCCCTATATCAAGGCGGGGGATTTGCACGCCCTACAGCCCGAAGTGCGCCGGGAGCCGCGTATGGCGCTGGACGGCGGTCAGGACGGCCTGACCTTTTACCGCAGGCTCGCCCAGGACGCGCACCGCTGCTTGAAGCGCGGCGGCATACTCTTTGCTGAGCTTGGCGACGGGCAGGCGCAGGCTGTGTCCGGCTTGTTTGAGGCCTCCGGGTTTACGGGTGTGCGCGTCCATAACGACCTGTTCGGGAAGCCGCGCGTGCTGGAGGCGCTATTGTTTCCGTAGCGTATCATCGTTGCCAGCCTGATCCCCAAGCAAATTGAAGGAGCACAACGATGTTTGACAAGTTTGATTTTATTGTTGCCCGCCACCAGGAGCTTACCGAGGCGGTCAGCCAGCCGGATATTGCCGCCGATGCCGAGCGCTACCAGAAGCTGTTGAAGGAGCTTGCCGCCCTCACCCCGCAGGCGGAGGCCTGGCAGGCCTACCAGGATACCCTGTCCCAGATCAAGGAAGCCAGAGAGATGCTCGATCTCCCCGACATGGCCGATATGGCGGCCGAGGAACTCAAGCGCCTGGACGCGCAAAAGGAAGAACAGGAAAACGAGCTGCGCGTTCTGCTGATTCCCAAGGACCCCGACGACGACCGCAACGTGGTCATGGAAATCCGCCAGGGCGCGGGCGGGGACGAGGCGGCGCTGTTTGGCGCGATTTTGCTGCGGATGTACACGCGCTACGCCGAGCGCCACCGCCTGAAGCTGGAGCCTGTCAGCTATAACATGACCGAGCTTGGCGGCGTGAAGGAAGCGGTTTTCAACATCAAGGGCAAGGGCGCCTACAGCCGCCTGAAGTTTGAAAGCGGCGTGCATCGCGTGCAGCGTGTGCCCTCGACCGAGTCCTCCGGCCGCATCCACACCTCCACCTGCACTGTCGCGGTCCTGCCGGAAGCCGAGGATGTGGAAATCAACATTTCCGAACAGGATCTGCGCATCGACGTGTACCGCTCCTCCGGCCACGGCGGCCAGTGCGTCAACACCACCGACTCGGCCGTGCGCATCACCCATATCCCCACCGGCCTGGTGGTCACCTGCCAGGATGAGAAAAGCCAAATCAAAAACCGCGCCAAGGCCATGATGGTGTTAAAATCCCGCCTGTACCAAAAGATGCGCGACGAGAAGGACGCCGCCTACGCCGCGCACCGCCGCGGCCAGGTCGGCACGGGCGACCGTTCCGAGCGCGTCCGCACTTATAACTTTCCCCAGGGGCGTGTGACCGACCACCGCTTAAGCGGGGCCGACGACGCCCGCAAGAACTTCAATATCGACCTGATCACTGACGGTGATCTCGACGAGCTGATCGACGCCCTGACCCTGCAGGATCAGGCCGAAAAGCTTCAGGAAATCGGAGCGTAAGCGTGCATACCCGCATCAGCCCGCCGACCGACAGTGAAATCCGC
>DAIOVG010000049.1:0-15369 GCA_036759125.1 Candidatus Limiplasma sp.
CTGGCGCTCATACCCATGTCATTCTCCCTTGCAGTGGATACAGACTTCACGGGCGAATGGCGTTGTCTGTATATGGATATGGGCGACGGCATCCTGCGGACGGAAGATGAAGGACTTGTGTTTCAAGATGTTATTGTTATGCAGCTGAACGGCGACGGTTCCTTTGCGATTAGCGGTTTCGGTACACAAGGTTCCGGCACCTGGCAACCTATGAGCGACGGCATTGCCATATTTGCCGATGGTTTGACTACTCATTTCACCCTTGAAAATGAAATGCTAACAACCACCGAAGGAGACGTTACACTATATTTCAGCCGTGCGACGGGCTTTCTGCCGCAGGATGAAGATAACACGAATCAGTTTGTGTTTTCCGGGAATTGGAAGTGCATTGCCTATGAAGCTTCCGGTGTATCCTACGATAGCAGCACGTTTCTCCCCGACGGGATGCCTATAACCCTCTACCCGGATGGCACAGGTGCTATTCAGGTCGACGCACAAACCATTGAAAGCGTAACCTGGTCAATAGAAAACGGTTATTTCTCAATAAACGGCAGCTATCTTCTTTACGATCCGCTATGGAACGCTGAAAATGGACAGCTTACATTCCGCTATATATCGGACGATATCCGCGTAGTTTACGTGAAAGACGAAACCCCTAAGTCGATCACCGTACCGTATACGCCGCTACTTCCCCAGATCTATACCTGCGCGTTCTTCTCCGTCGCCTTTCCGGATGCGTGGGTGCAGGACGAGAGCAAAACATATGCCGGAGATAAGCTTTGCTCCGCTCAATACTCCTATAAGGATAGCGATGGCCATGATTTATGCGATGTTCAGGTCATTGTCAGCATTGAAGATGTTTCCGGGTATCGAAATGGTATCAATGAGATATATAAAGAGGCAACCATGATCGGGTTGGGCTCGCTTGCCGAGACGGTCATCAGCGGTATTGCATTTCAGGGTCTTTCCTATGGTGAAACCTCAAGATATAGCCGCTATCTGGCGCGTGTACCTGAAGCGTCCGTGACGATCGAGATTCGTATATCTAATCCAGAAAACGTGCAAGATGTATTGCCGAATATACTTGATTCCATTCGTTTCAGTTACCCTGTTCCGGATTCACCGTATGTCGATCCACCTATGGCTGAACATGGTGACCGATTTAAGCCTTCCCCAACAGCCGTAACTCTTGGTGCATACGAATTGAAAGCCAAGTGGCTGACCACCGATGAATCGATCCACGGTAAAAGTAAATCTGCTAGCAGCATTGCACTGATGAACGATACAGTGTACATGCTTGCCGGCGACACGTTGCACATATTCACCCGTTTCGACGATACATTGATGGAAGCTTTCTCTCCGGTTGATCTGCAGGCAGACTACAGGCTGCTAAGCGCTAGCCAAAACGGTACCTTGTACATTTCTGACGGCTATTCTCACACGCTGTCCTATCACGCCGGGGAGATCAAATCATTGGATGTTGACGGATATTTGGTGACTCACCCGGATGGTCTGTGGGGCTTGCGCTACTGGGCGTCGTCAACAATGAAGAAGGTCACCATAGAGAATGAGGAACTCACCATGAATGACTGGGCGCTCCATAGCCCGATCAATAGCTCTTCTCTACTGGGTAGATTTAGCTCTGTAGAGTATATGTTGCTGACCACTGACCACATTTTCGTTGCCGGGCCCGATACTTCCAGCACACATTTGGTCAGAATAGCGATGTATGATCTCGACGGCAATGAATTGGGCGTTTACGGAAGCGACGATTGGATGTCGCCTGCGGCGCTTGGCTCGGTAACGGGCATCGTGGAAACCAGAGACGGCATTCTGGTACAGGATGGTTTATACCGGGAGTACAAGCTATTTACAGCGGATGGCGCTTACATCGGCGCGGTCGGCTGCGATGCGCTTCTGGGAACCAACAATCCGTTACCCGTGGCTATGACCGCAACGGATGTCGGCGCTCTGGTCCTGCTGGAACAAGACCGAGCGGACGCTTCCGGCAATGAACTGCTTTTATTTGAACTGACGGGGTTTTAATATGCAGAAACAAAACGTATCCATCGAAACACTAATTGCAACGGCTGCAGGTCGCCATGAACCCGATTTGGTCTTTAAGAACGCGAACGTTCTTAACGTCTTCACACAGGAGATCATTCGTGCGGATGTTGCGGTCACTGGCGGCAGAATTGCTGGTGTTGGAAGCTACACTGCAAAGAACGAAATTGACTGTACTGGCATGTATCTATGCCCCGGTTTGATTGACGCGCATTGCCATATCGAAAGCTCGATGGCTTTGCCGGCGGAATTCTCTCGCGCGGTACTTCCGTCAGGCACCACAACACTGATTGCCGATCCACATGAAATTGTCAACGTCTGCGGCTCGCAGGGTATGCAATTCATGCTGGATGCCGCGCAACATGCGGTTTGCGATATCTACTATATGCTCCCTTCCTGCGTTCCCGCGACGGCATTTGAAACCGCAGGCGCTGACTTTGGCGCTGAGGATATGAAAGCCTTTCTATCGCACCCGCGCGTGCTTGGTCTGGGTGAGGTCATGAATTTTCCAGGTGTCTTGTCCGCCGATCCAACAATGCTTGATAAAATCAAGCTGTTTACTCATCATGTCATCGACGGTCACGCTCCAGGCCTTAACGGAAACGCTTTGCAGGCGTATGTATCCGCCGGAATCTCAAGCGATCA
This sequence comes from Candidatus Limiplasma sp., assembly GCA_036759125.1. Taxonomy (GTDB): domain Bacteria; phylum Bacillota; class Clostridia; order Christensenellales; family Aristaeellaceae; genus CAXXOK01. The sequence goes on from DAIOVG010000049.1 coordinate 2,710, forward strand.
CGAGGCGACGACCTTTGCGGAAGCTGTCGAAAAGGCGCGGGCCGGGCTTGCCGTGCTGGTGCGCCAAGGCAGCGCCGCACAGGATCTTGAGGCGATCCTCTCCGGCGTTCTAAAAGAGAAGATTCCCACTCGGCATTTCCTGTTCTGCACAGATGACAAGCACCTGGATGATATTCGCAGGGACGGGCACATCGTACAAAACGTTCGGATGGCGATCAAACTGGGCTTCTCCCCGATCAAAGCGATTACCATGGCCAGCTATAATACGGCTGAGCATTATGGCATGCGGGATCGTGGGGCGATTGCCGCCGGACGCAGGGCCGATCTTTTGCTTGTGAGCGATCTGGATGCGATGCGCATCGAGGCGGTGTACTGTAACGGTGTTTCGGCAAGCGATCTGTTGCGTTCGTCCTCTACAGCAATCAATTTTCCGCAAGAAATTCTCAATTCTGTTCATTTCAAGCCCGTGATCACGGATGATATCCAACTGCTTGTCAATACGCAAACCGATGTAATCGGCATGAATCCCGGGCAAATTCTCACAAATCATCTGCGGGAAACGATTCCGGCTGAATATGGCGTTTTCAAGCCATCCCCTGAGTACGCTAAGCTTTGCGTGCTGGAACGCCACGGTAAAAACGGCAATATTAGTGTCGCCCCTCTCAAGGGATATGGTATACGAGGCGGAGCGGTTGCAATCTCGGTTGCACATGACAGCCATAATATTATCGCCGCCGGGGATAACGACCGCGATATCGTGCTGGCTATCAACCATATTCGTGATATCGGCGGCGGGTATGTGGTGGTGCAAAACGGCTCCGTGATCGGTTCCCTGCCGCTAAAAGCTGCCGGATTGATGAGCGTTGAGCCCTTTGATCGCGTTGAAAAGCAGACCGAAGCCATTCTGGCGGCTGCGCGCCTGCTTCATATCACAGAAGGAATCGACCCGTTCATCAGCCTTTCCTTTATGGCATTGCCTGTCATACCCACTTTGCGGCTGACTGACCGGGGACTGATTGACCTGTTTCTCCCTTCAGCTTGATCTCGTACTTTCGTCGTACATGGAAAGCAAACTTCTTTGCATCCCTGCCAAATGATGTTACAATAAGTGTCAGGTCAGGTTTTTTCACTGACCATTGATACGAAATGATACGTAGCAGAAAGGGGTTCCCCATGAAACAAACAATACAAACCGATTCCGCACCAAAAGCCATCGGCCCATATTCTCAGGCTGTCTCAATAGGAGATTTTGTGTATACATCCGGCCAGCTCGGAATTGATATGAATACCGGTAAGCTCGCCCTGGGCGTAGAGGCGCAGGCGAAGCTGGCTTTGCAGCATATCGGCACGATCCTGAAGGAAAAGGGTCTCTCCTATAGCAATATTATCAAAACAACTATTTTTCTCAAAGATATGGCAGATTTTTCCGTAGTCAACGCCGTGTACCAAAGCTTCTTTATCAAAGAGTACCCTGCTCGCAGTACTGTGCAGGTTGCCGCGCTGCCGCTTGACGCCAGTGTGGAAGTCGAATGCATCGCTGCGCGATAAAGGAAAACACAATGTTCAAGATACTCCAAAAACGTATGCTGAACCCTACTGTCGCACAAATCACCATAGCCGCGCCTCTGATAGCCAGAAAAGCGGAAGCCGGGCAGTTTATCATTCTTCGGGCCATGGAAAACAGCGAGCGTATGCCTCTGACAATCGCGGGGTACGACCGTGAGGCGGGTACCATTATGCTGATCTTTCAGATCGTAGGCGCGGGTACCACCGAACTCAGCTCCTTAAACGAGGGCGATTCACTGCAGGACTGTGTTGGCCCGCTCGGCCAGGCAACCCATCTTGACGGCCTGCACAAGGTTTGCGTTGTGGGTGGCGGCGTTGGCTGCGCTATTGCGTTACCTGTTGCCAAAAAGCTTCACGACCTGGGCGCGGAAGTCCACGGTGTTATTGGCTTTCGTTCAAAAGACCTTGTCATCCTGGAAGAGGAATTTAGCGGGATCTGTCAGGAGCTTCGCTTGATGACTGACGACGGTACGCACGGCGAAAAGGGCCTTGTCACCACGGCGCTGGAAGAACTGATCAACTCTGGTAACCATTACGACGCGGTAATCGCCATCGGCCCGCTGGTGATGATGAAATTTGTCAGCCTGCTGACCAAGAAATATGGTGTGAAAACAATTGTCAGTATGAATCCCATCATGGTGGACGGCACTGGCATGTGCGGCGGATGCCGCCTTACCGTTGGTGGCGAAACCAAGTTTGCCTGTGTTGACGGACCGGATTTTGACGGTCATCTGGTGGATTTCGACGAAGCGATCAGCCGCTCCAGAATGTATGACGAGTTTGAGTTCCGCGCACGGGATGAGGCTTGCAGACTGCTGCGCACGGAGGGTCAATAACATGCCGGATCGCAACATGAGCCCGCTGCAAACCCCCATGCCTGCACAGGACCCGGTTGTCCGCGTAACCAACTTTCAAGAGGTTACGCTTGGCTATACCAGGGAAATGGCGATCGACGAAGCCAAGCGCTGCCTGAACTGCAAGCACAAGCCCTGCGTGGCGCAGTGCCCTGTGATGATTGATATCCCCGCGTTTATCCAAAGGGTTGCGCAGGATGATATGGAAGGCGCGTATGAGGTTCTCAGCGCCAGTACTGCGCTGCCTGCCGTATGCGGCCGCGTCTGCCCTCAGGAGGTCCAGTGTGAAAAGGCTTGCGTACGAAAGCTCAAGGGCGAAAGCGTTGGCATCGGCCGGCTGGAGCGCTTTGTTGCCGATTGGCACAGGGAGCACAATCAAACAAAACCCGCCAAGGTAGAAACCAACGGCCACCGTGTCGCCGTGATTGGCGCCGGCCCGGCTGGACTTACGTGTGCGGGAGATTTAGCGAAGCTCGGCTATGAGGTTACCGTATTTGAAGCATTGCATATGCCGGGCGGTGTGATGGTATACGGAATTCCGGAGTTCCGGCTGCCTAAGACCATTGTTGCTCATGAGATTGAAAACGTCAAAGCCATGGGCGTGAAAATTGAAACAAACGTTGTCATCGGTAAGACCCTGACGATTGACGAGCTGTTTGAACAGGGATATGCGTCCGTGTTCATCGGCAGCGGCGCGGGCCTTCCTAATTTCATGCACATTCCCGGCGAGAGCCTGAAGGGCGTGTACAGCGCTAACGAATACCTGACCCGCATCAACTTAATGAAGGCCTACGAGCATAACAGCCGCACCCCGATTCAAAAAAGCAACGCGGTTGCGGTGGTCGGCGGCGGGAACGTGGCGATGGACGCCGCCCGCTGTGCCAGGCGCATGGGTGCGAAAACCGTTTATATTGTCTACCGCCGTGGGCGCGATGAGCTTCCGGCAAGGCTGGAAGAGATTGAGCATGCTGCGGAAGAAGGCATACAGCTCAAGCTTCTCACCAACCCTGTAGAGGTACTCGGCGACGAACGCGGTTGGGTAAGAGGCCTAAAATGCATTGAAATGGAGCTTAAAGAACCGGATACAAGCGGCAGGCGCAGACCTGTGCCAAAACCGGACAGCGAGTTTGAGCTGACAATCGATACCCTGATCATGGCGATCGGCACCAGCCCCAATCCCCTGCTGAGCAGGGCGACGGACGGACTGGAAACCAACCGCTTCGGCTGCCTTGTTACCCGCAACGAGGATGGGTTGACCAGCTGCAATCATGTGTATGCCGGAGGCGATGTGGTGATCGGAGCGGCTACCGTCATCCTGGCGATGGGCGCAGGTAAGCGTGCTGCTGCGGCGATCCACAAAGATATCTCCCAACAATCTGGCGCTGTTTAAGGCGCTATATCATGACCGTTTGCTTATAGACTAGCTTCCTTGTGAATGCTACAGCTCACCGATCCCCCTCATTCAATAAAAGCAATACGGGCGGCCTACTGGCCGCCCGATTTTCTGTATTCCATTATTCACTTTTCCCGATCTGCATACCTTGCTGCAACGATAAGGGAAATCGGATTAGGCTTCGTCGCCGTCGAGTGAATCCTCATCAAATGTTGCTTCCGCCACGCGGATTAGCTGTTCCAGCAGATCCTGGTCTTCTACGGGCACGAATTCTTCCGTGTCGTCGTCTTCCTCCGAAGGTACGACTTTCATTACGTAGAGCTCCATGGTGGTTTCCTGACAATCTTCGTGTCCGCAATCGCAGTGGTCATGGTCGCTGTCCGCTTCTTGGACATCGCCCAGGATAACGTACTCTTCGCCGTTATAAAAGAAATAGCGGATGACTTCCAGGAGAATGGTGTTTCCGTCTTCGTCGACAGCTTCGATGAGATCCGCATTCTCCATGTCGTCTGCGACCATGCCACCGACGTTCTGATCTTCATCTTTGTTGTTCAATGGAATCCCCCCGCTTTCTGAGCCATATTCAACATAGCTTCCGGGCTCACCATCAGTATATACCTTTTTGCAGTTTTTTCAAGCATCCACGAAATATTTAGGCACTTTTTACATGAAAGCAAATAGTACCGCGGCTGTGATGAAGATCAGCCCGTTCATCAGCAGATACCCGTATTTCGCGCTGGGCTTTTCCGCTTCCCCCTGAAGGTAATCATAATACGTCTTGGGGGTTTCGGCTCTATGTTTCTCACTGCGTATCATGGAGACTACTTTGATCACGCCGAACTTTATCATGTTGAAAACGCCGTTTTCGGACACGAATATCAAACCGCCCATGCCTGCAAGCAAGCAACCGGCTATAAACAGCGAGTCGCTAATATCTCGATACCGCTCCAGGATGTCGGTTTTTCCAAAGCTGCCCCGTACCAACAGCATCAGCAGCGTTTCTGCGGCCCCGATCAGAAACGTAATAAGATAGCGTTTCCAGACCTTCAAAGATTTCATAGCTTTAATTCTTGCCGATACCGCACAAGCTCTTCCTGATTGCAATGGATGAAATGTCCCGGCGTAATTTCATGCAGATCAGGCTTATCCGTTTGGTAATTGTGTGCCAATACCGGTTCGTACTCTACCCGTTTGCGCTGCTTTTCATAGTGCGGATCCGGATACGGAATGGCTGACAAGAGTGATTTGGTATAGGGATGCAATGGGTGCAGGAAAAGCTCTTCCGAGGACGCCATCTCCACGATCTTCCCGTAATACATTACGGCGATCCTGTCCGAAAAATACTTGACTACCGACAGGTTATGCGCAATGAACAGTATGGTCAGCCCCATGCGATGGCGCAAATCGTTCATCAGGTTAATGATCTGTGCCTGTATGGAAACATCCAGCGCGGAAATGGGTTCGTCAGCGATGATCAGCTCCGGTTCCAGCACGATAGCGCGTGCAATGCCGATGCGCTGCCGCTGACCACCGGAAAACTCGTGCGGGTACCGGGAGGCATGCTCAGGCAGCAGACCAACCAAATCAAGCATTTCGTTGACCTTGCGGTCAATCAGCGCCTTGTCCTTCACACCGCGGATAATCAAACCCTCGGCAATGATCTCGCGCACTGTCATGCGGGGATTGATGGACGCGATCGGATCCTGGAAGATCATCTGGATTTTGGTTGTTACCTTGTCGCGATTGGCTATGGCAAGGTCCGCGCGGTACCGCTTTTTTCGGCTGGCGAGGGCACTGCCGCGCAAGCCCTGAATATCTTTCTCATATGCCGCAAGCAGCTCTGCCTTATGCTGGTCATTGTACAGCATCACACATTTGCGCTTCTCTTCTTCTGATTGAAACGCATGGTACTGTACTTTTTTGACGGCTTCCCTAAACTCGCTTCGCAGATTTGCGATTTTTGCTTCGCTTTCTTTTACGATATCAGCGGCAAGGGAAGGCTCCTGTTTCTTTCGCTCTGCCGCGTCCGCCTTGATGCCTTCAATGTTTTTGGCCAGTTCCTTGCGCAGCTGATGCGCCATCAAATGCGCACCGTTCTTGGTTGAGGATATCCGCAGGCCTTTGAAGTACACGTCTCCGTTTGTTGGATCGTACAGGTTAATAATGGTACGGCCCGTTGTGGTTTTGCCACAGCCGGACTCGCCCACCAGGCCAAATACTTCGCCCTTTTTAATATGGAAGCTGATGTCATCAACGGCCTTGTTAATATAGTCGCCGCTCTTGAAATACTGGCTGAGATGATTCACGGACAACAGCGTATCCGGGTCATCCTGCGCGGCCTTATATTCGCGTTTGCGAATAATAGAATCCGTTGCGATTTTAGCAAGCACCTTTGCAGAAATCATCAACAGGATGCCGATCAGAAGGATGGCCAGCGCATTTGCCGCAAAATACCATATCAGTGAAATCAGCGGAAGCGTACGACGGCTCTCGCTGCTTTCCACCAGCGTACGGCTGAAACTGCGCAGGAACGCCGCAAATGAGTTATCGCTCAGTACAGCCTGCGCTTTTCTCATGCCGGATACCAGCATACTGTAGCTGCCGTCATATAACGCCAGATTCGAGATATCATCCTTCACAACAGAAAGAAACACGGCAAAATTCGGTTGCGCATTCTCCGGGAACTGATCCAATAGCCCAAGGTACTCTTCGTGCAGGAACTCGGTCAGATCCATCTGCGGATCAGCTTGTTTGCGTTCCACCTGAGCGGCAAACTGATCCAAAAACAATACGAGATCCTGACGATCCTCCTGTGCGAGCAGAGCCGTAAGCTCCGCCTGATAGTCTTCATAGCTGATCGCCTGGGCAAATTCGGTCGCGTTGGTAACACTTCCATCGGCCTTTACGAGGCGTTCCATCACCAGCATATATTCAAAGAAGCTGCCGATATCTTCACTGTACTGCTCTAACCATTGCGTATACTGTTCCTCAAACCATGGCCGAACGCTGGTATTGCTGAGCTTTGGAAGCGCCTTGCCTGATTTGGCCGGCGGCGTGGACAGGCCGTCCAAATACTCGAAAATCTCCCGAATTTCCGCTGCATTCTGCGTACCCGCCCGGCTGTTATACTTCGTCAAAAAAGCTTCGGTATCAAACTCACTGTTAAACCAGTTTGTCAGTTCCTGCGCCTGTTGATTCAGCGCATCCTGCTCTCCGGCTTCAGCATTCTGCAGGAAACCAGAAAAATGACTTGCGGCATCCAATGAACGGGTGCTTGTCGCAACATCCGGCACAACCAGTGCGCTGCGCAGGGCCATATAATAGGAATGGTTAAAGGAGAAACGATCCCAAATCCGTATGTTTGCGTTGGACCGATTGAGAATGCTGCGGAACTCACTCCATTCTCTTCCGTTGTTCGATGTCGCGTAAATCAGGAGCACCATTGACAATATCACCAGAATGATACCCGTAACGCGCAGGACGCTGGAAACGTTTTTTACTTTTCTCATAACGTTTCTCCTCCTTCACGCATGGTATGTAAGCGCTCCTGCATGCGCTGAATTCTATCCCGAACAATGACCGGCGGTTCCACCTTGGGCGCATCCGGATGCAAAAGCCAGGTAGCCGCATAATGGGTTTCGGTGATCTTGAACATAGGCGGCTGCTCTTCAAAGTCGAGCTCCAGCGCATACGGATTGCGCGCGGCAAACGCATCGCCTGTGGGAGGAATAATCATATTGGGAGGTGTGCCGGGTATGGCTTCAAGTTTTTCATGGGTTTCGAGATCCGGCATGGATGACAACAGCGCCCAGGTATACGGATGGGTGGGCTGATAGAATACCTCATCCGCTGTACCGGCTTCCACGATCTTGCCAGCGTACATCACTGCGATGGTATCCGCCATATTGGCCACCACGCCAAGGTCGTGCGTGATGAAGATTACCGAGAGATTGCGCTGTACCTTTAAGCGGTTAATCAATTCCAGAATCTGAGCCTGGATGGTTACATCCAGCGCCGTGGTCGGCTCATCGCAAATGAGAATATCGGGGTTTGCCGACAAGGCAATGGCGATAACAATGCGCTGGCGCATTCCGCCTGAGAACTCAAAGGGATATTGCTTGAAACGCTTATAGGGCTCCGGTATGCCCACTTCATCCATCAGCTCGATGGAGCGGTGCTTTGCCATCGCCTTTGACAGCTTATACCCGTAGTCAGACGCACATTGCCTGAGGTAGTCCACAATGCCAACGGCATCTTCTACTGTTTGTGTTATGGGGCTTTCAAGCAGCTGACTGTAATGCGCAATCAAATTGGTTACATCACGCAGCATATTCGCCTTTGCCATATCCAAATCCACAAGGTTTTTGGGTACCACACCGGCCGCAATGCGGTTGTGCGCAATGAGTTTGTCGTGTTTGATGGTATCGTGATGAAAACGCGCTTCTTCCTTGGGATTTGTGGTCAACCCTTTGAAATAGCGATCAATATTGGTTTTCATGCTGCTGCGATAAACGTAAGAGAGATTGTCCTTCTCAATTTTCATCGGATCGATTGCTTTATCCACTGCCGCGGCAGTGTGAACAAAGGCGGCATGGCAGTCCTTTTCCACTAAGGAATCCTTCTCAAATACCTGTTTTGCATGCTGCAGCTGCTCAAGGGCTACTTTGGTCGATTTTGCGGTTTGCTCCGCAGAAAATATCAGCGCTTTTTGGACATCCAGCAGGAAATCTGCCATAAATTCGTTTTGCAGGCGTTCTTCTGCTTGCCTGTTGATATCGGCTATCTCTTCTCCTGGCAGATCGTCCGCCATACCATGCTCCTGGCAGAAACCAATTGCAAAGAAAGACGGTTCCGTCAATGCAAGCATGCTGTCGATCATTTCCTGTAGATTCTGCAGGCACTCTTCCACCTTATCGGCATTGCGTGCGGTATAGCCCCGCGTTAGACCGCTGAGCGTCTCCAGCTGCTCATGAAAGCGAATATCGCATTTCCCGTTTAAGTACGGATGGCACCCTGCCTGCCCCAGCTTGACCAGACGGGTTAATACATCGCGTACAGCGCCCGCATCGTTGCGCTTCATTTCCAATCTCGCTTCACCGATATGATCCTGCGCCTTCAGCAGCGATTCGCGGGCAGCTGAGTAAACAGATTGCAGCTGTACGCCGCGATCCAGAAAGCGTTTGAAATCGTCAACCTTCTTCTTGATTTCCTGTTTATTGTCGATACCCTGCTGCGCATAAGCACCGACAATGTTCTGCTCCAGCAGGGTAATCATGCGGTTGAATCTCTTTTTCCCATCGCGGCGGCGCTCACGGTTATTGAGAATCATGGCCTCGGTGAGCTGCTTGCCAATCCGCATGATGGGGTTAAGCGCAGACAAGGGGTCCTGGAAAATCATTGCCAGGCGATGACCGCGAAGGGTATGAAAATCCTCCTCGCTGATTTTCAGCAAATCCTGACCGTCATAGATGATTTCACCGTTTTCCACCATGGAATTACCGGCCAGAATACCCATGATTGCCCTTGCCGTTACAGACTTCCCGGAACCGGATTCCCCTACGATGGCAAGCGTTTTCCCCTCTTGCAGGTCAAATGATAAGTCGCGTACCGCGCGCACGGCACCGTTATTGGTGCGAAATGAAATACGCAGGTTTTTAACTTGAAGCTTTGACATTATTCATCTGCTCCTCTCAAAGAAGGATTGAAAGCGTCCCGGAGCCCGTTGCCAAACAGATTGAATGATATCATAAGGATCGAAATAAACATTGCAGGGAACAGGATGATATGCGGGAATGTGCTCAAGTACCCCTGTCCGTTGGCAAGCATCGTGCCGATGCTGGTAAGGGATGATGTTTCGAAGTGGACAATATTCAGATAAGAAAGAATTGATTCTGTGAAGATGACACCCGGAATCGTCAGCACTGCGGCGGTAATAATCGTGCCAATCGCATTTGGGTAGATGTGCTTGAATATCAGCCGTCTGTCATTGGCGCCCAATGTACGCGCAGACAGTATATATTCCTGACGCTTAAAGCGATAGAACTGCATGCGAACTCGGGCAGCCATACTTACCCATCCCGTTAACACGAAGGCGAACAGCAGTGATACAAGCACGCCAACCTTGTCGGCCAGATGCATTTGGAATAGCGTTGCAACCACAATAAACGGCACCGAGGCCAAAACATCAGAGATACGCTCCATTGTGATATCAATCGCGCCGCCGTAGTACCCTTCAATTGCACCGTAAAGCCCGCCGATGAAGAAGTTGATCAACGATACGCTAATGGCCAGCAGGAAAGAAAGCCGGGCACCTGCAGCCAGGCAGGTAAAGATATCCTGCCCGTAGATGTTCGTGCCAAACAGGAAAACGGGTTCAAAATTGTTCTTGTACTTGAAATATTCATAGTAGTCTACCCGCGCTTTGTAGCCGGATTGATTACGCTGGCCATAGACAAACCATGTATTCCCGTCTTCGCCGCCATTATCGCCTTGGAGTCGCAGGCTTGTGTAGTCCGCCTGCTGTTTGTTGGCGGTGGTCAGATAGTTTGGAATGAAATTCCCGTTTTCATCCAGCACCGCCAAGCCGTTTGTGGTGGCTCCGTCATCCTGTAAAAGATACCAGAAGTTTGCACCCATATTCCCCATCACATAATTCGTGCGATAGGTTTTCTGCAAGGGATATATCACCTGTATACCCGTGCTGTCCTGATAATCCTGCAAGCGCCTGAACTCATCTTCGGTCAGATTGACGTATGTATATCCAACTTTAATGTAGGAATCTACAACAAGAGAATAATACCGGATGCCGTTTGCATCCACAGACTGCGATTTGACTTCCAGCACGGCGGGACGGCCTGTTTCCACACCGATAGAGCGGTAATAATCGTATCCCGCTTGCGTCTCCCGCTGTACCTTTGCGCCGTTCCAAATTCCTAAAGGTGCCAATGTAGCGTTCTTGGGCAGTACGGTTTTATAATACCCATCGCGGAAGGAGACCGTATAGTTTGACACGAACGGAACAATCAATGCAAATAACAACAAGAATATGATCAGAACAGTCGCAACCACGGCACTCTTATTCTTGCGGAATCGCAGCCAGGCGTCCTTGAAATAGCCAATCGGCTTCGTTTCAAATTTTACGTCGTGTATCCGTTCGTTTTTATTTGCAAAACCGAACTTTTCCTTGGGAAAGGACGGTATTTTCATTTCATTGTTCATTTTCTGGACCCCATTCTAATTCTCGGATCAATGAAGCCGTAGCTAATATCGATAATGATCCCCGACGCCAGGCCGATAAATGTATAAAATACCGTCAACGCCATAAAGAAATTGTAATCGCGTACGCCGATTGAGTTTAGATACAGGTTGCCAACGCCCGGTATGGAAAAGATTTTTTCAATAATCAGTGAGCCGCCCATAATACCGATAAATTCGCCGATAATCATAGGCAGGATAACCACCATTGCATTGCGCAACGCATGATGGTATGTAGCCTGGGCTTTTGTAAGGCCTTTTGTTCTGGCTAACAGCATGAAATCGCTGGTTAATACTTCGCTTAATTCAGCGCGGGTGTAACGCGTAAGTCCGGCGATAACACCAAAGCTGAGTGAAAGGACGGCTGGCATCATACTTCGAGCCATGCCTAAACTGAAAAAGGAAACGTTGTCTAAAGACTCTACTGTCAATGGGAACCAGCCCAATTTATAGCAGAATAGATATTGTACAATGAACGCATAGACATAGCTCGGAACCGATATAAACACGACGACCAGTGTAGACACAATATGGTCCTGCCACTTGTTCTTTTTCAATGCGGAATAAATGCCAAATCCAAGCCCCAACGGAATGGCCAACAAAATAGAGTACAGATTGACCGTGACTGTATACGGCAGCTTCTGTAATAAAACGTCCCAAACGTTGAGAGCTTCATACATCTGCTCCCCAACGCCCCAATCCCAATACAGGACGACGCTTTTCAGAAAAAGAAAATACTGTACTAACAGAGGTTTGTTATACCCCATCTGCTCGCGCTTGGCAAGGATCAGGTTAACATCTCGGCCCATTTCGCGTATCGCGGGAAGCGGTAGCATCTTGATCAGAATAAAGCACATTGTCATAATGATGAATAGTGTTAAAAACATCAAAAATATGCGCTTGACTATATATTTCCCCATTGTCGATCTCCAAGTCATTGGAATTTTCTAAACCTGAAAGCTGTACTGTTCAAGGTACAACTGTCAATAAAAAGGATGCATAGGTATAGGCGGGTAAACCCCGCCTATACCCGTGCAAACTTATTGAGGCCGATAGGCCATCATAGATTAATACTCGAGCGTGTTGTTGGCGATGTAGTCAGCCCATTCTGCGTCATCATAGTTGTACGTCAGATAGGAGATTCCACCGAACTGAACCAATTGCAGGTACGTGGACACAGCGTTGTTGATCTTCTGGGAGTCCAGCGAAGCAACGTTGCGATAGTACAGAGGCGTCGTGGTGTAGTAGGACAGGAAGCAAAGCTCCATCTTGGCAACAAAGGCACAGCGGCTCTCGTAGGACAGATCCGCAAACTTGCCGATCGCTGCATCAAGCACTTCAACATCCGCGTTGTTGGCCCAGAGGGTCCAGTTACGCAGGGTGTCGGTGATCTCTGCACCGTCCACGGTGAGGGTCATGTCAATCATGGTGGTGTCGTAGCCGACTTCCATCTGGTTGCCGGAGCCATCTGCCGCATCGGTAAACCTGCGCAAGCATGGTGAAGGGGCTCATGGCCGCACCGCCCCAGGTGGTGAAGACCATGTCCGCACCGCCCGAGTACATGGTTTCATAATAGTCGGGGTCAACGGTCAT
>DAIOVG010000050.1:0-15080 GCA_036759125.1 Candidatus Limiplasma sp.
CGCATCGTCAAAATTGCCCTTGACACCGATGACATGAGTGTTATTGCCCTCAGTCGTCACCATTTGCAGGCGCTGCATTTCGCTGACGCCCTCATGGGGATAAAAAACGGTGCAGCTGGTGCCGTCCACGTCGCGGAAGCCCTCCAGGGCCGCCTTGCCCGTATCGCCGCTGGTGGCGACCATAATGCTGATTTCGCGGGTTTCCTCATTTTTCTTCGCCGCCATGCGGATCAGATACGGCAAAAGCTTGAGGGCGATGTCCTTAAAGGCGAGCGTCGGCCCGTGGAACAGCTCCATCACCTGCACGCGGTCGTCCAGAGATTTGAGGGGAACTATCGCGGGATCGTCGAAATTCTCCGGCGAATAGGCAGCCTGCACGGCTTCCCGAATTTCGGCTTTGGAGTAATCCTCTAAAAACGCGCTAAGGATACGCTCGGCGATACTCTGGTAGCTGAGGTCACAGAAGCCGAATATCCGGTCCTCCGGCAAAAGCGGGAACATCGACGGCACATACAGGCCGCCGTCCTTGGCAAGCCCCCACAAAATGGCCTGCGAGGCTGTAACGCACGCGCCTCCGCGCGTAGAGTAAAACGACATAACGCCCTCCTGCGGTGCAATGCGGCCCAATATGCCGCATAATAGGAAGAAGCGGAAGCCCGAAAGCCTCCGCTCCTGACTTGCCCCTTTGTTAAATCACGTACTTCTTGATGAACTCGGGCAGATCGGCCGGAGCTTCACTGATGGAGAGAACGAAGTCCACCGAGTACTTTTCGCTGATCATCTCAAGCCGTTTAAAAAACGGTTCGGTTTCGCTCAGGTCGAGCTTAATCAGCTTCTTGAACGCGTCGACTAAAATCAGGCCGACATCGAAGTTCTGCGCAACTGCGCCGGTGAGGAACCCGGTAAACATCTGGTCGTTGGTCAGATCGTATTCCGTGGCATTAATAAAGCGCACCTCATGCCTCAGGTCAAACATGTATCGGTTATCATCGTCGATGAATACGATATCACTCTTTGAATCCTGGCTGGCCTTATTGGCCATATCAATGATGCGCTTGGTTTTCCCTGATCCTTTTCTGCCGGCAATTACCTGAATCAACGGCAACGCCTCCTTATAATCTCTTCGGTGTTGATTACCGTTACGTAACCATTGTTCATTCTTATTATACATGAACATCCCTTGATGCGCAAGACATGCGGAACGGTTTTCGCCCGTCCCGCAAACCATGTCCCTGACAGATTTTCTTGCCCTTTTCCCCTCATACAGCGCCAAAACGGGTTGACAAACCCTTGAAAACGCGTATAATGATTTTTGCGCTCTTTGCACAAAGGAGCCGCGAGCACCATTAGCTCAGCTGGCTAGAGCACCTGACTCTTAATCAGGGTGTCCCCGGTTCGAATCCGGGATGGTGTACCAAAAGATCCGTTATCCCATTTGGGATAACGGATTCTTTAATTCCTCTGCTGGGTTTGGCATCATTGTTTTCTATGATGATTGAGTAATGAAACGAAACTCAAGAAAAACCAAAAAACCCGGCGTGTTCACAGCGCCGGGTTTTATACTAGATTGACTTTACGCGTACTTAGCCAGCAGGGCTTCGAGTTTTTTCTCGGAAAGCTGTTTGTCTACCATCAGGGTACCGTCGTAAATCGCGGGACGCTGCTGGTGGTAGGTGGGCTTTTGCACCTGGTAGAGGATGCCGATGGGGATCTTGGGCCCATACTCCATGCTACGCAGAACAGCGGTCTGGAGGTCGGTTTTGTCATAACCCTCTTCCAGCTCGTAGGTGTGCTCCTTATAATACCCGAAGGTATTGACCTTGTTGAAGCTCACGCAGGGCTGGAGAATATCCACCAGGGCATAACCCTTATGCTGGATAGCGGCCTTCATGGTTTTCGCTAGGTGCTCCTTGTTGCCGCTGAAGCTGCGCGCCACAAAGGTTGCCCCCGCCGCCAGCGCGATCATCAGCGGATTGAACGGCTTGCTCAGGTTGCAAGCGCCCGTGCGGTCCTCGCTGCAGGGATCGGAAGTCGGCGAAGTCTGCCCCTTGGTGAGGCCGTAAATCTGGTTATCGTGCGCGAAATGAGTAATATCCACATTGCGGCGGATATTGTGCAGGAAGTGGTTTCCCCCCTCGCCGTAGCTGTCGCCGTCGCCGGTATCGACAATCACGGTGAGCTTCTCGTTAACCATCTTGGCGGCGGCCGCCGCAGGCAGCGCGCGCCCGTGCAGGCCGGAGAAGCCGTTGGCGTTGACATACTGGTTCAGCTTGGCCGCCTGCCCGATGCCGCCGACCAGCAAGAGCTCGCTGGGCTTAAGCTTCAGGTCGTCAAGTACACCCGTCAGGGTGTTGACAATATCAAAATTGCCGCAGCCCGGACACCAGGCCGTTTCTGAACAATGAAAAACTCCGTTGCTCATTTGGACACCTCCTTAACGGTTCCAAAGGCTTCCAGCCCGTGCACAATATCATCCACGGACAGCTGTCTGCCATCGTATTTGAGGACGCTCTGGTCAACGCTCAGACCCGTTTCCATGCGGACGAGCCTGGCAAGCTGCGCTGTGGCGTTCTGCTCCACGCTGTACACAGCTTTGGCCTTGCTCCAGTAACGCTTGAGCTCCTTTGTGGGAAGCGGATAGATGTCGCCAAACGAGAGCGCGCCGATGGATACGCCGCGCTTGTTCAAGACCGAAACAGCCTCCGCAATCGCGTTGTGCGTCGTACCGAAACCGATCAGCAGCACCTCAGGCTCCTTCGAACCGACGTATTCCGGCTCCAGCAGCTCCTCGGCCAGCAAGTCAAGCTTCCTGGCGCGCTTATCCACCATCTGCACGCGCACCTCGGCGCTTTCGGTGATGGTGCCGTCCTCGGTATGCTCGTCGCTGTCGGACCGCACCAGGGCTTCCGTTTTGCCGGGAACAAGCATCGGCGAAATACCGCTGTCCGTTATCTTATAACGCAGATAATCGGCCGGGTCGACGGCCTCCTGCTCCAGCGGTTTCACGCTGCTTGCAGCCTTTTTAACATCAAACGGCTCCACGGTTGCCGCGGAATCCGCCAGGTACTGGTCGGAAAGCACCAGAACGGGGATCTGGTACTTGTGCGCCAGCTGCATCGCGCGCGCCGTTTGGTAAAACGCGTCGGCGTGATTGCGTACGGCAATTACCATGCGCGGGAACTCGCCCTGCGAGGCAAAGCAGGTGAACAACAGGTCGCTCTGCTCGGTGCGGGTGGGAAGTCCGGTCGCCGGGCCGGGACGCTGCACGTCCACAATCACTACGGGGAGCTCCGCGATGCCCGCAAGCCCAAGGGCTTCAACCATCAGCGCAAATCCGCCGCCGCTGGTGCCCACCATTGCCTTTGCGCCCGCAAACGATGCGCCAAGCGCCATATTGATGGCGGCGATCTCATCCTCAGCCTGCTCTACAGCCAGGCTGAATTCCTCGGCATGCGCCGTGACGAAATTCAATATCGAGGTTGCCGGGGACATGGGATACGCGCTGTAAAAGCGCAATCCGCCCGCGATAGCGCCCATCGACAGCGCTTCGGCGCCGGTCAGCAGAATTTGACCCTCTACCTTGGGCGAGACCAGCGCGTGTTTCTTCTCTACGCTGTCATAACCCTTTTCGATGGCCGTTATATTCATCTCCAGCAGCTTTTCCGGCAATGATTCCTTTAATACGGCCTTTGCCGTATCCAGCTCCAGTCCGAGCAGCTTGGCCAGAGCGCCGATGCAGACCACACCGATGGTGCGGGCGCTGCCCGATTCCTTCGCCAGCGTTTTCAGCGCCACCGGCAGCAGGCGTTTATCCTCAATACCCAGCTGCGGATCGGCCAATAGCAATCCCTCCGGCTTGAGGCGTGCCTGATGCTCCTCATAGCTGCGCAGGTCGTAAGCGATTAGAATATCCAGCGCGTCTATGTGCGCAGTCACAGGTTCCTCGCCAAAGCGTATTTGCGCAAAGTTATGCCCGCCGCGAATGCGGGACATGAAGTCGCGCATGGAATACACATGGAAGCCGGAGCGTTGCAGCGTTTTTTCCAGGATGCCGGCCATGGTTTCGATGCCGTCGCCTGCCGCGCCGCCAATACAAATGTTCATAGAATCCCCCCTTGTATGATAAGTATACCATACCCAAATCGTATGCAGATAAACATTTCATGAACAAACAATTTGCAGGCTCGCGGATTATTCCTATTCTGCGGTTAGTTTCTTAACGCGCTATTTGGCCGATGCAAAAGAAAACCATACCTGCTCCGGTATGCTCCCCAGAATCTAGTATTCCATTTTCACCGCTTACACATAATTATCCTTCCGCTGCCAGCAGCTGTATGAAGACCTCGACGATATTGGGATCAAACTGCGTTCCGGCGCAGCGCTTCAGCTCGGCAACCGCTTCCTCCTGCGTACGGGCCGCCTGGTATTTTCTGCCGGTGATCATCACATCAAACGCATCCACAATCGCAATGATCCGGCTGGCAAGCGGGATATCTTCCCCACGCAGGCCTTTGGGGTACCCAGTGCCGTCCCAGCGCTCGTGGTGTGCCAGAATATACTCGGCAACCTGCATGAGCTCCGGAATGGTTTTGGCAATTTTGTAGCCGATTTCCGGGTGCTGATTGATGATCAGGCGTTCCTCCGGTGTCAGGCGGCCGGGCTTGTTGAGGATCTCATCGGGAACGCCGATCTTGCCGATATCATGCAGCATGGATAGCAGCACCAGATCGTCCACCATCTCATCAGAAAGATGCAGCTTTTTGGCAATCCAGCGGCAATGGTCCGCAATGCGATCTGAATGCTCCTCGGTTTCCACGCTTTTTTCATGCAGCATGGACAGTAAAAGCCGGATAATCCCGCTGCGATGGCTTTGGCGTATCAGCAGCTTTTTTTGCAGGATCCACTTCTCTGCTTCCCGCAGCAAATCCTCGGCTGTTCTGCATTCCGTTTCACTGGTAGCGTAGCCAAAGGTTACCAGGCTGTACGTATCGTTGCAGATTGCATTTAGCTCTTTTTGCAGTCGTTTGATAATATGCTGCGCCTTGGCCTGGGACGCGTGCGGCAGCAGCAGCATGTATTGGTCGTCATTCCAGCGAGCCACAACATCGTCCCCGCGACAGTTGTCCTCCAGCGTTTTGGCAACCTTGATCAACAGATCGTCACCCGCGTGGAACCCAAGGCTTTCGTTGATCGTCCTCAAGCCGTTCACATCGCCCAGCGCTACCGAAAACGGAAGCACGTTGGAATCCACAAACATATGCAGCGCTTCCATGGCAAATACGCGGTCGTACAGCCCTGTCAGCGGATCGCGAAACGCCGCGTCGTAGGGTTCCATGGCATGGGCGTCGCTTGGGATGATTTCAATCGGCTTAAAATTTTCAAGAAACAGCATTTCCGCTTCCATGTTTGCGCTTGCGGCGCGCCTGTCATCGCAGGGAGCGTTATCCGGCACGCATTGCCTTGCCTTCATAAAGCTGGTTTGAATCACATCCCGCGGTATGGAACGGTGATAGTTCTTGCGGAAATACGCCGCATGAATGTCCTCAAAGAGGATCAGCAGCCGTGTTTCGCTGATAAACAGAAAGGATACCTTATAGATATGTTCAAATACCCTGGCTTTGATCTCGCATGCTTTGCTTTCGCTGCGAGCGGTTTGATTAATCAATTGAATCAGGTCGCGCACACAGTCCATGCTCATAGCGCCGAAGACATCCGATACATTTTTTCCAGCAATGATATCCTTATCAAGTCCGATGATCGCTTCAAGGCCCGAATTCATATAAAGAACAATGAAGTCTGTGATGTTGTTCTCCGCATCATACACAGGTTCAAAGCATGCGCAGCTCATGGGGAAACGCTCCACCAGGTTTTGAATCAGCCCCGACTCTTCTTTTGTGATCCTGTTTGCTTCACTGTCATTCATATCGTATCCTCTGGCGAAAGCTCGCCACTATCTTATACGGTATTATTTGTCTGGCAGAATACCAGGCAGATCCTGCCGGCAGATGTATTCTTTTCTTCGGGGCGAACCCTGATGGGATCGCATGCGAATGGAGAAAATGATGGCTTCGTGTCATTGCCGCTGATGAAATCGCATGGTTCGTATTTGCGAAAACGACAACTTGCGATATGCTATATCTATGTACTTAGTTTAAGTACATTATAAGCATAGTAGCACAGGTATTCTTTAGAATCAACATATAGCGAAGCAAAGTTGAGTATTCCTCTCGTTTCATGTTGATTGGATTGGAGAATGAACGATGAAGAAGGAAAAACACCTTGGCATTCGTATTGATGCTAGCCTGCATTACAAGCTGCATTACGTTGCGAAATTCGATGGACGTTCGGGGAACGCCGAAATACTATACCTGGTCAGGCAGCACATTGCGGAGTTTGAAAAGAAATACGGTGAGATCAAGGTGCAGAAGGATACTTCGGATAGCTAATCAAAGCCAAACACCTGCTCAGGAGAATGCCCATACGAAAGGCCCCGGAAGCTGCCGGGGCCTTTTTATCTATCATGGATTCGCTGCCTGGCACTAGACCGGCTTGCTTTCCAGCAAATTGAACACTATGGCTTTGGGCCGTGTCATCGCCTCAATGGCGTACTTCACGCCCTGTGTGCCCATGCCGGACGCCTTGACGCCCAGAAACGGGAAATGATCCGGTCCGCGCTCGGTTTTGTTGTTGATCTGCACGGTGCCGACCTCCAGCCGGTTGGCAATATAGAACGCGTCGTGGATGTCCTTGGTAAACACCGACGACTGCAAGCCGTATTCAGAGCGGTTGGCAATATCGATGGCCTCGTCGATATCCTTCACACGCAGGATGGGCAATACGGGGCCGAAGGGCTCTTCCCAGGCCAGGCGCATTTCGGTTGTCACCTGATCGACCAGCGTCGGCGTAATCAGATCACCCTCACGGGTGCCGCCCGTCAGGACCATCGCGCCCTTGGCTGCCGCGTCCTCAATCAGACCCATGACAAAATCCGCCGCCTGGGTGTTGATCAGGGGGACGATGGTCGCGTTCTCGCGTGGATCGCCGACCTTGAGCTTCCCGATACCCTCCAGCAGCCTGGGAATGAGCTGATCGGCCACAGAATCCGTTGCCAGGATGCGTTTCACCGCCGTGCAGCGCTGCCCGGCATACGCATACGCGCCGGAGATGATCGTCTGCGCCGCAAAATCCAGATCTGCGTCGGCAAGCACAATGGCCGCGTCCTTGCCGCCCAGCTCCAGCATCAGCGGCACCATGCCCGCCTCCTTGGCGATGCGGCGGCCAACCGCCGTGCTGCCGGTGAAGTTGATAAAATTAACGCCCGGATGGGTGACGATATAATCTCCGATCTCGCTTCCGCGCCCGGTGATGGTATTCAGCACGCCCTTGGGCAAGCCGGCCTCCTGCAAAATATCGGCCAGGTACAGCGCACTGATGGCACCCTGGCTGGCAGGCTTTAAGAGCACCGCGTTGCCGCCGATGAGCGCCGGGGCGATTTTGGACGCCGACAGGTTGATTGGATAATTGAAGGGTGAGATGGCTAGCACCGTACCCAGCGGCACTCGGCTGACATAGGAAACCTTGTTCTTGGAACCGCCGGGGAAGTTATCGCCGCTGATGGCCTCCCCCGCCATGCTCTTGCCCGCATCAGCGGTATAGCGGAAGAAGTCCGCCGTACGCTGAACCTCAAACCAGGCGGATTTCTTGTCCTTGGCGATTTCCATGGTCAGCACGGCTGCAATCTCGTCGGCATGCTGTTCCAGCAAGTCTGCCGCACGGTAAAAGACGCTCGCCCGCTCATGAATGGGCGTATTGGCCCACACAGGCAGGCTATCCTTGGTGTTCTGGATGGCCCTGTCCACATCCTCGCGGCTCATGGCGGGCACGCGCCCCACCAGGGAACCGTCCACCGGGGACAGGATGGTCAGGAACTTGCTGGAGGACGCCTCCACCCATTTGCCGTCAAACAGGTTGCAAAAGTCCTTTTCTCCGTTGCACATATGCTGAAACATATTCAATCCCTCGTTTTCTATGTCGTATCAGTTCCAAGTGTCGTTCTTCAATCTGTATCCATTATACCCCATAAAAATCGATTCAAACAAACCTTACATAAAGTGATGTTTCAAAACAAAGCCCCACGGGCAAAATGCCCGCGGGGTTTATTGGTTTATTGGACAAGAGCCTCGGCGAAGATCATCGCCTTTTGGATATCGTCTTTGTTCGGTCTGCCTTTGTTGAGGCCGCCGAAAAGCTTGAGGAAGCTGTTGGTATTATAGCCAGCGCAGCCAAAGTCGCCAACGATGGTATAGCCCTTGGCTTCCAGCGCTTTGCGCAGCGCCGCGTGATCGCTTAAGAGCTTCTTGCGGATGCGGCTCTCATCCATCATGGCGAGGCGCGGCATGCCGTCGGTGGAGAACAGAAACGCCCTCCTGCCCCCGGCCGGATGCAACGCCTCCGCCAGCTTGAGCAGCTGCGTGTGATGCTTTGCGCTGTAGATGCCAGACCCGAATCCCACAAGATCGTAAGCGGCCAGCGTATCCGGCTGTACCTGACTTGGGGTAACGATCTCCGCCTGTAAACAGTCCGCGATCGCATGGGCGACCTTCAGGGTATTCCCGTGGTGGTATGAGCTGACGATCAAAAGTGTTTTCATGCGTGTCCTTCCTGCTGCGTACCCGGCTTGTTCGCGGCTGCGCGTTCGCATTCCTCGCAGCTGAATACCTCGCCGATGGGTACGCCGAACACCAGCGCGATGCGAAACGCCAGTTCCAGCGACGGGGAATACTTGCCCGCCTCCACGGCGAGAATGGTCTGCCTGGATACGCCCGCTTTTTCGGCCAATAGCTGCTGGGACATCTCCCCGGCGAAAAAGCGCAGCGTGCGGATGGTATTGGTAATCGTTAAATGCTTATCCATGCGATCACCGCACCCTGTAGTAGATCAGTTTGGAAACGTCCTCGCCGATTGCGCCAAGCCCCGCTGCGCCGTAGAAGATGTTGAGCATCACTCCGAAGGGATAATCAAGCGCAAGCAGCAAAAGCCCCACAACGAAGCCGAACATGGAAACGATCACCGTGATTCTTGAGGATTTCAGGTCGATGAGCTTGTCCCGCTCGTCTTCCACCATGGCGGCCTTCACCACATGCTCAATGGTTTCGCTGTCCTTCTCCCGCTCTTGCACCGCAATGGAGATGGAAAACAGAATGTGGAAGATAATCTGCACTGCGATGGTCGCCACGATACCGATGCCGATGAAGATCAGCATGGTTACGGCAAAGAACTTGGCGTCGTCGAGCGTTACAGCCCCCGCGTTCAGCTTGCCGATGATATAGATGTAATAAACGCTGAGCAGAATGACGCTGATCACGATGCTGACGATGGATTTTTTCTGTTGATAATACATAGTTGTCTCTCTCTCCTCTTGATTGGTCGTACCTCAGTACGGCCACATAGTATCACTCGTTTTACTTGTTGTCAAGTATTTTTTACTTTTTGTATATTATTTTATTTTTCCATAAAATGTACCTGGCAGTGCAAGCATGTCACCGGCACAAGCAAACGCCTTCGCAGCAACTGCGAAGGCGTTTGAAGTGGCAGCTTTGTACCCTATGGATGATTACTGACAGGCGAGGCGGTACACCTCGGCAATTTCCTTGCGGGTCAGCGGGTGGAAGTGTCCCAGGGTATCGCCGTTATTCAGCAGGCACTTTCCGGCCATGAACTCGATATCTTCCTCTTTGGCATTGATCTCTTTGAAGCTCGTGGGCATCCCGATCTCGCGGTAGTAGGCTTCCAGGCGGCGGATACCTTCCAGCGCCGTGCGTTCGGGTTTTTCAAAGTCCATGCTGACGTCAAATACCCGCACCGCAAACTGCGCCACGCGCTGTACGCGGAACGGCAGCTGGTATTTCAGGAAGGCCGGGAACATCACCGCCAGGCCAGCGCCATGGGCAACGTCGTACAGACCGCTGAGCTCGTGCTCCATCATGTGCGTGCTCCAGTCCTGCTGACGGCCGACGCCCAGAACATCGCAGTGCGCGACAGAACCCGCCCACATAACGTTGGCACGGGCGTCGTAATCCTCAGGGTTCTTCATGAGGATTTTCGCGTATTTCATGATGGCGCGCATAATGCCCTCGCTCATGCGGTCGGTCACCTCAACCTCCGGGGTGTTGGTGAAATAGCGTTCCATGACATGCGCCATCATATCCACGCAGCCGCACGCCGTTTGGAACGGCGGCAGGGTGAAGGTCAGCTCCGGATTCAAGATGGAAAATTTCGGCCGCATCAGCTCCGAGTCACAAAAGCGCTTAAGCTGATCCGCTTCCTTGGTTACGACACTGGAATTGGATGCTTCGCTCCCTGCGGCGGGAAGCGTTAGGATGACGCCCAGAGGCAAAATATCCGTCATGGTTGCCTTATGTGAGTACAGGTCCCAGAAATCGCCGTCGTACTTGATGCCCGCAGCGATGGCCTTGGCGGAATCAATCACGCTGCCGCCGCCCACAGCCAGTACGACATCCACACCCTCGCGCTTGCAAAGCCTGATGCCTTCATACACCAGGGTATCGCGCGGGTTTGGCTGCACGCCGCCCAGTTCCACCCAGGCAACGCCGGCGCTCTCAAGCGACCGCTTCACCGCATCCAGCAGACCGCTTTTGATGACGGAGCCGCCTCCGTAGTGAAGCAGCGCTTTGCGTCCGTAGGCTGCGCACAGCGCGCCGGCCTTATACTGCGTATCGCGTCCGAAATAGAACTGCGTGGGGCTGCAGAACGTAAAATCCAACATGGTTTTTGCCTCCTAGCCAAATGCCCGCGGCATACATCCGCACGGGCTTTGGAAATTTATTGTTTCCGGTATAGAATTTCATTGCGTTTGGGTCCTGTGGACACCATACGGATCGGCACGCCGATCTGCTCTTCCAAAAAGTCTACGTATTGGCGGCAATGCTCCGGAAGCTTATCAAACTCCGTCAGACCGCGGATATCCGTTTTCCAGCCGGGCAGCTTGGTATACACGGGCTTGCAGCGCATCAGCTTTGGCGTGGACGGGAACTGATCGATGATCTCCCCGTCGCACTCGTACGCCGTACAGACCTGAATTTCGTCCAGGTATGCCAGAACGTCCAGGTTGGTCAGTACGCATTCCGTTGCACCGTGAACCATACAGCCGTAGCGGGTCGCCACCGCGTCAAACCAGCCAACGCGCCGGGGTCTTCCGGTGGTCGCGCCGTATTCGCCCGCGTCGCCGCCGCGCTTGCGCAGCTCCTCCGCCTCGTCGCCGAACAGCTCGGTTGTGAACGGACCGGCGCCGACGCAGCTGGAATAGGCTTTGGTCACGCTTAATACATCCTTGATCGCGTTTGCGGGTACGCCGCCGCCCACGGTGGAAAACCCGGCCAGCGGCGAGGATGACGTAACATACGGATAAATGCCATGATCCGGATCGCGCAGCGCGCCCAGCTGGCCCTCCATCAGGATGGATTTGTTGTCCTTAAGCGCTTGATGCAAAAACGCGGCCGAATCAATGACAAACGGACGGATTTTCTCAGCCTGAACCTGGAGCAGGCTCATCAGCTGCTCCACATCCAGTAAGGGTTTATGGTACAGGTGCTCCAGCAGAACATTCTTCTGCCTGACGACGCTTTCCAGCCGTTCGCGCAGAATGGCCTTGTCGAAAAGCTGGCTGACCTGCAGGCCGATTTTCAAGTATTTATCACCGTAAAACGGCGCGATGCCCGATTTGGTAGAGCCAAAGCTATTCTTGCCCAGGCGCTCCTCCTCGAACTTGTCAAAGTCCACATGATAGGGCATCATCACCTGCGCGCGATCCGAAATATACAGCTTGGGCGCGGGTACGCCGCGGCTGACAACCGATTCGTACTCGTTGAACAGCTTATCGATGTCCAGCGCAACGCCCGGCGCGATCAGGTTTGTGATATTCTGGTGGAACACTCCGGATGGAAGCAGATGCAGCGCAAATTTGCCATAATCGTTGATAATCGTGTGACCCGCGTTCGCACCGCCCTGAAAGCGTACGACCACGTCGCTGTTCTCCGCAAGCACATCGGTAATCTTTCCTTTGCCCTCATCGCCCCAGTTTGCCCCGACGATCACTCGTACCACGCTGAGCTCCCCTTTCGTTCCCTCAGAAATCCAAAAAGCACCAACGATCATTATGCCTTACGCGATGGTGACTGTCAACCTGCAGGCCCGCCTTGCCTGCGCATTTCCCCGGTCTGCGTCTGCTTGCGGCAATCGCAGGGCGCAACGTATATGCCGGTAATCATACGATGTCCCAACCGTAGTGTTGAATGTATTGAATATATTGCCGTAGTGATACATTATTTTGGGTACAGGACATTCATCTCAATCGCGTTAGGCATCTGACCACACCTCTTATTATATATGAAACATAGATCAATTGTTAAGAATAGTATCGCGGTATAATACCAGCTGAATTCTGCGTTCACCAGCAGCTTTACAATATTCACCGAACGTGGTTCACCTTGCGCGGACCTGTAAAACATGTTACAATACACTGACTATATTGACACGCACATTTGATGCGGAAGGATGGCCGTATGGGGATTACCAAGGTGATCGCGGAGGGTAAAGGGAAACGTATCTATGCCACCGATAACCCGGACGAAGCCGTGGTGTACTTCAAAGACGAAGCGATTGCGTTTCGAGGGTTGAAAATCGGGCGCATCATTGGCAAAGGCGAAATCAACAACCTGCTTTGCGAGTATATCTTTACGCTTCTGCAGCAAAAGGGCATACCCAACCATTTTCTGCACCGCATCAACGACCGCAGCATGCTGGTGCTCAGGGTCGACATCATCCCGGTCGTCATCAAGGTCCGCAACATCGTTGCCGGAAGCCTGGCCCAGCGCATCGGCTACCCCGAGGGCGCAAGGCTTAAAAACACAGTGATCGAATACTGCCTCAAGGATAAAACCATCGACGATCCGCTGGTTAACCAGACCCATATTACCGCAATGGGAATTGCCACCGCGCAGGAACTGCGCGCAATGGAAGAAATCTCTTTAAAGGTCAACAGCATACTCACCGATATCCTCAGCGACATCAACATCGAACTGATCGATTTCAAGCTTGAATTCGGGCGGTTCCATGGGGATGTTTTATTATCTGACGAAATATCGCCCGACACCTGCCGCTTCTGGGATGCAAGCACACACGAACCGCTGGATATCGACCGGTTCCGCCGCGATTTGGGCGACGTGGAAGGCGCGTACCGCGAGGTTCTGCACCGCATGACGGGATATGTACTGAAAAACAGTGAAGACAACACAGACGAAATCCGGTAGTCCATCACAGTTTTCGCTGCGGCACCGCATCGGCAAGCGGTTTTCGGTGCCCTTGATTTCTCCCCGTTTAGCGTATGGGTCAGCCATGCGTTTTTATATGCCTTCCCGGCTGAATGTATTCCTTCTGTTTTTTTCCAGTCTTCGGTCAAATCAGAAGAGTTTCAGGCAGGGAAAAAGGTCTACTTGAAGAACATTGAGAATATGGGTTAAAATCAGTTTTCAGCCAAACTCCCCATACGGGATGCGGTGGAAAGCAGACGGAAGGAGATCAACATGCGGAACTCTCAAGACCTACAACAAGTACAGGACTTGCGGCAATCCCTAGGTCAGGGGGATGAAAAGCGCGTCAAGGCGCAGCGCGAGGCTGGAAAGCTCACTGCGCGTGAGCGCATTTTGAAGATTGCCGATGTCGGCAGCTTTGTGGAGCTGTTTGCGTTCGTTTCGGCACAGGAGGAAGGCGCGGGCGTCGTGACCGGGTACGCCACGGTGCAGCAGCGCCCCGTATACCTGTTCGCGCAGGATTTCACGGTACACGGCGGGGCGATTGGCAAGCTGCAAGCACTCAAAATCAATAAATTGCTGGATATGGCGTTGAAAACAGGCGCGCCGGTGCTGATGCTGTGCGACAGCGCCGGAATACGGCTGGATGAAGGCGCGGAGGCGATGAACGCCTACGCGGAAATCTACCGCAGCATGGCGCGTCTCAGCGGCGTATGCCCCATGATCTCCGTTATTCTTGGGCCTTGCGTCGGCGGCGCGGCGCTGATTGCGCAGCTTTCCGATATCAGCATTCTGGCCAAGAATGTCGGACAGCTGATGATGTTCGGACCGCAGGTTTTGTCAGCCATGAACGGGATCAGCTACGATGTCCAGGCCGTCGGCGGCGGCGAAATGATGGCCAAGCAGGGCGCGTGCTCGCTGCTGGCCGATACCGAAGACAAGGCGATTGAAGCGGCGCTTGCCATCCTCTCTCTGCTCCCCGGCTCCAACGCCGAGGATGCGGATCTTTTGGAATCCGGCGACCTCAACCGTCTGCTCCCGGCCATGGAACCGGCCGATACCGATGCGCTGCTTGGGCAGCTGCTGGACGCCGGTTCAATGATCGAGCTGATGGGCACAAATGAGCCCGGCATGAAAACCGTGATGGGCCGCCTTGCGGGCCGCTCGGTCGGCGTTGTGGCAACCGCTTCCGATTCCCTCACCGCAGGCGCAATGCAGAAGGCCGCGCGCTTTGTGCATTTCTGGGATTGCTTCAACATCCCCGTCATCAGCCTGATCAACACCAAGGGTGTGGAAGTGAAGAGCCTTCATGAGCAGAGCTGGCTGATGAACGCCCAGAGCCAGCTTTTATATGCCTATGCGACCGCCACCGTGCCAAAGCTTGCCGTGATTACCGGCAACGCCATTGGCCAAGCCTATGTTGCCATGGGCGGCAAAGCCACTGCGGACGTCACCTTTGCCTGGCCCGGCGCCGTGATTTCGGCGCTTACGCCGGAAGCTGCCGTTGCCGTGCTGTATTCAGGTCAGGTCGGCGCAGATACCGACAATACCCCCGAAGCCTCCCGCGAGAAATTCGCGCAGGACTATATTGAAACCGTTGCAGGCGCGGTGCACGCAGCCAAAGCCGGGCTGCTGGAT
The DNA here is from genome assembly GCA_036759125.1 of Candidatus Limiplasma sp. Classification (GTDB taxonomy): domain Bacteria; phylum Bacillota; class Clostridia; order Christensenellales; family Aristaeellaceae; genus CAXXOK01. The sequence continues at coordinate 14,967 of DAIOVG010000050.1, forward strand.
GATATCATCGATCCCGCCGAGACACGCAAGATGCTGGCTTCGGCGCTGGAAATGTTGTCGTCCAAGCGCGACTACAACCCGGCCAAAAAGCACGGCAACATGCCGATGTAGAGA
>DAIOVG010000051.1:0-14979 GCA_036759125.1 Candidatus Limiplasma sp.
GCCCAGGAATACCTGGATATGGGCGCCGTGTAGGTGTTTGCCTTCGGCCCCATTCTGGTGCAGAACGGCGAAATGGGCGAGCGGATCCAGGACCCTACCTATTACCATTACCGCGAACCGCGCTGCGCGCTGGGCATGATTGAACCCAACCACTACATGGTGCTCACCGTCAGCGGCCGTACGGACACGTCCAAAGGCGCGTACCTTACCTGGCTCGCCGAGCGGATGATTTTCCTTGGCGTGACCGAGGCGCTGAACCTGGACGGCGGAGGCACCACGTCGCTGGTGTTTATGGGGGAGAGGGTTTATGCGGACTGCTCCGGGACAACCTCCGTACGCGATGTTTCCAGCATTATCGGGTTTGGGCAGTACACGCAAGCCGGGCAGTAGCGGCAGGAAAACTTTGCCAGACGACGCTTGACACTTCATTTCGCGTACGATATCATGCAATTTACATATATTACGATTGGGCAAGAGGGAAACGACATGAGAAAAACACTGGCTTGTCTATTCATCCTGTGTATCCTGTTCGCCGCGTTTACCGCCGCAGCGGAGGGCGCTACACCGCGGTTCCGGTTTGACACAAAGGTGGCCGTGGGCTTTCAGGGCCGTGAAGTGGTTGTGCGGGTGCAGCTTCGCAATCCCAATTCCGTCGGGCATGATGTGGAAGCGGCCTTACAGGATGAAAACGGCACAATTCTGGCAACGAAGACGTTCACCAACAATGATTTCAGAAGCATCAAATTCACCGTTCCTAGCGACTGGCTGGGCGCGAAATACCTCTCCATTTGGGTCGACGGTGAAAAGGTATCGGAAGAGGATCTTTTTTTTGCTGCGGATGATCTGGACAATAAAACCCTCCGGCAGGTGGGGGTGAGTGCAAAGCGCATCGCAATTACGCTGGACTGCGCCTACGGCGATAAGTATACCGATGAGCTGCTGGACATTCTGGATGAATACGGCGTGAAGGTCACGTTCTTTGTCACCGGCGGCTGGGCGGAAACCTACCTCGAGCATCTGCGGGATATCATCGCCCGCGGGCATGAGATCGGCAACCACAGCTATGCGCATCCCCACCTTCTGGAGGTCAGCTACGACAGGGTTGTGCGTGAAATCGTCCGCACCAGCGATGCGGTGGAGGCGGCGACCGGGATACGCCCTGTTCTTTTCCGCCCGCCGTATGGCGAAACCGACCAGTTCATGCGCGCCATTTCACGCGCCTTGGGCTGCGAGCATGTATTCTGGTCCGAAAGCTCCGGCGACTCGGACGATACCAACAGCCTGAACTATATCGTCAGGCGCATCGAAAAAAAGGTAGAACCGGGGTATATTTATCTGTTCCACAACGGCGGGAAGCACACGGCGGAAGCCCTGCGTGAAATTATACCCTATTTTCAGAGCATGGGGTACGAGATGGTTTCCGTGTCCACGCTTCTGTCCGAGGGCCCTTACAGGGTCAACGCCGACGGGCTGGCGGAGTTCTCCAAACCGTAAGCTGTAGCCTATGTGTTCAAGCAGCCCATGAAACCTTGTTTCATGGGCTTTTTGTATATCCGCATACAGATTGCTACGAGGCGAAAGCGTTTCTGATAAACAGAATGAATACTCAAATAAAAGAAGCCGCCGCGAACTTCGCGGCGACAGTTGGTGATCCATCCGCGACTCGAACGCGGGACACCCTGATTAAAAGTCAGGTGCTCTGCCAACTGAGCTAATGGATCAAAGGCTGTGGAAACAGCAAAATGTATTATATAGCCATGCGGCGGGTTTGTCAATGCCGGGTTTGCGCTTTTGCGGGGTTTTATCCGCCAGGCTCAAATTGCATTCTTGCACGCTTTTTGGTATGATAGGTACCACAGCGCAGGACAACATCCATTGAGGAGGGTCACCCGATGAACGACTTCGTTTTAAGTTGCAGTTCCACGGCGGATTTATCGCAAGAAGAGTTCGACGCAAGGGGTATACAGTATATTTGTTTCCACTATTCCATCGACGGTGTGCAGATGAACGACGATCTGGGGAAAACCATGCCGTTTGATACGTTCTACCAGCGCATGATGGACGGCGCGGAGACCAGCACTTCGCAGATTAACGCCGACGAATACTATGAGTACTGGGAAGGCTTTCTGGAGGACGGCAAGGACGTGCTGCATGTCACGCTGTCGTCGGGGGTTTCCGGGTCATACAACTCCGCGGTGATCGCCCGCGACATGCTCAAGGAAAAATATCCGGACCGTACCGTGCGCGTGGTGGACGGCCTTGCGGCATCGTCCGGCTACGGCCTGCTGATGGACAAGCTGGCCGACCTGCGCGACGCTGGTAAAACGGTGGATGAGACTGCCGACTGGGCGGAGGAGCACAAGCTGGAGGTTCAGCACTGGTTCTTCTCCACCGATCTGACGTTCTTCATCAAAGGCGGACGTATCTCCAAAACCGCGGGCTTTGTCGGCACACTGATGAAAATCTGCCCGCTGATGAACGTGGACAACAACGGCAAGCTGGTGCCCCGTGCCAAGGTGCGCTCCAAGCACAAGGTAATCAAGGAGATCGTCGACCGTATGATCGACAACGCCCAGGACGGCCTGAACTACTCCGGCAAGTGCTTCCTGTCGCATTCGTATTGCCTGGAGGATGCCAAGGCGGTTGCCGAGCTTGTGAAGGCAAGCTTCACCAAACTCAATGGCGAGCCGGTTATTCACGATATCGGCACCACCATCGGCAGCCATACCGGCCCGGGCACGGTGGCGCTGTTCTTCTGGGGTAAGAAGCGGGTAGACTGATCCGGCCATACCGTGTGTGGCAGCACCTGACAACATACGAGGATATATATAATGACGCCTGAAGTTCATACAAAACGGATCCTATTGAACGACGGGTGGTCGTTTGCCAAAGAATCTCCACAGGGCTTTGCCCCTGTGGAGATTCCGCATGATTGGCTGATTGCCGACCCCGAAAACCTGTACCAGAGCGGTGTGGGGTATTACCGCCGCATACTGGATACGTCGTTTTTGCAGGCGGGGCAAAGGCTATACCTGTATTTCGACGGCGTGTATATGGACAGTTCCGTTTCCGTAAACGGCCGGCTTGCTGGCGAATGGAAAAACGGCTGTACGCCCTTCTATTTTGATATCACAGAACTGATCACGACAGAGAAGCCCAACAAGCTTCTGGTCAAGGTGAACTACCAGGCACCCAATGCGCGCTGGTATACCGGCGCAGGCATCTACCGCGACGTATTCCTGATCGTTAAAAACGCCTGCCATTTCGCGCCCAACGGCATTGCCGTAACAACCTACCGGGAAAACGGGCAGTGGAGATTCAGAACGCGAGCTGAGGTGATCGCGCCAGACGGTGAGTATACCCAGCGCCACACCCTCGTGGAGCCCGATGATACCATTGCTGCGTGGGAACCCGGCAACCCTAAGCTGTATACGCTGCGCTCGGAGCTGATCGCAGGCGGAACGGTGACCGATACGGTGTACACCCGCTTTGGCTTTCGTAGCCTGCGATTTACATCCGATGAAGGGTTTTGGATCAACGACAAGCCCCTGAAGCTCAAAGGCGTTTGCCTTCACGGCGATCTGGGCAGCTTGGGCGGCGCGGTGCATAAGGATGCGCTGCGCAGGCAGCTATTGCTGATGCGGCGCATGGGCGCAAACGCCATTCGTACCGCGCACAACCCGCCTGCCGAGGCGCTTTTGGAGCTGACGGACGAGCTGGGCCTGTTGGTGATGTCGGAGATTACGGATGTCTGGCGAAATGCGAAGACGACCTACGATTACGCGCGCTTTTTTGATGAGTGGATTGAGCGCGACATCGCCGCCTGGGTGCGCCGCGACCGCTGCCACCCCTCGGTGATACTGTGGAGCATTGGCAACGAAATCCACGACACGCACCTGGATGCCGAAACGGGTGCAAGTACTACGCGGCATCTGATGGAGCTCGTCCGCAGGCACGATCCTGATGGGCACGCGCCCTGCACGCTGTGCTCGAACTACATGTGGTGGGGGAATACGCATCAGAGCGCGGATGTGATCAAGCTGATCGGCTACAATTATTCCGAAATCCTCTACAAGGAGCACCACGCCGCGCACCCCGACTGGGTGATTTACGGCGGTGAGACCGCTTCCACCGTGCAGAGCCGGGGAATCTACCACTTTCCGCTGGCGCAGCCCCTGCTCTCGGACGACGATTTGCAATGCTCCTCGCTTGGCAACAGCCTGACAAGCTGGGGAACGAGAGACCTGGAAGGCATGATTCTTGACGACCTGCAAACGCGGTTTTCGCTGGGGCAGTTTGTGTGGTCGGGGCTGGATTATCTCGGCGAGCCCACGCCGTATCAAACCAAGAACGCGTATTTCGGGATGACCGATACGGCGGGCTTCGAAAAGGATGCCTACTACCTGTTTCAGGCGGGCTGGACGGATTTCGACGCACAGCCGGTTCTGCACCTGTTTCCGTACTGGGATTTTTCACCTGGAGAGCTGATCGACGTGCGGGTCTGCACCAATGCGCCGGAGGCGGAGCTTTTTGTAAACGGCGAAAGCCTGGGCAGACATGCGCTGCGTGGGCGGCTGCTGAGCGACTGGCAGGTGCCCTACCGGGCAGGTGTGCTGAAGGCCGTGGCGTATGACCGGGATGGCTTGCCTGTCAAAACGGCGGAGCGCCGTTCCTTCGGGGAGGCGGCGGAACTTGTGCTCGCAGAAGAAGGCATTGGAGACCTGCGCTTTATCAACATCACCGCGCGGGACGCGCAGGGCAACCCCGTGGAAAACGCCAACCGCCGCGTGCGCGTATCGGTGCAAAACGGGCGGCTGCTGGCGCTGGATAACGGCGATTCCACAGACTTTGAACCGTATCAGAACACCAATTCCAAGCGCATGTTTTCTGGCAAGCTCCTGGCCATCGTCAAGGCCGGGGCTGGCGAAACCCCGGTTGTTTCGGCTGTATTTGACGAAACGGATATCCCCATACGCAAGGTGGAGCTTAAGCGGGACGGCGATCTTGTAACAGCGAAGATTTTGCCGGAAAACGCAACTTATCAGGATCTGGTCTGGCGCATTGCCAATGCGGCGGGTATCGACAGTCTCACGGCGGCGCTGCTCGTACACCCCGGCAATAGGCAGGCTACGATCACTGAAAAAGGCGACGGCATAGCGTACGTACGCTGTATGCCCAAAAACGGCAGGCAACACCCGGCGTTTATCTCCATGCTCAAGGTGGAGGTTACCGGGCATGGGGCGGTCAAGCTGGACCCCTATACATTTATTTCCGCAGGCCTGTATACCCTGAGCAATGAACCGATGGATAACGGCAACGAGCGCGGTATCTCTACCCTGCGCACAGGGGAAAGCCATGTGGGGTTTGCCAACCTGGATTTCGGCGCTTTCGGCGCGGACACGTTCGAGCTTCCATTGTTTGTTATGGAAAACGAGCCGCTGCCCTTTGCCATTTGGGAAGGCATGCCCCAGGAAGGCGGCCGCAAGCTCGCGGACTATGTATACGATCTGGGCAGCCAATGGGCGGTGTACCAAACGGCCGTCTACACCCTGCCCAGGCGCTTGCAGGGCATCACCACGCTGTGCTTTGTGTTTCCCCGGAAGATTCACTTCAAGGGGTTCCGTTTCCGCAAACTGAACAAGGCTTATGAAACGCTCGGTGCGGCGCAGTGCGATGCCATCTATGGCGACGCGTACCAAATCAACGGCGGAGCGGTGGAAGGCATTGGCAACAACGTGACGATCGAGTATCGGGATATGGATTTCGGTACGGTGGGCACGCAAAGGCTTTCGGTTCGGTGGCGATCAAAGCTCCTGAAGAACGCGATCCAGATCGTATTTTCCGGCGGCACGGATACGACGCGCCTGATGATCGAGGTTGACGCCGCGGAAACATACCGGGAACAGGCTTTTCCGCTTGGCCGGAAAATTCTGGGAAAGCAAACGGTTTCCTTTATCTTTCTGCCGGGCAGCTCGCTGGATTTGGCGTCCATTCGCTTTTTGCAGGACTGAACAATTTTCCTGCGTGTTTTTCGTACAAAGTTTCTGCGTAAGTATTGACAAGATTCATTACGGTACCCTATACTTGAGGTAATAAATTAGGAATATGACGCATTTAACCATTATAATCTGCGTGATATACTAATATATCAGATATGTGCACGAGCACACGAAACCGGAAATCCAAAATCGAATCTCTTGACAAGCGAGGAAAAAAATGACGGCACAAACACGAGCGCAGAAAACAATCGGCCGGGGAAATTCCAAGATGTACGTCAAGCGGTACTGGATGCTATATGCGATGCTCCTGTTGCCCGTGGCCTACTTTATTATCTTTAAGTATGTTCCGATGACGTATATTCAGGTCGCGTTCAAAAAGTTTTCCATCACCAAAAGCCCGTGGGATATGGAGTGGGCCAAAAACGGCGGGTTTGAATATTTCATCAAGGCGTTTTCCAATCGTGATTTCCTGTATGCCGTCCGCAATACGCTGACGCTCAACATTCTGGGCCTGATCTTCGGGTTCCCGGCGCCCATCATTCTGGCGCTGATCCTCAACGAACTGCCCTATCCGCGTTTCAAGCGCATCACCCAAACGGTTGCGTATATGCCGCACTTCCTGTCCTGGATTATCATCTCCGGCCTGGCGCTGCAGTTACTGGCGACGCGTTTCGGTCTGGTGAACATAGTACTCAGAAATATGGGGCTGGAAGCGATCCAGTTTCTGGATAAGCCCACCAACTGGGTATGGACCTATGTGTTCCTGGGTGTCTGGCAATCGGTCGGCTGGAACACCATCATCTATCTTGCCGCGCTCACAGGCATCAATCCGGAGCTCTATGAAGCGGCAGCCGTTGACGGCGCAAGCCGGTTGCGCAAGATCTGGCATATCACCCTGCCGGGGCTGCGCTCCACGATTATCATTTTGCTCATTTTAAGCCTCGGGCAAATTATCGGCAGCGAGTTTGATAGGCCGTTTGCCCTGACCAATACGCTGGTCACAAGCGTATCCAATGTTTTGTCCATCTTTGTGTACAATTATGGCATCAAGGGCACGCAGCAATCCCTGGCAACAGCTGTGGGCTTCTTCCAATCCGTCATCGGTGTCATATTCCTAATCAGTGCGAACCTCATTGCCCGCCGTTTTGACGAACGCGGCTTGTGGTAAGGAGGAGCGAGAGAATGGTCAAGGCAAAAAGCTCAAAAATCGGCGATATCATCATTGTTGCAATCTGTGTACTTCTAATTCTGATTTGTTTCCTGCCTGTTTGGAACGTGTTTGTCCGGTCCCTGTCTTCTCCGGCAGCGCTGGTGCGCAGCGACGTGTACCTCTGGCCCAAGGAGTTTGACCTTACCGCATACTCCCTGGTGCTCAAGGACGCGGAGTATACCTGGGCGCTGGCCTGGACAGCGATGCTGACGGTGGGATGTACGCTCCTATCCATGGCGCTGACGATCTTATGTGCTTTCCCCCTGATCTTTGAACAGCTGAAGGGTCGTAAAGCGATCAACGCCTTGATTCTGGTTACGATGTATTTTAACGCAGGGACGATCCCAAGCTACATCCTGTTTAAGAATTTGAACCTGATCAACAGCCCGCTGGTCATGGTGCTGCCATACAGCCTGAGTGTGTTCAACATGATCATCATGCGGACGTTTCTGCAGAACATCCCGGTCAGCCTGCGCGAATCTGCGGAAATCGACGGCGCGAATCCGTTCCGGATTCTGGTTTCGATTTATCTGCCGCTGTCCACGTCAGTCATCGCGACGCTGTCGCTGTTCTATGCGGTCGGCCGGTGGAACGGATATGCCGATGCGCTGATGTTCATGAACCGGAATAAACCGTTCTATCCCATCCAGCTGCTTTTGTACTTCATCATCCAGAGCAAGGACAGTGTGGATGCCGCCACGCAGGAGGGCTTCTCGTCGCCCGGTGCGTCGGACGCCATCAAAGCCGCATCGGTGATGATTGCAACCATCCCGATTTTGATGATCTATCCCTGGTTGCAGCGCTTCTTCATCCACGGCGTTACGCTGGGCGCGATGAAAGGCTGAGCTTGATACCCAGCACACCTGATAAGGTTGTGTTTATGGTAAAATTAAAGGAGGGAACCCAATGAAAAAACTGCTAGCGTTACTCTTGTGCACATTATTGGTCGTTTCTGTCATGGCTCCGATCGCTCTGGCGGCGGATGATGGATTTGTCGATGGCAAATTCACCCAGACCCGTACCATCACGGTCGAGATCTTTGACCGCAACACCGAAGGTGCAGTCGTGGACGACAATGCGTTCACCGACTACATCAAGGAAAACATGCTGAACCTGTACAACGTGGAAGTTGTGTTTCAGCCCACCCCCCGCTGGACGGAAGGCGACGACATTGCCAACTATCTGGCAGCCGGTACCGCGTCCGATATCAGCTACACCTACAACGACGGCGCGATCCACACCTACTTCCTGCAGGATGCGGTGCTTGATCTCCAGCCCCTGCTGGACGAGTATAAAGACTATCTGCCTGACCTGTACGCGTTCCTGGGCAGCAACCTGACCTGGAAAACCGATCCCTACACCGGGCAGACCGAATGCATTGTGGCGCGCCGCATGAACGTCGCGCGCATCAATACCTTCGTTCGCAAGGACTGGCTGGACAAGCTCGGCATGGAAGTGCCCACCACCACGCAGGAATTTGAAGACATGCTCTATGCCTTCAAAGATAACGCGGAACTCCTGCTTGGCGAAGAAGCCGACAAGATGATCCCCTACTCCATGACGGACGATGTGGGCTGGAGAGCCAACAACATTCTCTATTCCTTCGTGCCCGACGAATTCACCACTGACAAGTATAACTACATCTACAATGATGACAGGCAGTTCCTGCTGCCCGGCGTCAAAGAAGCTGTCCGGATGCTCAACAAATGGTACAACGACGGCCTGATCCTACAGGACTTCTCACTGTACGCAGCTGGCGACGCCACCGAATACAACCTGCTCAAGGCCGGTTATGTCGGCGCGGTTGAAGTCAACTGGGACGATGTCTACCGCAATGCGGAAGAAAGCGTTCACTATATGCTGCAGCAGGCGCAGGGCGAAGATGCTGTATTCGTCGCGATTGATCCGTTTAAGAACGATGCCGGCCTGACCAAAAAGGTCAACTATTCCGCCAATGACCGCTGGATCTTCTTCCCCTCCACCAACACTGAGCCTCTGGCCTCCCTGCTTTACCTCAACTGGATGTCGAAGTTCGAAAACCGTTTCTTCCTCCAGACCGGTGTGGAAGGCATCAACCACGAGTTCACCGAAGACGGCACCCTGAAGGCGATTGCGCCCGAAAGTGGCCCGTATAAGATGTCCTCCTCCAACAACATTGACATGACCATGATCATCAACGGTCTGGATCTGGGCGACACCGATAAGACGGCCGCCTCGATGGCTCTGGGCTATGCGTATGTTGCGCCCGAGCTGATCAAATCCGCTTACGCGACCGCGCTGACCAACGGCGTATCCTACGGCAACATCAACCTTGGCGCTGTGGAAGCCGCCGAAGGCATCACCACCGTGCTGGCCGACAAGCGTGACGTTATCCTCAACACCGCGATTAATGCTTCCGTGGAAGACTTTGATGCTGTTTGGGATGCCGGCATGGAAGACTACATGGCTTCCGGCGGACAGGCGATCCTTGACGAGCGCATGGCGAAATACGAAGCCGCGTTTGGTGAATAAGCTGACGCTCGAGCTTGAATCGTAACCAATCCAAACAGGAAGCCGCTTGCCAAGGCAAGCGGCTTCTTTCTTTGCGTTCGGGGTTTGGGTTTACGGCTGTTGATCCTGCGCGGCACAGTACCGCACAATGTCTGCAATGAAATCCTTTGGCAGAGGCATGCTGTAGGGGAACTGAATCGCGCCTTTGGAGCTGTGGTAATCCTTCAGGCGATCCTGAAAGTGTACGATGGCCTCCGCGCCGGGATACAGGCCCAGATGCGCCTTATGCGCCGCGAAATGAACAATGTAGTGATGCCCCTTGTAGGAGGGCATCCCCCAGGCGATCATCTCTTTGGCGTCGGGGATGATGGAGCGGATGAGGGAACGGATTTCATGCAGCGCGAGCTGCGCCGTTTCGCTTTGCGAGGCGATGTACGCCTCCACGGTGAGTGCTTTTGTGTTGGGTTCCATAATGGGTTCCTCTTAGTCGATAGTCTTTTCGTCGTTAAGTTTTTGAATCATGGCAACGGCCTCCCGGAAGGGTATTGTACCCAGGTTATCGCCCTTGCGGTTGCGGATGGTCACGGTTTGAGTCTCCGCTTCCCTGTCGCCCAGCACGAACATGTAGGGGATTTTCTGCATCTGCGCCTCGCGGATCTTGAAGCCGATCTTTTCGTTGCGCAGGTCCAGCTCGCAGCGGAGGTCCTGGTCAAACAGCATTTGCTGCAGCGCTTTGGCTGCGTCGTCGGAACGGTTGGTGATGGTGAGAATCTTCACCTGTACAGGCGCAAGCCAGGTGGGGAAGGCGCCGCCGTACTGTTCGGTCAGGATGCCGATGAACCGCTCCAGCGAGCCATACACCACGCGGTGAATCATGACTGGGCGGTGCTTTTCGCCGTCGGGGCCTGTATAGGTCAGGTCAAAACGCTCCGGCAGGTTCATATCCAGCTGGATGGTGCCGCACTGCCAGGTACGCCCGATGCAGTCGCGCAGGTGGAAGTCGATCTTCGGGCCGTAGAACGCGCCGTCGCCCTCGTTGATGGTGTATGGCACGCCCAGATCGTCCAGCGCGCCTTGCAAACCCGCGGTGGCCAGCTCCCACATTTCATCGGAGCCGATGGAATTTTCGGGCCGGGTGGAAAGCTCCACCTTGTAGGGGAAGCCAAACAGCGTGTAGACCTCGTCGATCAGGTTGTATACGCCCTTGATCTCGTCCTTGATCTGATCCGGCGTCATGTAGATATGCGCGTCATCCTGTGTGAAGCAGCGCACCCGCATCAGCCCGTGCAGCGCGCCGCTCTTTTCATGGCGATGCACCAGCCCAAGCTCGCCTGTGCGCAGGGGGAGATCCCGGTAGCTCCACAGCCGGCGCTGGTACGTAAGCATGCCTCCGGGGCAGTTCATGGGCTTGATGGCGAAGTCCATATCGTCGATCTTCGTGGTGTACATGTTATCGTTGTAATGGCCCCAGTGCCCGCTGCGCTCCCACAGGTCGCGGTTCAGCATCATCGGCGTTTTAATCTCTTCATATCCGCATTTACGGTGAATTTTGCGCCAATAATCCTCCAGAACATTGCGCAGCACCATGCCTTTGGGGTAGAAGAAGGGGAAGCCTGGGCCCTCGTCGCGCAAATCAAACAAGTCCAGCTCGCGGCCCAGCTTGCGGTGGTCGCGCTTTTTCGCTTCCTCCAGCATGACCAGGTATTCGCTCAGTTCCGCTTTGGTGGGGAAGCAGGTGCCGTAGATGCGGCAGAGCATCTTTTTATGCTCGTCTCCGCGCCAGTATGCGCCCGCGGTATGTGTCAGCTTGAAGGCCTTGATGTAATTCAGGTTGGGCAGATGCGGTCCGGCGCACAGATCAACGAAGTCGCCCATCTGGTAAAAGGAAAGGGTCGCATCCTCGGGCAGGTCTTCAATTAACTCCACCTTGTAAGGCGCATTTTTCTCCTTCATCAGGTCGATCGCTTCCCCGCGGGGCAGGGTAAAGCGCTTGGGGCGCAGGGATTGCCGCATGATCTTATCCATTGCTTTTTCGATCGCCGGAAGATCGTCTACCTTGATGGGCGGATCGATGTCGAAATCGTAGTAGAAGCCGTTTTCAATCGCGGGGCCGATGGCGAGCTTCGCATCCGGATAGAGCTCAAGCACCGCCATCGCCATAAGGTGGGAGCAGGAGTGCCGAAACACCTTTTTGCCGTCCTCATCGGCAAAGGTAACGGGGGTGATCTGCGTATCGGCCTCGATGGGCGCAAACAGATCGGTCATGCTGCCGTCCTGGTGTTTCACCGCGTAGAATGATTTGAAATCCTCCGCATATTCGGCCCTGAGCAGATCGCCTGCCGACGAGCCCTTCTCCACCTCGTATGCTTTCCCAAATACTGTGAGCTTCATACCTTGTTCCTCCTCGTCAAAAAAATCCGCCCCCGCAAATCTGCGGGGACGGACGATGATCGTTCGTGGTTCCACCCTGCTTGAAACGAGCCTGTGGTTCGTTTCCGCTTTGAATAACTCTCTATCGCAAGTCATGCGCATCGTCGGCAGATGGTGTCCGCTTCCCGCTGTTGCTTGCCGCTTTCAGCCCATGGCGGCAATCTCTTTGGCAGTGCTTGGGGGCGGCGCGTTCCGCTTCATCCGATGATTGAAAACAGCATAGCACTTGAAAATTAGCCTGTCAACCCTTTTCATATGAAAATAAACTTGACCGCAGACGCCGGAGTGCAGTATACTGTTGCTACCAAGAGTATCGGAGGTACGTTTTTGTTATCGGTTTTGTAAGGGCGAAGGATATGCCATGAAAATGAACGACCGCATGATCGTTATTTGGTATACCTTTCAAACCGCAGACCGATAGCCGACAGCCTCCCGCATAGGGTTCTGTGGGCATAGCGAACGCTATGTTTTTTGTTTTGCGTGGTTGATGCCTTCGCCCGATACCTGCTCATGCATTCCATGATAATACATGAGGAGCGAACGTATGAATACCCATCACAAAACCCTGGAGTTCCCGATCGTTTTGAAAAAGCTGAAGTCCTTCGCCGTGTCCGATTCGGCAAGGGAGATTTTGGATACCCTGGAACCTTTTTTAAGCGAGCAGATCTGCATACAGCGCATGGCGGAAACCACGGCCGCCCGCCGCGTGCTGGATGCCTTTGGCTCGCCGCCGCTGCCGATGATGACGAAGCTTGAGGAAAGCATAACGCATGCTGAAATCGGCACCATGCTTTCACCTGAGCAGCTCAACGGTGTGAGTATGTTCGCCTCGTCCTGCAAGTGCATGGTCAGCTACTTGAGCCGTATCGCCTCGCAGGACGCAACCCTGCACAGCTACGGGCAGGCCATCCATACGCTGGGCGATTTGCAGGAGGAAATCCAGCGCTGCATCCTGGAAGATGAGGTGCGCGACGAGGCCAGCGCGCTGCTGCGCGACCTGCGCCGTAAGATGTTGAACCTGGAAGCCAAAATCAAGGATAAGCTCAACCAGATTCTGCGCACCCACAAGCAATACATGACCGACGGATACATCACCAACCGGGGCGGCCACTATGTGCTGCCGGTGAAAAAGCAAAACCAAAAACAGGTTCCCGGCGCGGTGATCGATACCTCGTCTACCGGTACCACGGTGTTTATCGAACCGGCTGCCGCCGCGGCGCTGCGGGAAGAGCTGGACGCCGTGCGCATCAGCGAGGACGAGGAAACCCGGCGGGTGCTCTACACCCTCAGCGCGCAGGTGGCGGAGGAGGCCCATGCCATCCGCAGCAACATGAAGCTCTTAACGGAGCTGGACGTGCTGTTTGCCAAAGGCAAGCTGTCGGCGGCGATGGACGCCCATCCCGTGCAAATCGGCGGGGAGAGGAAGCTCATCATCCGCAATGGACGGCATCCGCTGCTGGACCCTGAAACCTGCGTGCCGCTCAATCTGCGGCTGGAGGACGGCGACCGCGGCGTGATCATCACCGGGCCGAACACCGGCGGCAAAACCGTGGCTATTAAAACCGTCGGGTTACTCACGCTGATGGCGCAGTGCGGCCTGCACATTCCCTGCGATCCGGAAAGTTACATCGCCATGCAGGATGGCATCTGGTGCGATATCGGCGACAGCCAGAACATTTCCCAGAACCTGTCCACCTTCTCCGGCCACATTACCAACGTGATTCATATTTTGAAAAACGCCAGCAAGGACAGCCTGGTGCTTCTGGATGAGCTTGGCTCGGGTACCGACCCGGCCGAAGGCATGGGCATCGGCATCGCGGTGCTGGAGGAGTTGCGCCTGCGCGGCTGCATGTTCATGGTCACCACGCATTACCCGCAGATCAAGACCTATGCCAAATCGGCGGAGCATATCCTCAGGGCGCGCATGGCGTTCGACGCCGAAACCCTCGCCCCGCAGTATCGGTTGGAGATGGGCAAGACCGGCGAAAGCTGTGCCCTGCAAATCGCCCAAAGGCTGGGGCTGGACAGGCAAATGCTCGACCGGGCCCACCGCGCCGTGTACGATGGTGAGGAGACCGCACTGGCGGATACGCCTGCGATGGCCGCGCCCAAAAGCCGCCTGACCCGCCAGGGACCGCCGCCCAGGCAGAAATTCACGAAGTTTACCATGGGCGACAGCGTGGTGGTGCTGCCGGAAAAAGAAAAGGGCATCGTCTATCGCCCGGCGGACGATAACGGAGACGTTATTGTGCAGGTGAAGGGCGTTAAACGCGTAGTCAAGCACACGCGCGTGCAGCTCGTTGTGTCCGCTGCGGAGCTTTACCCGCCGGACTATGATTTCTCTATTGTTTTCGATACCGTCAAGAACCGGAAAGCAAGCCATATTCTCAGCAAGCGCTACGACCCCGACGCGGTGATCGAATACGAAACCCTAAAAACGGAGTGATAATCCGTATCCGAAAAAAGCCTGCCGGGTGGAATCCCAGGCAGGCTTTTTATCTGTGACCCGCTGTGCGAATGCTGTTATGCAAGTAAACATCGTTTTCCTTAGTCGTCGAGCTTCAGATGCGCCTTGCCGCCCTCATCCGTCGTTACGCGGTAGAAGGCGTCGGCCTTCGCGCCTGCGGCGTCGGATTTGTCGGTGCAGGTGATAAAGGTCTGCACACCCTTAGTGGATTGCAACAGCGCGTTGCGGCGCTTTAAGTCGAGTTCGGAAAACACATCGTCCAGTAAAAGCGCAGGCAGCTCGCCCATTTCATTTTCGATCAGCGCAAGCTCGCCGAGCTTCATGCTCAGCACCGCCGAGCGCACCTGCCCCTGGCTGCCGTAGGCGCGCAGATCCTTGCCCGA
>DAIOVG010000052.1:0-14924 GCA_036759125.1 Candidatus Limiplasma sp.
GAGTAAGATGTCCGAGCCTTTGCCGATCAGCGATGCGCCGCGCACGGGCGTGGTGATCTTGCCGTCCTTCACCAGATAGCCTTCCGCCACGGCGAAGTTGAACTCGCCTGTACCGGGGTTGACCGATCCGCCGCCGATGCGCTTGGCGTACAGGCCGTCGCCCATGGTTCTGATCATTTCGTCTGTATCATCCTTCCCGGGCGCGATAAAGGTATTGCGCATGCGGGATGTGGGGTTGAAGGTATAGTTCTGGCGGCGGCCGCTGCCTGTGGGCGCCATGCCCATGCGCTTGCCGTTGAGCTTATCGATCATGTAGTTTTTCAGGATGCCGTTTTCAATCAGCGTCAGGTTGGTGGTTTGCATTCCCTCGTCATCCACACGGGTGGAGCCCCATTCGTTGGGAATGGTGCCGTCGTCCACCGCGGTCACGCAATCGGCCGCGATCTTCTGGCCGAGCTTGCCGGAAAACACGCTGATGTTAAACGCAACGGCCGTCGCCTCCAGGCTGTGGCCGCAGGCTTCGTGGAAGATGACGCCGCCAAAGCCCCCGTCGATCACCACGGGCATCACGCCCGCGGGGCAATCCTTGGCGTTTAGCATCAGCACGGCGGACTGCGCCGCCTGCCTGCCGGTTTCCGCAGGGTTAACCCGCTGCTCAAACAGCTCAAAGCCCATGGATGCGCCGGGACCCATATGCGCGGTTTGCTTTTCCTTGCCGTTATCGGCAATCGCCATGCAGGACATGCGGGTGCGCACGCGCGTATCTTCCACATAGAGGCCTTCCGTGTTGGCGATGGTGACATCCTGCTCCACATCCAGGAACATGCAGTTCACCTGCCGGATATCCGCACTGACTGCACGGGCTGCGCTGTCCGCCGCGCGGAGAATATCGAGCTTCCGTTTATTTTCAACAGTGGATGGCATGAGCAGGATACGATCAGGCGGCGGCAGCTGCGGCGTAACCAGCGGCGGCAGCTGGAACACGGTCTGTTTTTGATCGCGTACCGCTTTGACCACCTGCGCCGCGCAGCGCAGAAGCCCCTCCCTGTCGGTTTCATTGGTAAAGGCGTATACGGGGTTCAGCCCCACAAACACCCGGATGCCCGCGCCGTGCAGGCGTGAAAAGTTAATGCTCTCGGCTTCGCTGGATACCAGCTGCATCCTGGTGGAACGGGTATCTTCGAAGAATATCTCCGCGAAGTCCCCGCCGCCGGCAAGCGCCGCCTGGAGCACCTCCTGTGCGTATGCTTTCATTTGTCATGTTCCTCCCGGCCAGATAATTTTATGCAGCATTAGTATACCACGTTTTTTGTTTGGGTGAAAACCACAATATACGGCTAATTTATCTGTGTAATTTGGTATGGAGTTTTCCACTCTATACATCGTGAACAAATGCGCAAAGCAAAGTTTGGCTATTTGCACCATTTGCAAACCCAGTTGCAGAAGTTATAATGTATTTACATTGTTCGTATTGAGCGAGTCATCGTTCAACAAGATAAGGAGGCTATCTCATGGCAAGCGTATCACTGAAGAAAATCACCAAGGTTTATGCCGGCAATGTCGTCGCGGTCAGCGAGTTTGATCTGGACATTGAGGATAAGGAGTTTATTGTATTGGTCGGCCCCTCCGGTTGTGGTAAATCCACCACGCTGCGCATGGTCGCAGGCCTGGAAGAAATCACCGGCGGCGAGCTTTACATCGGCGACCGTTTGGTCAACGACGTGGCCCCCAAAGATCGCGACATCGCGATGGTGTTCCAGAACTACGCCCTGTACCCGCATATGACCGTGTTTGACAACATGGCGTTCGGCCTGAAGCTGCGCAAAACCCCCAAAGCCGAAATTAAAACCCGCGTAGAAGAGACCGCGAAGGTTTTGGACATTTACCACCTGCTCAACCGCAAGCCCAAAGCGCTTTCCGGCGGCCAGCGCCAGCGCGTTGCCCTGGGCCGTGCCATCGTGCGTGAGCCCAAGGTCTTCCTGATGGATGAACCGCTCTCCAACCTTGATGCCAAACTGCGCGTTGCCATGCGTACCGAGATCACCAAGCTGCACCAGCGCCTGCAGACCACCTTCATTTACGTAACGCACGATCAGACCGAAGCCATGACAATGGGTTCCCGCATCGTGGTGATGAAGGACGGCTTCGTACAGCAGGTTGATACCCCCCAGAACCTGTACGATTATCCTTCCAACCTGTTCGTGGCCGGCTTCATCGGCAGCCCGCAGATGAACTTCTTCGACGTAACGCTGGAAAAGGCCGGCAAAGACGTTATTGCCAAGTTCGGCGAGAACAAAATTGTCATCCCGCCCAGCAAGCTGTCCAAGTTTGCGGATGAGAGCTATATCGGCAAAGAAGTGATCATGGGCATCCGTCCGGAAAACATCCACGACGAAGACGTGTTCGTGCAGTCGGCGCCGTCCGCAGTGATCAACACCGACGTGGAAGTCACCGAGCTGATGGGTTCGGAAACCTACCTCTACCTGACCACCTCCGGCAAGGAAGGCAACATCATCGCCCGCGTGAATCCGCGCACCACCAGCCGCGCCGGCCAGACCATCCAGGTTGCGTTCGACGTCAACCACCTGCACTTCTTCGACAAGGAAACCGAAGAAACGCTGCTGACCCGCTAACACGCTTTCGATCAAGTGTTCCACTTGATCGAGTTTTCACCGCGACCTTGATCGTTTCACTCTCGGCCAGGTCTTGGTGTAAGGAACCCTTGCTGCGCAAGGTTCCGAAGCCACCGCACATGTCGCTGGTTTCGGATTGACAGTCGAAGGGTCGCGACCCTTCGACACATCCCAAGGGTTAAACCAGTCCCCTGTCGGTTTGACAGGGGATTTTTTCTGACTTTATGCTTTTCAAGGAAAGGGGACACACGCCATGAGCGTTTCCATATCCTACGACGCCGATCACAGGCTGACGATCTCCGGTCTGGATTGCGAATGCGGACTTGCGCACACACAGCCTACGCAGGATATCTATGTCGGCAGCGGAATTGTGAAAAACACAGCTGCTTACATTCAAAAGCGGGGGCTTGGCACGCACTGTGTGCTGGTGGCCGATCAGAACACCTGGCCGCTGGCGGGCAAAGCGCTGGCCAAACAGCTGGAGAGCGCAGGGGTTTCGGTCGTCCGCTGTATCATCACCAGAAACGGGGTGATGGACCCGGACGAGCGCGCCTGCGGCGAGGTGCTTCTCTCCATCCAGCCGGAAACTCAGTTCCTGATCGCGGTTGGTTCCGGCAGCATTACGGATACCACGCGTGTCAACGCCACGCGCTGCAAGCTGCCGTTTATCAGCGTTGGCACCGCACCTTCCATGGACGGGTACACCTCCGTGGTGGCGCCTCTGCTTTTGCGCAATGTGAAAATCCACCGCACCGGGTACTGCCCGGAGATCATTATCTGCGATACCGAGATTCTGCGCACCGCGCCCATCGACATGGTATGCTCGGGCGTGGGTGACGTGCTTGGCAAGTACATCGCCAAGGCGGACTGGATGATCGGCAGTATCATCAATGGGGAAACATACTGCGATCTGTGCGGCGAAATCGTGACCGGCGCGATTGAGAAGCTGCTCAAAAACATTGACGCCATCAAAAACCGCACAGAGAAAGGCATTCAAATCCTCATCGAGGCGCTGCTGCTGGCCGGCGTCACGATTATGATCGTCGGCCATACGCGCGCGGTGGCATCGGTGGAGCACAATATTGCGCACTACTGGGAAATGATGCAGCTCTCACACGGGCATCACCCGCCCGCCCACGGCGCATCTGTCGGCGTGGCGACGCTGCTGTGCTGGCCTTTGTATGCCCGCTTTGCCACGGAGGATCTGTCAAAGCTCGACTTGGACGCAATCCAAGCCGGGCGGAGTTCAGACGCGCAACGCAAGGCCTGGATGCTGAAAGCATTCGGGGAGGAAGCCGCACAAAGCATCATGCGAGACAATCCCGAAGATTTCCTGACCTGGGAGGAACAAAAACGCCGCATCCAGACCGCGCAGGCCAAGCAGCAAGCCATCCGTGACGTCATCGCCCAGCTGCCGCCGTTTGATGCAATCTATGCCGCAATGCAAAGGCTAGGCGCATTAATGACGCCCGCCGATTGCGGTATCGGCACCCCGCTTCTGAACCTCTCCATGCACTGTGCCAAGGATTACCGTTCGCGTTATACGCTGTTCAAACTCATCGCCGAGTGCGGTCTGGAGGAGCAATACCTGAGCGATTATCCGTTATAGCAAGATCTAGGAACTTATCATAAACACCCTGTTCAAAGAATATTCTGAACAGGGTTATTGATTTGACATATTATGTTATACTCGCTATTATTAGTACTAAATAATACAATTTCAGGAGGGATAATATGGGATTTTGGGATGATATCAACAATGAATCTTCTTATTCTAAAGCTTCCGGAAGAGATTTACCATATGTTGTTTTACAGGTAACACTAAAAGAGAAGTTTTTTGGAACCGGTTCCGGTAACCTTTCTGAACTAGAAGATGCAATCAACACACAAGTTTTGAAGGGATACCGGCTGCATACAATCAGCACTTCAAACGGTGGGAGCAAGGGATTTGGCGGCGGCGATCGTATTCAGGCAACGCTAGTTTTCGAAAAGCTTTAGATGCAAATCATCGTATTCTATATTCATATTGACAAAGCATCCGTTCACAATTCTACGTTTATAGCTTGATACATAAAATGTAATGATGGCATTGCTAAGAGCAGTTTTAAGAACCCCAATTATAAACCGTGCAAAACGTGATCTCTAGTTGGGATTCTTTGGCAATCCTTGATCGGAGTTAAAGAAGTGGCAGCCCCTTCTCTTCGTTTTTGGCCCGTTTCTGTGCGAGAAAGTCTTGTATCTGCTTAGGCGCTTGCAGTTTTCCAAAAATCTTAATGGATGCAACCTGGGCGCTGAACAGCTCCGCATCGACCGATCGGTCGATGATCAGAATCCCGACAACGATAATGCTCGCCTTTTTGCCCTGCGCCTTGAGCCGGAGCAGATCGGCGGCGGACAGGCGATAGACGCCGATCCCGCCGATGGTCGCGGTCATGGCTCTTTCATGCTGTTCCGCCGCTTGCGCCAGGAGATTGTCGATATACTCCTGATGACATTCAAGCTGTTTGCGAATGGCGGTGCGGATGAAATCGCTGCGGTTTGTGTACAGCAGGTTTTCCACCAGTACGTCAATCTGCGCCAGCTCCACTATGCCGAGGTTCACGGCGGCCTTCTCCGTTTTTTGCAGCTTCAGATTGCCCTCCATTACAATCGCCCCCCAATATTTCACTTGCTATGATATATGCTGCGATTAGATACTATCTATACTCTATTTGGTATCTAAATGGTATATCTATTGTTCATTGTTGTCAAGAGCGGTATTTCATGCCCCAAAGGAAACCCCGGTCAATATTGACCAGGGGTTCCTAAACTGTGGTTTTTTTCTGAAACGTTCCTTCCACATGAATATCCATTGCATTCACTATACTCAAATGCGGTTTTACAGCGTAACCCCCGTTTTGAAAATCGCGATCCCGCGGTAATCATTCTGCTCGTTGCGGGTGGGTTTGCCGCTTGCCACGGAAAGAACATAGTCCATCAGCTCATCGGTCAGCTGTTCCATGGTATGCGAGGTCAGCAGCCGACCGGCGTCAAAATCGATCCAGCTTTTTTTGTGCGCGGCAAGCGCCGAATTGCTGGCAATTTTCACCGTCGGTACCGGGCCGCCGAACGGCGTACCGCGGCCCGTGGAAAACAGCACAATCTGCGCGCCTGCCGCAGCCAGCGCTGTGGTGGAGACCAGATCGTTTCCCGGCGCGCTGAGCAGGGTCAGCCCCGCCTTGTGTACCCGCCCACCATAGGGCTGCACGTCGCGCACAACCGCCGAGCCGCTCTTCTGGGTGCAGCCCAGCGCTTTGTCCTCCAGGGTCGAGATCCCGCCCTGCTTGTTGCCGGGCGAGGGGTTATCATAAATCGGCTGGTTGTGTTCCTCGTAATAGCGTTTGAAGCCGTTGATCATCCCCACGGTATCCCGGAAGACCGCCTCGGTTTCGCAGCGCTCCATCAGCAGGGTTTCCGCGCCGAACATCTCCGGCACCTCGGTCAGGATGGTAGACCCGCCCATGGCGATGAGCTTATCCGAAAAGCGCCCGATCAAAGGGTTCGATGTGATGCCTGATAGACCGTCCGAACCGCCGCACTTGAGGCCGACAATCAGCTGATCGGCCGAAACCGCCTCGCGCCTGTCGTTTTGCATATGATCGGCAAGCTCTTGCAAGAGCTGCATGCCTGTTGCCAGCTCGTCGTCCACATCCTGGATGACCATAAAGCGCACACGCGCTTCGTCATAGGGCGGCATTGCCTTGCGGATAGACTCCACCGGACTGTTCTCACATCCCAGCCCGATCACCAGCACACCGCCGGCATTGGGATGTGCGGCAAGGTCGGCCAGAATCGTGCGGGTGTCCTCCTGATCATCCCCCATCTGCGAGCAGCCGAAGGGATGTTCAAACACATTCACGGCTTCCACCGCGCCGCCTGCCAGCGACTGGGCGCGCTGCCGCAGGGTACGGGCAACGTCGTTAATGCACCCGACGGTGGGAAGGATCCACAGCTCGTTGCGCACACCCGCGCGGCCGACCTTGCGCTTGTAGCCCATAAACGTACGGGGCTGAATGTGATCGATCACCGTCCGTTTGGGATTATAGCTATAGGCAAGCTCGCCCGAGAGCATCGTTTTCATATTGTGGGTGTGAACGTGCTCGCCCTGGGCAATGTCCTGCGATGCCGCGCCGATAGGCATCCCGTACTTGATGACAGGCTGGCCATTGGCAATGGCGCGCAGCGCGATTTTGTGCCCTGCCGGAATATCGCTCCGGACTTTGAGCCCGTTTTCCTGTATCGTATCGCCCTTTTGAAACGGCTGTAACGCAACCACTACGTTATCATCCGGATGTATTAAAACTGATTGTTTCATAGCTTCCCCTTTATGCTCCGCAGACACAGTATGCAAATGGTTTCATTGCTTCGCCCATCATACTCCGGTTCCAAGTATACGTCAACATTGACTCAAAACGTCTGACCGGTTCGGCTCATACACTCGGCCGCGCATCTTGCAAATTCGGGAAACTACTCTATAATGGTCGCAGAATCATGGTAGGGATTTGCAGTCACTGTTTCCACTATCAACATGAGGAGTCTGCCAATGAAAGCGTTCATGGACAAAGATTTTCTGCTGACAACCAAAACTGCGAAGCGGCTGTTTCATGAGGTTGCCGCAGCCTGTCCCATTGTGGATTATCACTGCCATATCAATCCCCGGGAGATATATGAAAACCGGCGCTACGATACGATCACACAGGTATGGCTTGGCGGCGATCACTATAAATGGCGGCTGATGCGCTGCGCCGGTGTGCCGGAACAATACATCACGGGCAACGCGAGCGATTATGAAAAGTTCGTGACCTTTGCCAGGGTATTGTCCAAATCCATCGGCAACCCGATCTACCACTGGAGCCATCTGGAGCTGCAGCGCTATTTCGGCTACCACGGTACGCTGAACGAGCAAACCGCTCCGGCCGTATGGCAGATGGCGAATGAAAAGCTCAGAAGCGAAGGGTTTTCCGTACGCGGGCTAATCGGCATGAGCAATGTCGAGCTCGTCTGCACCACCGATGACCCCGTCGACACCCTGGAATGGCACCAGAAGCTCCAAAACGATTTCAGTTTTTCCACCAAGGTGCTGCCTGCCTGGCGGCCGGACAGGGCCATGAACATCGAAAAGCCCGATTTTGCCGATTATCTGCGCCAGCTAAGCGCAGCTGCCGGGGTAGAAATCACCTCGTTTGCAACCCTGAAGGAAGCCCTGCGCACCCGCCTGCAGTATTTCAGCGATCACCATTGCTCGCTCAGCGATCACGCGCTGGATTACGCCATGTACGTGCCCACAGACGACGCGGAGATTGATCGCATTCTTGCGGACAAGCTCTCCGGTAGAAACGTTTCACAGCAGGACATACTCAAGTTCAAAACCGCCTTCATGCTCTTTTCCGCCGCGGAATACCGCCGCATGGGCTGGGTGATGCAGCTGCACTACGGCTGCCGCCGCAACAACAACCCAGAGGCATTTCAAAGCCTCGGCCCCGATACAGGCTTTGATGCGATTGATACCTATACCCCGTCGGCGCAGCTCGCCGCGCTGCTGGGCGCTATGGAAACGGGCGGCGGCCTGCCCAAAACCATTCTTTACAGCCTGAACCCCTCCGATAACGAGGCCATTGATACGATCTGCGGCTGTTTTCAGACCGACGAGGCCGTCAGCAAGATCCAGCACGGCTCCGCCTGGTGGTTTAACGATCATTTTACGGGCATGACGGAGCACCTGCGCTCGCTTGCCAGCCTTGGGTACCTGGCGGGCTTTATCGGCATGCTGACCGATAGCCGCAGTTTTTTGAGCTATCCCCGCCACGAGTACTTCCGCCGCATCCTGTGCCGCCTGCTGGGCGAATGGGTGGAGGACGGCCAGTATCCCGATGAATTTGATACGCTTTCCGAAATTGTACGCGGCATCTGCTGCGACAATGCCAGGGCATACTTCGCCTTCTGAACCGGAAGTGCGCGGTATACCTAGCGGTCTCCAAAGAGGTGTTTTATGGCAACAGAGAGTATCGCCATCATCGGTCCGATGGGCGTTGGCAAAACAACCGTATCAAGGAAGATCGCGCAAGCCCTGGGTTTACACTATATCGATGTAGATGAACTGCGCTGGGACTATTTTTCACAGCAGCCGGACTTTGATCATCAAGTGACAAAAACGCTGTATGAAAGCGGGAATGCGGCAGGTGCGTTCCAATATATGAAGCCCTTCGAGGCCGGATATGTTGAGGCTATCGTGGAAAAGTATTCCGCCGCCGTGCTGGATTTTGGCGCGGGGTATACCGTTTATACAGATCAGGCGTTATTTGGAAGGGTTCAGGCTTGCTTCAAGCCGTTTGGGCATGTGGTCTTTCTCCGCTATTCCCCCGACCCGAAAGAAAGCCTGGAGGCGCTGCAACACCGGCATGCAGAAGCCCCGGCCGAGCTGTTCAAAATGCTCAACAGGGAGTTCATCGAAAGCCCGTGCAACGGCATTCTGGCAACCTGCATTGTTGATACGAAGGACAAAACAGCAGACGAAGTCGCCAAAGAGGTCATCAAAAGGGTCAGCTCCTGAGCGTCAGCTATCTCAGTTTTTAGTCGCGCAAGCACACCCGGAATCGATACAATTCTTGACAAGCAATGCTTTGACGGCTATCATAGAACTACTTTGATTACAAGGGTTGGAGGCAAAGCATGGCGGACGTAACAATGGATAAACTGGTAGCCCTGTGCAAGAACCGAGGCTTTATTTTCGCGGGCAGCGAAATCTACGGCGGCCTGGCTAACGCCTGGGATTACGGCCCGCTGGGCGTGGAGCTGAAAAACAACGTCAAACGCGCCTGGTGGCAGAAGTTTGTGCAGGAAAACAAGTACAACGTCGGCCTGGACAGCGCCATTTTAATGAACCGCAACGTATGGGTTGCCAGCGGCCACGTGGGCACCTTCAACGACCCGCTGATGGACTGCAAGGCCTGCAAGGAACGTTTTCGCGCCGATAAGCTGATTGAGGACTGGAGCCGGGAACGCGGCGAGGAAATCGTCGCCGACGGCTGGAAGGACGAGCAGTACGAGAAGTTCATCGAAGAAAACAAGATCGTATGCCCCACCTGCGGCAAGCACGATTTTACGGGCATCCGCAAGTTTAACCTGATGTTTAAAACCCATCAGGGCGTTAACGAGGACACCGCAGCGGAGCTTTACCTGCGCCCGGAAACCGCACAGGGCATCTTTGTCAACTTCAAAAGCATCGTGCGCTCCACGCGCCGCAAGCTTCCCATGGGCGTGTGCCAGATCGGCAAATCGTTCCGCAACGAAATCACGCCCGGTAACTTCACTTTCCGCACCCGCGAGTTTGAGCAGATGGAGCTGGAGTTCTTCTGCAAGCCCGGCGAGGACATGGAATGGTTCACATACTGGCGCGCATTCTGCCGCGACTGGCTCCTAAACCTCAACATGAAGGAAGAAAGCCTGCGCCTGCGCGACCACAGCCGGGAAGAGCTTTCGCATTATTCCAACGCCACCACGGACTTTGAGTTCAAGTTCCCCTTCGGCTGGGGCGAGCTCTGGGGCGTGGCCGACCGCACGGACTTTGACCTCAAAGCCCACCAGCGTGTCAGCGGCGAGAACATGGAGTACATCGATCCCGTCACCAACGAGCGCTATATCCCCTATGTCATCGAGCCTTCCCTGGGCGCGGATCGCGTGCTGCTTGCCTTCCTGTGCGACGCGTACGAGGAGCAGGAACTGGAAAACGACAGCCGCGTCGTGCTGCACCTGCATCCCGCGCTGGCGCCATATAAAGCCGCCGTGCTCCCCTTACAGAAAAACAAGCTGGGCGAGCTGGCGACCGAGGTTTATGCGCTGTTATCCAAGAAGTTCATGATCGACTACGACGAGACCGGCTCCATCGGCAAGCGCTACCGCAGGCAGGATGAGATCGGCACACCGTTTTGCATCACGGTGGATTTCGACACCCAGGAGAACCGCACCGTCACCGTGCGTGACCGCGATTCCATGGAGCAGATTCGCCTGTCCATCGACGAGCTCATTCCCTACCTGGAAAGCAAGGTTACGTTCTAAATCATAGAGGCATTTGCCAATAGGGCGGATACACCATATAAACAAACGGGACCGCGATGATCATCGCAGTCCCGTTTGTCTATACGCTCATATTCCCGGCAGGCAAGCGGCGTCAGTCGGCAACAATGCCGACGTTTTCCAGAAACCAGCCCTTCCAGCTGATCTCATTGGTGAAGCCCGCAATCTGGCTGCCGCCCACAAAGAAGGCGACACGGCGGGCGCTTGCGGCATGGAGCAGGGTATTGACCATCGAATAAGCCATCAGCCTATCCCCGTCGGCGTTCAGGCCGTTTCCGGCTTCCAGAAACGATTGCGACAGGTTCACAAGCAGCGTATCCCCGCTCAACGAGATGCCGATGATATCGGAGTCCTTCAGCATGCCGGCAGGAATGGTTGCCAAAGTACCCGATGCGTTGTCTGCATCCGACGGGCCCCTGAACAGCTCGTTGAGCAGCGCACGCGGGTTGGAGGTTTGGTAAAACGGAATCGGGCGGCTGACTTTTTGCAGCTTCAGCCCCGAAGCACTGGCAAAGTACAGCGCGGCGTCATCCATCAATAGAGACGCGAAATCCACGCGCCGCTGGATGCCATCCTCGAACAAAATCCCGTTGGTGCCGGAAAGCATCACGTGCTCCACAAGCTCGGAATCGATATACACCTCAATACCCGCTACATTGGGCAGGAAGGTGGTCAGCGTATAGCACAGCGCCGCCATGCAGCTGGCGCGCGATACCTTCAGGGTTTGCAGCATCTCGTCAAACAGGTAGCTGAACCTGAGCGTAATCAGGTTCCCGCCGATATCGGCAGGCTGCGACACCAGGGGCTCTTCCAGCAGGTATTCGCTGAGCAGCGGCATCGCCGGAGAGCCTTTCACCACCGCCGCGCCGCTGGAAATTTCCTTCATCAGGGTAACCACCATATCGGCAGGAACCATGGAATCGAAGGTCACGTTGCGCGCCTCGGCCATGACGCCGTTGATGGCAGACAGCGGGAAGTAGAGCGTCGCCGTCGCGGTCAGGCGCTTGGCAGCGGCTTCCTCGCCGGAGAGCACACGCCGGGACAGCTGCTGTTCGTACAGCGCGCCGATATCTTCCCCCATGCTGCGCACCAGCGAGCCCTGCGGCAGGGTGGATGCGATATCCAGCGCCAGAGATTTATCGGCAACCAGGGTGTTGACGTACTGGATGCTGTCCAGCTCCGTGAGGGTATTGGTAATGGCGTGGCTGACAAGGCACAGGGTTTTGCGGTCCAGCTGCAGCGCGGAGGCTGCAAGGTTGACAGTCGCCACATCGCCGCTGACTTCCACAGGATTAGCGCCGAAAAGCGACAGCTTTACCTCGCCGCCAAGCGGGGAGGCGATGGAACTGCCCGGCTGTTCGAGTAATAGCCGAACGATGCTCTCCGCAACGAGCCGCCCTTCGGACAGGGGAATGGTATCGGTCACGGCAATCAGCCGTGCGCCGTCGTGGCGGGGCAGGTAAAACACTGCGGGCTTCGTGTACTCAAGCATGGCGTCGCCAACCGGCGCGCTCACATCAAGAGCAGGATCCGGCAGGGAATAGCTGCGCCCGTCCGCAGCCGGAGCGCCCGAATCCACACAGGAGGACACGCTCAGCGCGGCACATAGCGCAATCATCAGTACCCGAGGCTTATATCGTCTTGCCATGCTCACCCTCCCCTCCATCAGGTTTCCGGTATCAGCGCCGTAAGGCGCGCGTACTTCATTTTCCAAACGCCGTTTTCACGCACAAGCTGCAAGGGATAGCTGAGCAGCTGTTCCTGCTCCATATCCGTAAGCAGGCGGATGTATACCGTAACCACCGCCGTTTGCCCGTCCAAATACACGCTGCCGCCGCTGATGGAAAGAACGTCAACGTCCGGGGCCCTGTCCAGCGTTTCCACAAAGGCGGAGTAGGCGGGCTTGTCGGCCTGGGCGATGTATTTGTACATCTGCTCGTAATCCTTTTGCGCCCAGGCGTATAAAATTGTCTTCACAGTGCTCTGCGGGGTTAAAAGCAGCGCTTCATCGCGGACCATCGGCTCGCTCAGGCCAACCGAGCCGTCCAGAAAGTACTCGTTGCCCAAGCGCAGGCTCGTCTGCACTTCGTTTCTGCGATGCACCAAAAATTGCACCCCCGTATAGGGATAGCTTTCCGTGACCGACGCCACAACGCTTTGGATGATCAGCTTGCGTATCAGCGGCGCTTCCGTGCTCCAGCCTTCGCTGGTTGCCCAGTCCACCGGGATATCGTCGGACAAGAATTTCTCGCTGAAGGTGACAAACAGCACCTGCCCGTTGTTGGAAACGGCTTCCACCTGCGCATCTGCGGGAATCATCCGCCGCAGGTCCGCGTTGCCGGCGCTTGGCCCCTGCAGGAGCGCCTCCACAATGGCCTGCTCAGGCCGCTGGTCGCGCCGCACGGTGATCAGGCGGCTTTCCGCAGCCAGCATGGGTTCATCCAGATAGCGGAAGTAGAGCGTCGCTTTGATTACGTCCGTATTGCTGTCGTCAGCGGCTGCCGTAAAAAGCTCTACCGACAGCCCAGGCGCAGGCGTGGCCGCGTTCTTCTCCAGCGGGTTCAGCTGCTCGTAGCAGCCTGATAGCAGCAGCGGCAGCAGCACGATCAGCGCAAATATCCACAAGCGGGTTTTGTGCTTCATCACGAGTCCTCCCCCAGCCCTGCCAGATGGCCGCCCATGGGCAGCTCAATGGTGAAGGTCGTGCCGCTTCCCTCGGTGGAATCCACCGATACGTTGCCCCCGTGCATCAGCACAAACTGGTGCACAATGGAAAGCCCAAGGCCCGTGCCGCCCGTATCGCGGCTTCTGGCCTTGTCTACCCGGTAGAAACGATCGAAAATGTGCGCCTGATCCTCTTTGGGGATGCCGGGGCCGTTATCGGCTATGGTTAAAACGGCATTGCGGCCGGAGCGCACCAGGCGCAGGCGGATGACCCCGCCCGGTTGCGTATATTTGATGGCGTTATCCAGAATGTTATAGACCACCTGCGTCAGCTTTGCACGGTCGGCATGCATCTCGCACCCGTCGGAGAGATTGACCTTGATCTCCTGGTGCTTCTGCCTGGCAACGATGGACAGGCGCTGGACAACCTCGGCCACCAAATCGCCGATCTTGAAGGTTTCCAGCCGCAGGCGCATGGCGTTGGTATCCATGCTTACCAGGGTGAGGAGGTCGGAGATAATCAGGTTGAGGCGGTCGATTTCGGAGTTGACATCGGTTAAGAACTCCGTGCGCAGCTCAGCCTTCATGTCCGGCTGATAAATGATGTTTTCCAGCAGTATCTTCATGGTGGACAGCGGGGTTTTCAGCTCGTGGCTGGCGTTGGACACAAACTGGTTGCGGCTCTTATCCAGCCGTTCCAGCTTTTCAGACATGGTGTTGAAGGTCTCGGCCAGCTTTTTAAGCTCCCCGCCGCCCTTGACCGGCACCCGCACGGATAGATCGCCACGGCCCATGCGCTGGATGCCACGGGTCAGCCTGTCGATGGGCTTGGTAATCAGGCGCGACAGAATCAGCGCGATGACAGCCGCGACAAACGCCGCGACCAGGAAATAGATAATCATATTTTTTTGCAGGGAGACGAGGCTTTCCATCATCGTGCCGACCGAAGATGAATACACAAGCACCCCGACAGTTTCGCCTTCACGATATAGCGCCGCGGAACAATAGGCAACCCAATCGTCCTCGCTCCCCTGCAGCGATCCGAAATAGCTTAGAATCGTCAGGCTCCTGTCCGGGTTCAAGCCGTGCACACCGTAATCGACAGTTTTCTCGCCCAGCAGAACGGACGCAACCTCAGGAATCTCCAGGCGCTTGCCGTTGAGCTCGGAAAAGCTGTCTGCCTGCACCTTGCCGCTTTGATCCAGCACCATGAGCCGTCCGCCCATTTCGCCGCTCTGGAGCTCCAAAAGCGATTGCAGGGTCTGGGAATCCGCGCTTAAGAAAAGCGGCGTCACAACAACAGCCAGCTTTTCAGTGGCCGCCTGATCCTGTGCGCGTCTGTCGTCAAATAAATAATCGCCTACCAAGCCAATCACCGACGCAGCCACCGCAAAGTAACTTACAACGACGATCAGCAGGAAGGCGAGAAGGTATTTCCACCTAATTGACGAAAACGGATTTTTAATCCTTATCCGTAAAATAGTAGCCCACTCCCCACTTGGTGAAGATGAACTC
>DAIOVG010000053.1:0-14851 GCA_036759125.1 Candidatus Limiplasma sp.
CAGCGTTCAAACTGGTTCTTTTTCTCGAATGCGGCAAATTCGTACCGCCCCTGCTCCGGCTCAAAATCGGCCCAGGTCAAATCGGCGTAGACCAGGGTAAAGGGCTGCTCGTGGGCGCTGCGGTCGCTTGCCCAAACGGCGTTGCCGATGTAGGGATTGACGAGCACATCGTCGCTTTTAGGGTATGCGGCGGATACCGTCTGCGCGCCCGCCGGAAGGCAGGCCGCAGCCAGCAGCAGCGAAAGGAGGATGATAGCCGTCCGCCGCAAAGGCCGGTTACTCCACATAGTCGCCGTCGTACTGCACGAGCGTGAGGTCAAATACGTGATCCAGCGAACGGATACGCTCCACAAAGGACAGGTCGTTTTTGCGCACCCGCACCTCCACCGCCATTTCCATATCCGCCTTGCGCATGGTTTTGGATTTGATCTGGTAGGGCCGCGTGCCCAGGGCCTTGCGCACCGCCTCGTCCACATCCATGCCCTCGTAGTGGATGAGCAGAATGTACATCTGGTCGCGCACGCGCTTGCGCCGGGTGAAGATCATCAAAAGGATGAGCATCACCAAGAACACGATCACCGAAAGGTAGAACATGTTCGCGCCGATGGCGATGCCGCTGGCCACCGCCCAGAACAGGTATAACAGATCCAGCGGGTCCTTGATCACCGTGCGGTAGCGCACGATGGACAGCGCACCCACCATGCCCAGCGACAGCACGATGTTACTTTGAATGGTGACGATGATCGAACAGGTCAGCACCGTCATCCCCGCCAGCGACGCCGCGAATGTCCGGCTGTACACCACGCCCATGTAGGATTTTTTATAAATCCAGTAGATGAGCAAGCCCATCACCAGCGCCAGCAGGATGGTGCCCGCGTAGCCCAGCAGGCTTTCCCATGAGAACCCCTCCTGATAGCCGGACGCCTCCAGCACCGATTTTTTGAAAATATCCTGAAAAGTCAGCGTGCCGTCCATTGTAGCCCCTCCGTTCGATTCATGTTTTGGTCCCGCACCGCCGCGCTGCAGCAAAGGGTGTATTTCGATGCCGCCGTCATGATGCTCGCACGGGGCGGCAGCAGGCCGCGAACGATGCGCGGCAGAAGCTCGGTATACTTGACTTCCATAATCATCTGGTTTGCGGGCAGCACCTCTACCGCAGGGAGATGGGGGTCGAACAGATCGAATGTCCCAAAGCCCGCGCGCACGTGCTTGTCAAAGGTGATGCGCACATCTCCGGCTTCCATCACGTAGGGTTCGCGGTCGTAATCCACCATCACCCGCGGGCGCATCAGCCGGGAGGTGCATTCAAAGTAAAATTCTTTCAGCAGCGGATGATCGCTCTTCTCCAAAAACTGATAATCGCCGTTTAGGAGCATCGCAACCTGTCTGCGGGTGATGGGCGCGCTCTCCTTGTGGATATAGGGACCGATCTTCTGCTTGCGCTCCAGGCGGATGGTGGCGTCGGAGCAGTTGTACACGCGCAGCCGGTACTTCTTACGTATCATGACGCCCGCGTCCTTGTCCTCAAAGGCGGTGTGCCAGTAATCGTCAAAATAGAGGCTGCGAATCCAGTACTCGCCGTGCTCGTCCACGTTGTTGTCGCGCTGCATCACGCCCGCCATGCGGGTTTTCAGCAGCGCCCAGTCCGGCAGGTTGATCAGGTACTTGAGCTCATGCCGGAAGCGCTTCTTGTTCATTCTGGATTGAGCACCTCCCCGGTATCCGCAATGATGAAGCGGCGCATGCCGTAGTGGTTCTGTTCACCGGTGATAAACCAGTCAAAGGCGATCTGGCTGTAGCCGCTTTCATTTTCCGCTATCACGCGCCAGCAGTAGTCGCCGGGCGGAAGCATGGGGATGGTTGCGGTAATCTGCAGCTGGGGGGTTGCTTCAAATATGATGGTATCGGGCGCAAACGACCAGTCGCTTGCGACTTGCAGGGTGTAGCGCACAGCCTGGGGATCGAAGCTGTAGGCCTCGCCCCACGCAAAGGTTAAAAGCTTGTCGTCCCGCTCCACATTGCCAAGGAAGAACGGCATCGGCTGCTTGAGCGAATCCTTGAAGTACTGGTAGGCGGTCTCCACGTCGCCGGGCATGTTTTCGTACAGCAGCTCCTGCTGCTCCAGCGTGCAGGTGAGGTTGATCAGGTCGGGCATCCGTGTTGTGAAGGTATCCGTCACCGTGCGGTAGGTTTTGATCTGCTCTGCGATCAGCTCCGGGGTGATGATTTCGCGGAGAAGCTCCACCTTGGCTTCAAGCGCTTGGCGGTATTCGGCCACGCGAAGCATGCGGTTGAACAGCCGCATTCCCCAGTAGTTGGATACGCCCCGCTGCCACAGGCTCAGGTCGTTTTCGGTATTAAACAGGGCATGCTCGTAGTAGTTCAGGCAGCCGTCGCCGTCCCAGCAGAGGAAATACCAGGTATCGGCGTTCAGGGGGTTGTAGAGCAGGTAGTTTTGGGAGTTGGTATCGACGTTGCCCATCAGAATGTTGTACCCAAGGAAGCTGGTGAGGTTATCCAAATCAAAGTACTTTTCGATAGTCTGTTCGATGGGAACGGTAAAATCGTTCACGGCATCGAGCATCTCCAAAAGCTTTTGGTGATCCTCGCCGGTCTTGGGCTCTAGCACCTGGGAGAAGGCCTGTAAATCGTACAGGGGATCGGTGGCCAGGCGGAGCTGGTCCTCGTAGCGGTAAAGCTCGCAGTAGTTGGCCTTGTACAGGTTTCCGTTGCGGCTGAGGCTGTGGTTGCGCAGGTAGCGGCCGTTGGGAATCTCCACCTGGGTATACAGCCCGTAATCGGTAAACGCGGTTTCGCCGGCGGTTTCATCCTTGATGAACACCTGCACGAACTGTGTGCGCAGCGAGGTCATGCCCGGCACCTCTTGTAAAAGGCTGAAAAACAGCATATTGCGCAGCCGGGTGCGGTCGTAGGGGTGCTTGTTGAGGGCAATGGCGCGCTGCCCGCGCCAGAGCCCCGCCGTGTCGTACAGGTCGATGCGGTAGGACTTCTGCGGCGCCAGAGTGCTGGTGCGCCCGCGCACGTTCATGGTCGCGTTGTTCGTGATCGTACCGTAGCCAAGCTCGCCTGGCAGGGGGCCGTATGCATCGCCGACCTGAAACAAAATGCCGGTCTTGATCTTTTCCACGTTTTGCATGGTTTGCAGGTTGCGGTAGCTGTTGACCTCCGCAAAGCTATGGTCGGTGCCGTCGGCAGCGCTGCCGCCCCGCACCGTGATATAGAAATAGGAAAGCGAGGCGGGGTCCTGATTCTCGTACAGCGCGGCATCGTCCTGGAGCGGCAGATCGTTAATATCCGCCACAGGCACCTTGGTTACCGCGCGCGCCTGCGCCGTGACCTCCGGGTCGGTCGTGGCGACCGTGCCGGGCTCCTTGTCTCCCTGGGGCATGCAGCCGCTTACCAGCAAACCCAATGTTAAAATTGCGGCAACCAGCAGCCAGCGTTTCCCTTTCATCTTTGCATATCTCCTTTACCGGATACTCGCAAATGCGCATTTTCCACCGCGATGGCCCGCCTGTTGAGCCGCGCGGCGAGGCTGCCCATCAGGGTTTGTCTGCTGACGGCAAGCACCGGCTGCCCGCAGAATACATGGTAGTCGATGCTCTTTACGTAGGTCATCAGCCGCAAAAGCCCGAACACGTACATTGCGATGCCTGCGGCGGTCATCCCCAGGCCGTAAAACAGGGGGCTTCGGTTCATGGTCCACAGCGTGCCCAGCAGGTTGATGGAAAAGTAGAGCAGGCAGGTCATCAGCGCGCCCTTGCGATCGTTGAAATACAGCTGCAAAAGCATCATGCTGTT
The DNA here is from genome assembly GCA_036759125.1 of Candidatus Limiplasma sp. Lineage (GTDB taxonomy): Bacteria > Bacillota > Clostridia > Christensenellales > Aristaeellaceae > CAXXOK01. Next base: position 3,823 of record DAIOVG010000053.1, read on the forward strand.
GCCGATGGCGTAGGCCGAGTAGCCCACCGACATGATCTGGAACATGCCGATCATATCCCGCGTGAAGCTCAGGGACTCCAGCACATAGCGCATCAGCACCGTAAACATGACCATCACGAAAACCTGCACCTGCGTGAGACGGAAAATTTCCTGGGTGAGCACCTTTTTCATGTTGTCGCGCGCCTTGCGGATTTCCAAAAGCGTTCCGCCATCGGTAATGGCCGAGAAAAACATCTTGTATTTCTGGTAGAAGTTCACCTCGACCGACACCACGAAATTGACGCTCGTGGGGATGGCCACCAGGTAGGCAAAAAACGCGGCCGAATCGTGCAGCGGCGCAAAGCGGAAATGCCCGGCGACCACCTGCCCCAGCGGCGAAAACCACATGACGATCAGGTGCACAAAGGCTCCGGACATGCTGAAAAAGCCGACGAACACCAGATCCGGATACTTGCCCAGCCACTCCAGAAAGGCAAGGATGCTCCCCGTGCCCACCGGGAAAATGGTCAGCAGAACGCTGTTGAACGATACCATCATCACGCCGTAGCCCATAAACAGCGCCAAAAGCATCCCGGTGATGGGGCTCATGCCAAGCCATAAAAGCCCTGCGCCCAGCACAAAAACTGTCAGCACCCCGGCGGCAAAGCCCACCAGGATGCGCTTATAGTCCTTGGCGGCGGTGATGTAGGCCATCTGCAGCCAGACCATGACCAGCAGCATGAACAGCCCCCAGTCCAGCGCCTTATCCAGAAGCGTAATACCCTGGGCTGTCCACAGAAACCAGCCGTATACAAGCCCGCCGGGAATCATCAATAGCAGCGCTCCGCCAAACAGCGACGGCATAATGCGGTCGGAAAGCTTTTGGTACATCATGTCGGCCACATAGCGTGATAAAAGCATTTGCAGAAGCGAGCTTAAAATCAGCGAGCCGAGCATGGCGTAGATCATCAAAACCACCAGGGTTTCCACCTGGAGGTCCGTGGCACCAAACGCGCGCGTTAACAGCTGCACGCCCAGCATCAGCACCACGGCCAGCACCATGGTGCCGGAGGTGATGATGCTTGCGTAGGCATAGGCGCGCACCTTGGAAATCGCGCCGCGGCCGACAAACAGCTTGCGGAGTTCAAACCCGATTCCTGCCATTTATGCTTCCCGCCTCCTTTGCGCCAGGTCGATTGCGGTTTGGTAGGTATTGAGGTAGTTGGTGATCATCTGCTCGTGCCGGTACAGGGCCTGCACGCGCTTTTTGCCGTTCTCGCCCATGCGGCGGCGCATGTCCTCGTCGCGGCACAGGGCGATCATTGCCTCGGCCAGCTCGCCCTGGTGCATGACGGGCACACAGTAGCCGGCGCTGCCAAAACCGTCGTCCACACCCTCGACCAGCTCGCGGCAGCAGCCCACGTTGGTGGTCACGGCGGGCCGCCCGGCAGCCATGGCTTCCAGCACCGCCAGCGGCTGGCCCTCGGAAATGCTGGTCAGCAGTGTAAAGTCGATGTTCTTCATGTACTCCTGCACGTTGACCCGCCCGGTGAAAGTGACGGTATCCAGCTCCAGATCTTCCTTGAGCTGCAGGCACTCGTCGTAGTATTCCTCGTCCTCGTCGGTCGGCCCCATGATGTGCAGGCGAGCGTTGGGCACCTCGGCGCGGACGCGGGAAAAGGCGTACAGCATGGTTTTAATGTCCTTGATGGGCACAATGCGCACCACGGCCCCGATGTCGATCATCCCGTCGGGGGCCTTGAGGGGAATGTTTTCAAAGCGCTCGGCATGCACGCCGTTGCGGATGACCTCGCACTTTTTGGCATCGCAGCCGATTTCCTGCTGGATGAGGCTTGCGCGCTCAAACAGCGATGTCACCTGGTCGGCATGTTGGTAGGCGCAGCGCGTGAACATGTAGAACATGTTGATCCACAAATCCTTGAAGTGCGGCGGCACCCAGTTGGTGCGCAGGATTTCCTCCTCCCGCTCGCGGGTGTAGATGCCGTGCTCGGTCAGCACGTAGGGCTTGCCATAATACTGCGCCGCCATGCTGCCCAGCACCCCCGCATAACCCGCCGATACCGAGTGGTAGAGGTCCGCCTCCGGCGGCTTGCCGCCCAGAAGGTATAAAAGCGGCAGGAACATGGAGCGTATCGTCCAGAAAAAATCGGTGAAGCCTACAAAGGGATAGCGCTCCTGGCAGACGTCCTGCAAAATGGCGAAAAAATCGCGGTTGACCAGAAACTCCACGCCCTTGAGCCTGTCGCCCCGGAACAGCCGGAAAATTTCATCCCAGTCGGGATCCCGGGAGGAAAGCAGGGCTTGCAGCGCGTCGCGCTGTGGCGTTGTCAGGCGGTAACGGCGCGGATTTTGCTTGAGGGTTTCATGGATCATCGCGTCCAGGTACACATCCACGACCTGCGCCACGTTTTTGGGAAGCTCATAGGCAAAATGACCGCGCTGCTTTTCCTGTGCCGAGATCGCCCACACCACAAACTCGTGCTGTGGCATTTGCAGGATCATGTTTTGCAGCCAGCTGGAAACGCCGCCCGGCACAAAGGGGTAGCAGCCCTCGGCAATTACGCATATCCTCACGGCGTTGCCTCCCACTGCACGGTGACGACGGGCGCATCCGCCCGTATCCAGTAGAAGCCGTCCGCGATTTTGAACAGCTCCCCGCCGGTGATGCCCGCGGGCGCGACACGGGAGCGGAACGCAAGCCAGGCCTCGTCGTAGAAGTTGGTCAGCGTCAGGGTCATCGCCTCGTCGCCCATATCGCGCTTGACGGACAGGCGGTCGTAGCGCTGTACGGCTGCCGCGCCCTCGGCCGCTGTGAAAAAGCGGAGCGCCGGGTAGGTTTCGTGCATCTCGGTCAGGTGCGAGCTGAACAGCTTAAACAGGGTATTCCAGCCCAGTTCCTTGCCGCGTTCGCTGTCGAGCACGTCGTCGGGGTGGATGAAGTGGGAATATACGCCGTGCAGCACCAGCTCCTGCGCGGTGACAAATTTCATAAAGTCGTCGATCTCGAACCCGGAGGTGATGCGCGGTACGTTGATGGAGCCGTCGTCGGCCTCGTTGAACTCCTGGATCAGCGCGTCCACGCCGGTTTCGGCCAGGTACAGTCCCGCGATGACCTTGATGTCGGGCAGCGTTTGCAAAATGGTCTGGCGGCCGATATCGCTGAGGAAGTTGGAGGGCGGCACATAAGTTTGGTAATGCGCGCCAAGGTACAGGGTTTTGCCGTAGCGGGCGAGCTCCCTAAGGCCCTCCGCCATGTTGAGCGTCGACGGCCAGGGCTTGTAATCGGCATCCCCGTAATCAAAACCCTCCGGGCACAGCGGCATGTGGTTATAGCCGTGCAAGCCCAGCTCCCCGCCGGAGTGCAAAAGCTCCGCCGCGTAGTATTTGAGAAGGGAATCGTTCAGCTGGTTGGAGCGGAAGGGGCCGGTTACGTTATCGTTATAGGTCTCAATCAGAAGGCCGGTATAGCGAACCCCAAGGTCCCAGCACAGCTGCTTCATGTCCGGCCACCAGTGGTTGCGGAAAAACCCCTGGATGTCGTAGCCGAACTGCTCCTTGAGCTCATCGTTGAAGCCTGCGGGCTGCGGCGCGGGAAAATCGTCGATAAAGATCATGCCCGCGTTGATGATGGGATACACGAGCGTGTCCTCCAGCGCGTACAGGGTGGATACGGCAAAGCCGCGGCCGCCCTTGTTGACCATCAGGGTGGTGTTCAGCACCGCGATGCGCCCCTTGCCGCTGTCGCGCTCCCACAGAAGCGGAATTTCCATCTCCCCGCCGGATACGATATGCACGGTGCAGGCCTCGTCCAGCCGCACGATCAGGGCAAAGTCCGACAGGGTATGATCCTCGTGGTATACGGTATCGCCCCATAGCGGCAGCAGATCGGATATGTATTTGAGCGATTTGTAGTTAAAGTAATCGTGGGTGTATTCCACAACGCCGAGCTTGCGGTACAGAATCTGAAACACGCTGTCGTCCACCGGCGTCATCATCAGGGCAAAATGCCCGCCGCCATCAACCCAGGCAAACAGCGCTTCCATATCGGGTTCCAGTGGAAGCAGCGACTGGCTGCAATACAGGAAAATATTGAAGCTGTCCAAATCCGGCAGGGGATCGCGGGAGACATCCACGGTGTGGTAGTGCATGCGCATTTCGTCCAGGGTGGCGGTCAGCGTATCGGCAAAGGCCATTTCGGTTTGGTTTTCCCGGTTGACGGCCACCAGCATGTGCGTATTGGAAACCTCGGTTTTTGCCCCCGGAGGCTTGGCATCGGCCAGCAGGCTCATCACCGCGCCGCGCTCTTCCACGGCCATGCCCGTCATCTCGGCGAGCAGCAGGCCGGAAAACACCAGCATCACCAGCACGGGCAGCAGGAGCTTTAAGAGGACAGACTTGTCTTTCATGTCCGCACCTCTTCCAGGAAATGCAGGTGCTCGCGCCCTGCGGCGGTCAGGTCGATTTTTTCGTCCTCGATGCGCTTGAGCAGGCTGCGCATGCCCACGGGATCGCGCGTTTCGGTATAAACGCGCATGCCCTCCAGCCAGGAGCGCTCATCGCGCGGGTAGCGGTCCATCAGCAGCAGGGCGGTGTTGCGGGCCTCCTGCGCGTCCTTGAGCGCAAGGCTGTTGCCCACCTTTATGCGCAGAAGCTCGGGATCCTCCTGGAGCTTCAGGGCCTCCTCCAGCGCGGTTTTGAGCAGCAGCTGCTGCCTGCGCAGAAGCTGCCCCTCCAACAGGCCGCTCTGGCAGTAGCGCGAGAGAAGCTCGATATACTGCCGGTGCGTGTCAAAGGTCGCGTTTTGCTTCGTCAGCTCCAGCTGGAACTGCTGCAAATCCAGCTGAAATTGCCGCTGAATCTCCATGATGGACGCGGTGGCGTAGTGCGCGGTCTCGGTATCGTCGTTATAGCGCGCGATCAGGAGCAAATCCAGGTAGCGCATGGGGTCGGAGCGCAGGATGTTCATCATCAGGTTGCGCCGCTTGTGCGGATCGTTGATCAAAAGCGCTTCCTCCAGCGGCACCGTGCTTTCCACATTGGAATGGGCAACGATGTTGATACGGTGGCGTTCCTCCTGCTGCTGCATCAGCCACTCGGCATCGGGCGGCTTGCGGCCGACGGCCCGGATCAGCGAAAATCCGGCCATGGGGCCAAAGATGGGAATCAGCAAAATCCAGGTGAAATGCGCGTGATTGAACAGGCGCTTGCGCCGGGGCGCAAACGCGATCAGCGCCGCGCACAAAAACAGGTGCAGCGACAGGGTTGCCAGAACGATCATCGCGTTGTTCATCCCGGCCTCCTACGACGTAACCGTGCAGCTCAGCCCGGACGCCAGGAAACGCCGCTCGATCTGCGGCATGTTTTCCAGGCTGGCCTGGGGAAGGAGCACGTACATTTGTCCGTTTTTCAGCCTGCCCGCAATATCGGTGCGGCGCGTGGCCTTGCCGATGCGGCGGTCGTATTCCTCGATGGATAAAACGCCGTCCACGCTCTGCACGGCAAGCAACAGGTACTGCGCCGCGCGTTTTTTGCGCATCTGGCTGTATACGCTCAGCGTGGAGCGGAAGGCCTTGTCGGTCAGGATGTGGGTGTTTTCAATGTACATATCCTGGGCGGAATCAAAATAATGCAGCGCGCGCACCATGGCCGACTGCACCAGCCCCGCCACGACGCTGAACAGGTTTTGCCGGTACAGGGTTTGCTGCTCAAAGGGCACGTCCCAAAGCGCGATCAGCGCGATGGTGTTGCCGTCCTGCATCACCGGAGCGCAGAATGCCGGGTAGCCGGGCTCAAGCTTGGAATTGGCGAAGATCTCGCCGCGGCTGTACACGCTGTCCAGCAGCGGATATTCCTTCAGGTCCATGGATTTGGGCAAATCCTCCATCGCGCGGGAATGCACCACCAGGCGGGCAAAGGACGACTCCTGCGAGCAGGTATACAGCGCCACCGATTGGTTTTGCATCACGTCCTCCAGCACGTCCAGCGTGGATAAGAACACCTGCTCGGGCTGGAGGGTATCCAGCTCCTGCGTAATGGCGTAGATGCGGCCGTAGCTGTCGCGGAAACGGATCACCTGCTCCTGCAAAGCGTTGCGGTCGGCATCCACCTGCTGGTACATGCTCTGGATAAACTTGGCTTCCTCGTCGCGCTGCTCCATCTCCTGGCGCATGGCGGCCAGCTTTTCGGCATTGCGATCGTGCATATACCCAAACACCCCGCCGCCGAAGATGTACATAATCAGCGGCAGCCAGTTATCCTTGTTATACAGGAGGAGGTATACGTCGTTGCCGGACTCAAACCAGCTGAAGCTGTAGCCGATGCAGGCGATTACCCCTGCCGCCATGCCCACGGGCCCGCCGTGGATGCTGCCCATCAGGATGACATAAAAAAGCCAGTAGTCCAGAAAGCGGAAGGTGGCGTTGTATTCCGATGTGCGCATCAAAAGCTCGGCAATGACGGCCAGCACGACCAGCTCCACCCAGGGCAGGGCGCTTCCGAACAGCTTGCGCAGGAAGCCCGACAGCCGCGCCCCCAGGCTGCGCTTGCGCGGGCCTTCGCCCGCCCCGGCGATGATCTCGTCCAGCTCCGATACCCAGCGGTGGCGCGGCACCCATTGCGTTTGGCGGTGGGCGTTGTTGCTTTGCAGCATGGTGCGCGTGGTTCTGGTTTCCGAGAAGGTCACCTGCAGCTCCGGCAGCCGGGCCTGCAACAGGTTTGCGACCTCCGCGTAACTGAAGCGGTCGCCGTACGCCAGGTGGACGATGCCCGTCAGCTTGTGCTCCAGCGCCAGGGTGATGAACAGTGATAAATCGTCCACGTGCAGAAAATCGCAGAGGGTGTCGGCGGTGCCGTCCAACAGCATGGGCTGGCCAGCATTGGCGCTTTGCCGCACACGGGAGAAAAACGCGTCCTCTCTGCCGGGGGAGTACAGGTGAGACACGCGGATCAGCAGGGTTTGGATTGTGCTGGAGTCTACACAGCGAAGCACCTCCTCCGCCGCGTTGATCAGCACGCCAGTGGGGGTTTGCGGCAGCGGGGTTTCGTCCTCCCGCCCGGCCTGGCCCGCGCCGAACACGCGCACGTCCGTCACCAGGAAAAAGCGCTCCACGCCGCAGGTTGCGGCGGTGTGCTGTAGCTGGAACAGTGCGTCCAGCATCGAACCCTGTATGGAGCCGTACGCGCGGGTATCCTCCGATTGATAGGCGTAAAAGAACACAACCAATGAAAAACGACCCGCCTCCAGCACCTGCGCCGCCTCGGGGTTGCCGGGGGACAGATCATGCACGGTCGCCTTGGTTTTAGCCGGGGCGGGCGCAAGCCCGTGACCCAACAGCGAAACCTGGTGGCCTTCCCGTACCAGCCGGTCCACCATGTCCCAGATCATTGGGGAGAGAATGCCGGTCAGCAAAATCTTCAACGCGCTCTCCTCCAGATAGGGTAGTATAAACGGTTCATGTAAACCACCTGTTGTATATTCACATTCTATGTAAATTCCGTATGTTTGTCAACGAAAGCCGCTGGGATACCCGTGCGGAGAATCCGTTTTACAAATACAGCGATTCTTTGTATACTGTGTATAGAAGCACAGTCCATACCCTTGCCGACAGATTTTGTAGAGGTGACGGATATGAACAGCACAATTTTGATTTATATCAACAGCTTTGCCGTACTGGTGCTTTTTCTGGTTTTGCGCAACTACAGGCTCAGGCTGAAAACCATCTGCTGCGAGGAAAAGGTGTTCGTCCTGTTCATCTGGGCGACGCTTGTGATGCTTGTCAACGAGACCGCCATTGAAAACCTTTGGGCGCAGCCGGGGTGGGCAATTCATCTCCTTTTATATGTCCTGCAAACGGTGGACTACAGCCTGGCGGTTATCATTCCGCTGCTGTGGCTGTACTACTGCCTGTTCAGGATCTACCATATCTCCAGTGTGAAAAAGAAGCTGCGCCTGCTCATCGCGCTTCCGGCCGCGCTGTATGTTATAGCGCTTTTGATTACGCTTCATAACGGCGTCGCGTTCAGTATTGATTCGGCGAACCTTTACAGCGCGGGGATCGCTTATACCGGCAGCTATATTGTCGGGCTGCTCTACGTAATCGGGGCTTCGGTCCTGATTCTTGTCAAGCGCAAAACGCTCAATCGCGGCGAGATGATTCCCTATTTGCTCATTCCCGCGATTCCCCTGGCGCTGGCCATCGGCGAGATTTTGCTCGAACCCTTAACCGGCTTGATGTGGGCAGGCACCGCCCTGGTGATTCTGGAAATCCAGATGCTGGTGCTCAACAACCGCACGAATATCGACCACCTGACGAGCCTGAACAACCGCATGGCGCTGGACGGCTATCTGCGCCGGATGATACACGAAAGCCACAGCACGCATACGCGGCTTGGCGTGATCATGATCGATATCGACGATTTCAAGAGCATCAACGACCGCTTTGGGCATGTGGAGGGCGACCGGGCGCTGAAAGCCACGGGGGATATCCTGCGGGAGTGCTTTGCCGGCAATTTCTTCATCGCGCGCTATGGCGGCGACGAGTTTACCGTGGTGCTGAAGGACTGCACCGAGGATATGATGGCCGAGTATCTCAAGAAGCTCGACGAGCAGAGAATCAAACAGAATCATACGGTCAAAAGACCGTATGAGATCATGCTGAGCATCGGCTCCTGGGTGTTTACGGATCAGGAAATCACCAGCCTGCACTCCCTGTACATGAAGGTGGACACCTTGATGTATAACGAAAAGAACGCCAAAAAAGTTGGCAGAGCAATGAAAGAAACCGCCCCGTGAGGAGCGGCCTCAGCTTGCGAAAAAGCGCCGTTTTCTTTGTCGCCTGCACAATTTCGCGGGCATCACGTACGGCCGTGAAGCCACTTCGTAAGGAGCGGCTTCTTTCATTGTTTATTTTGATCTCAGAGCTCGGTTCCCAGCTCCTCAAACTTCTCCCGCATGGTGGGGTTGTTTTTGGTCAGGCGCTTTACGCTTAAATCCTGCGCCTTGTTGTTGGCCAGGCGGAGGTTGTTTTCCGAGGACAGCAGCGCGTCCTTGGTTTTTTGCAGGTGATCGATGGTTTTGTCGATCTCCTGGATGGCGGTCTGGAATTTGCGGCTCGCCAGATCATAATTGTATTCGAATTTGCTCTTGAACTCGTTCAGGTCGTCCTCAAAGTGGGAAATATCGATGTTCTGGTTTTTGATTTCCATCAGCTGCCGCTGGTAGCCCACGGAGTTGAGGGCCGCGTTGCGCAGCACCGTGATCATGGAAATAAAGAACTGCGGGCGGATTACATACATTTTTGGGTACTTGTGGGAAACATCCACGATGCCGGAGTTGTACAGCTCGTTTTCGGGCTCCAGCAGCGATACCAGCACCGCGTATTCGCAGTGCTTTTCGGTTCGGTCCTTGTCCAGCTCTTTGAGAAAGTCCTCGTTGCGCTTCTTGGTCGCGGTGGTATCGGCTTCGTTTTTCATCTCGAACATGATGGAGATGAACTCCACGCCGTCGGGCGTTTTTTCGCGGAAGATGTAATCGCCCTTGCTGCCGGTGGAGGCGTCGTTATCCTTTTCAAAGTAGGCGTTCTGAAAGCCGGTGGCGCGCAGCTTGTTGAATTCGATCTCGCAGTGCTGCTCCAGCGTTTCCCCGACCATTTTGGTGGAAAGCTTGGCCTTCAGGTCCTTGTGGAAGGCGATTTCGGTGTCCTTGGCCCTGAGCTCCGCCGAGAACTGGTCCTTTAGGGATTGTTCCCGCAGCTGGGCATCCTTCTGGGCCTCCTGGAGCTTGCTTTGCAGCTGGGCAATTGCCTTTTCCCGCTCAAACAGCGCGTCCTTCTGCGCGGTTATGGCGGTGGATACGGCCAGCTGGCGCTGGGTTTCCTCGGCTTGAATCTGCGCCTTGAGGCGTTCAATATCGCGGAGCAGCTCGGACATCGACTGCGCCTTTTCCTTTTCGGCGTTGGCCTGCAAGAGCTTGAGCGCGTTGGCCTCCGCGGCTTTCATCTGTGCTTCGCGCTCCACAAGCGCCTTGTGGAACTCCGCGTCCCGCACCTGGGACAGAATGGCGGCATACCCGGTCTCGTCTACGGTAAACACCTGCCCGCAGTGGGGGCACTTGATTTCATGCATCTTGGCTCCTCCGTGTTGGTGGGGAATCGCTCTTTCGTCAGTATAATATAAAACCTGAGGATAATCCACCGCCTATCAACCTATACGGTTTTGCTTGACGGGGTCTTCATTCTGGCATATGGTGTTGATAACAGCATTCGCGAATTATTGCAAGCGGGAGGCGGCAAGCATGGCGCGCTATATCGCCCTTCTCAGGGGCATCAATGTGGGCGGAAATCATAAGGTTGAGATGCCCAGGCTCAAAGCGCTGCTGCTGTCCATGGGGTATGCGCAGGCTACTACCTATCTGCACTCCGGCAACGCGATGTTTGTCTCCGGCAAAGCACCTGATACGGTACGGCAGGAGCTGACCGCCGCGCTGGAGGCCGCGTTCGGGTTTGAAATCCCCACCTTGATTAGGACAGACGCGCAGATGCGGGCGACCGCGGAGGCCATCCCCGCCCATTGGCAAAACGATGCCGCGCAGAAAACGGACATCGCCTTTTTGTTCCCCCCGGCGGATGCGCCGGAGGTGCTGGACACGCTGCCGCTGAACCGGGAATATGCCGACGTGCGCTATGTTCCCGGCGCGGTGATTTGGCATATAGACAGGGAAAACTACAACAAAAGCCGCCTCAACCGCATCATCGGCACCGCCATCTACCGGCAGATGACCGTGCGCAACGTAAACACCGTAAGGGTTCTGGCGGAATATCCCTGGGACGGGAACGCCTGACAGCCAAAGGGCCGCGCGGCCGTATCCCGTGACCGATATAGGAGAGTGGTTTTATGAAGACAGCCCAAAACGGCGTTGTGACCTTTGCCATCATCGGCTGCGGCGACGTAACCGAGGTGAAGTCCGGGCCTGCGCTGCAGAAAATTTCGGGCAGCCGACTGAAAACCGTGATGCGGCGCGACGAGGAAAAGC
>DAIOVG010000054.1:0-14850 GCA_036759125.1 Candidatus Limiplasma sp.
AAGGGCAGAACCTCCGAGAGCACCCAGGGTTCCACGCAGCCGTTGGTCACCACGGCGGTAGCCATGCCGTGCTCTTTAATGAGCCTGGCCGCGTCGCGCACGTACTCAAACCCGATCATCGGCTCGTTATAGGTAAACGCCGCGCCGATGTTGCCGCGCGGCTTGAGCGACAGGGCAATCTCCAAAAGCGCTTCAGGCGAAACCGTCCGTGTGTCAATCTGCCCGCGCCGCCCCTCGGCGATCTGAAAGTTCTGGCAGAAGGGACAGGCCATGTTGCACCCGAAGCTCCCGGCGGACAAAATCTGCGTACCGGGGTGAAAGTGATACAGCGGCTTTTTTTCAATGGGGTCGAGCGCAAGCGAAGTCAGCTGCCCGTAATTCAGGGACACGCTCCGGCCATCTTCATTTCCCCGCGCGCCGCACAGGCCGGTTTGGCCCTCCGAAAGCTTGCAGCGGTGGTGGCATACGGTGCAGGTGATGATACCAATCCCATCCTTTGACGCTGGATCAATTACGGGTGTTTTGGTTGCGGTTCAGGAGCGCAAGCGCAGGCATGCGGGCCTATGGCAAGATTGCGCGACACAAAGCGCGGACAAAAGACGATGCAAGATACCAATGGCGAGGGGTGGGATTGGTATCTAGTGATGCCGGATGACTTCAAAACGCTGAAGGGTGATAGCCTCATCCGGCCCGATGCCCGCCTTGCGCCGGGCGATTTCCACCTGCTTGGCGGGGGTATCCACGCCGTCCAGCGCCGGGAGCAAAAGCCCGCGCCGGTGCCCGTGGGAGACGATCACGCCGTAGCGCTGCGGGTCCAGGGCGTCCATGCTATCGATGTCCTCCGGCTCGCCCAGCACATCGACCGAGCACTCGATCTGCGAAAGCTCCTGCTCAGTGACCGGCGAAAAGCGCGGGTCCTGTGTACTGGCGGAGATCGCGTTTTGGATGATCTCCTCGGCAAGGCTCCCCTTGGCGGGGGAAATGGTGCCGATGCACCCGCGCAGCTGCCCGGCCTTGTGTAGGGTTACAAACACGCCCGCGCGGCGCGCTGTCAGCTCGTCCGGCAGGTTGTCGGGTACGGCGATGTGCTGTTTCTTTGTGATCCACGCCGTGAAGGACTTGCGCGCCAGCCGCACGTAGGCGTCCTCGCCAGCCTGTTTGTGCGCCGCCTCGCGTTCAAGCGCGTGCTGGCGCCGGGCCAAAAACCGGCGCGATGCATCGGGCGCTCCGGCCTTGAACGTGCATACGCCGTAGCCCACGCCGAAGGGGCCTTCGTAGGACAGCCGTTCGGCCTGTACCTTCAAGCCGTCCAGGCAGCCCGCCATGACTATAAACGAGCGGTGGCCGCACTCCGCGGCGGAGGTGCACAGGGCTTCGGGAAATTCAAACAGCTCCAAAAACGCCGCGCGGCCCATGACGTCCATAATTTTTTCATCGTACACCGCGCCCTCGGGCGAAAGGCCGTAGGGGCCGTCCTCCTTGAGCTTGTGGCTCAGGTCGCCGCTGGCGACCACCACCACCTTGCGCTCAAGCGTCTCGGCGGTTTTCTGGATCAGCATTCCCAGCGTATAGTGCTCCTCCGGCGGCAGGCCGGATACGCCTACCCGCACCACGCGCGGCAGGCGGCCCCTGAGCTCGCGGAAAATGAAATGCAGCGGGATCATCGTGCCGTGATCAAGCCTTGCGTCGCGCTCGCCCAGCGTACCGGCGGAAAAGCCTTCGGCCTCGCACAGTGCGGACAGGTTTTTCACAAAGCTTTCGTCGTACACGGCCTCCACCTTTACAAACGGCGCGCCGAACTGCCCGAAATCGCCCCGCGCCTCCCGGCCGGGCGAGATGTGGTTGTAGTCGGCATAGGCCGTGGCGTGCGGCGAGATCACCACCAGCGTTTCCGCCCCCAGCTCCACCGCAAAGCGCGCGGCTCTGTGCATCGCCGCCGTGGTCGCGGCGATTCCGTCCTCCTGCCCGCGCCCCACCTGCGGGATGATCAACGGCGGGTGCGGCGACATGATCGCGCCTAATATGCTCATAGAATCACCTTCTTTATCCTATTATATCACTTTTTTGGCAGGGTAACGCTGCATGAATCGTGTGTGTTGGTCATTGGAATATTTTACTCTAGATGATCGTCAAATAGCTATGCTAGGATATGATAATGCGGATTTCTCGTTGTGAAAAAATAGTCGCTTTAGAAAGCAGTGCGAACACGTAAAAAAGCCAGCCACTATCTAATATGAATGGCTGGCTAAAACGGAGATAGAATTATTTTGGGCGATACACGGTTATGCCACCGCCCGAACCGATATAATCGATCATATCCATTAGGGCGAAAATATCTTTACTAACATAGTTATTTGGTTTCCAGTTTGAATGATAGACTGCAATTCCGCCATCCTCATATCCAAGAAACAACATCGAGTGGCATGATGGATTGCTTGTATCTTTATGAATATCCATTTGTATTGCATCACCAGGCGAGGCAAGTGCCATAAGGGATTTGAGCTTTGATGCGTTTATTGCCAGACTGGGACTATCAAGCGTTACATGTCCAACTTCCATAAACTCACCATTATCTTCCCACCTGGACCAATCGTTTGATTGGGTTGATGGCACACTAATGCCAAGTGCTTCTCTAAACACTAATCGGATAAAGCCTTTGCATTGTCCAGCTTCGGTACTCTGCTTGCCATTATAACTATCGGCTGTTCTGTAAAGTTCAAAATAATCACCGGGGTATGAAGCATAGGCACATTCGCCGAGAAGAATCAGTGTGAACAACAACGCAAAGATGATAGAGGTGATCTTCTTGATAGCTCTCATAAGATTTCTCCTTTTCACAAATATGGTGATGTGTCTCAAGAGTACATAGTACATATATTGCCTGTGAGACAATTATAGTACTTTCAGTGCCGGTTGTCAACTATTTTGCTATACTATTATTTCTTGCCACTTTGAAGCGCTTTTCTTAGATACAAAGAGACGGTAATTGCATTCAACTGGAAACAGTACGTATTGCGTCCCCCTTCGTCTTGCAGTACAATAACCACACATTCAAGGGAGGCGAAGGCATGCAGGGGTACGACGCGGTGGTGGTCGGTGCGGGGCACGCGGGGGTGGAAGCCGCGCTGGCGTGTGCGCGCATGGGGCTTCAAACGCTTTTGATGACGCTGGATATGAACGCCGTGGCGCTCATGCCCTGCAACCCGGCCATCGGCGGCACGGGCAAGGGGCATCTGGTGCGCGAGGTGGACGCCCTGGGCGGGGAGATGGGCGTGGCCATCGACAGAACCTTTATCCAGAGCCGCATGCTCAACCGGGGCAAGGGCGTGGCGGTGCACAGCCTGCGCGCCCAGGCCGACAAGCGCCGCTACCACGAATATATGCTCAACGTTCTGTTTGCCGAGCCAAACCTCACCGTCCGCCAGGGCGAAGTAATGGATATTTTGACGGAAAACGGCCGCGTGTCCGGCGTCACGCTGGATACGGGCGACCCAATCCCCTGCCGCGCGTGCATTCTGTGCACAGGCGTGTACATGAAAAGCCGCATCATCATCGGCCCACTTTCCAAAAACACGGGGCCGATGGGCCTGCGCCGCGCCGAGGGGATCTCGGATGCGCTTTCAAACCTCGGTTTTCAGCTGCGGCAGTTTAAAACCGGCACGCCCGCGCGGGTGGACGTGCGCACCGTAGATTTTGACCAAATGGAGCCGCAGGAGGGCGACGATCCGATCACCCCGTTTTCGTTCCTGACGGACGCGAAAACCCTTGAAAACCGCGTCCGCTGTTACCTGACCTACACCAACGAGGAAACCCACCGCATTATCCGCGACAACCTGCACCTGTCGCCCATGGTGCGCGGGGAGATCAAGGGTACCGGCACGCGCTACTGCCCCTCGATTGAGGATAAAATCCGCCGCTTTGCCGATAAGGACCGTCACCAGATTTTCATGGAGCCGGAAGGGCTCGATCACCCAGAATGGTACGTGCAGGGGATGAGCTCGTCCCTGCCCGCGCACGTGCAATGGGCCATGTACCGCTCCATCAAGGGCCTGAACCGCGTGATTTTAACGCGGCTGGCCTATGCCATCGAGTACGATTGTATTGACCCGACCGAGCTTTCCCAAACGCTGGAAAGCCGCCGGGTGAAGGGGCTGTACAGCGCCGGGCAGATTAACGGAACCAGCGGCTATGAGGAGGCCGCCGCGCAGGGCATCCTCGCGGGCATCAACGCAGCCTGCCAGCTTCTTCATAAGGAGCCGCTGCTATTGCGCAGGGACAACTCCTACATCGGCGTGATGGTCGACGACCTGATTTTGAAGGGCGCGGACGAGCCCTACCGCATGATGACCGGGCGCTGCGAATACCGCCTGCTCTTGCGGCAGGACAACGCCGATCTGCGCCTGACCGAGCTTAGCCACCAGCGCGGGCTGGCAACCGAGGCGCGCTTCCGCCGCATGAGCGACAAGCGGGAAGCGTCCGCCGCACTGCTGGAAACCCTGGAAAACACCCGCGTCAAGCCAACAAAGAAGCGGCAGGCATGGCTCATGGCGCAGGGCGAGCCGGAAACCGACCAAACCTACTCCGCGGCGGAGCTGCTGCGCCGCCCGAAGATCAGCCTGGACGCTTTATCAACACTCTTGCCGGAGCTGACCGAAGATCAGCCTGAGGACGTGCTGGAGCAGGCGGAGGCGGCCATCAAATACGCGGGCTACCTGCAAAAGGAAGCCCAGCAAATCGCCCGCGCCCGCGATATGGAATCCATGGTCATCCCGGAGGATACCGATTACTCCGCCATCACCGGCATCCGCATCGAAGCGCGCCAGAAGCTCGCCTGCCGCATGCCCCGCACCCTGGGCCAGGCCGGGCGCATCCCCGGCGTGAATCCGAGTGATGTGGCGGTGTTGATGATTTATTTAAAGAAGACACGCTAGTAGTTATGATTTGTGACGTTATCTGGTGAAATCTTCTCACTGATCGATTTCATGCCCGCTTTGTCATACCAGTACCGGATTTGCAGGCAATATTGACTGCAGATTAAAAAGACGGACTCACAGTATGAAAGAAGCCCCACACAAGTGTGGGGCTTCTTGACTAAAATTGTGACATTTGAGGAATGTTGATCAACGGATGATCTGGAGGCCCTTATTTGCCAATGCTTTCAAGCATGGCCTCACGCTGCGCAATACGCCAGTCAAGATTCGGCCAGAAACGAACAATACGCGGCGTGGCATCGGAGAAGGTGGCTCTGTTGCAGATGTAAAGGAGCATCTCAGTATCACCGTTCAAATCGTTCGTGATGCTGTAGGTTTCTCCAAATGTGAACATGGATTCAATTTCATCAGGTTCAACGGTTGTGATGCTGTCGTAATCTGGGAACAGTGTGAAGAACTCAGCCAGCGACTCAACGCCATGGTGCACGTACTTGTAGTCAACCATCACGGTATCACCCTCTACGGTAACGGTGACGCTGCCGATCACATACATACTGCCGCCAATCAGGTCAAAGGTCTGTGTTCCGTCAACGCTCAGGTCAACTGGCGTGAACATATACCATTTGTCTGTCAGCTCCGGTGTAACGTCGCGGTACTGAGGACCGAAAGAACATACGGTATTATTGGGATACCAGGTTACTTTGCCGACAGTTGCATCGTACCATGAAACGAAAGAAACCTGATCGAATAATCCGTCAACAATCCAGTTCACATAGAAATGGATGATTGAGGTATCAATTCCGCCCGTTGTAATCGTCAGTGTGTGCGGATAGCCCACCTCATCATAAACAAAGTCCCCGTCATACAGATAGTTCCACGGAACAGTGACCGAAGTATTGACGTCGGTTCCGTAGAGCGTGGGCCCCAAGGGCGCATCGCCCGTCCTGTCAATCACCGGGCCCTCAACATCGCCTTCAGAACGGGTAACCTGCCAATCGTAGCTGGAACCAGCGTAATGGATGGTGAAGATTGGCTCATACACACCCATAGGTACGTTGACCGGCAGGTAATTCGTAACGGTGGGCTGATCCGCATATGCCAAGCCACCAGCGGTCAGAATGCACAGGAGAAGAGAGATACTAAGCATTCGTTTTAGGGTTGTTTTCATCGTGAGTCATCCTCCGTAATTTTTTTTCGTTGGAATCCGATGGTCGAGATAGTGCTATAAGTACATATTAACACTATTTATAATTCTGTAAAGCATGAATTAGTACAAATACAAAATAAATACAAGAGCCAAGGGAGAAGATATACAATCACGCAAAACTGACGATGTAACCATGTGAGCAGGAAATGACTGGAAACGCAGAATGGCCGCATAGCAGGGGTTACCGGACAGCATAGGGAAGAGATTGGGTCAGTGCTTTGCGGTATTCGTTCCTGCCAGACGACGGTTGTACAGGATGTACTTGTTGGGAAACGGCAGCTTTGGTACACTACGTATGGTTCACTGTAAGAAGCGATATGGAGGAACAAGATGCAGTCAGAAGGTTTATTCGGCGTACTGGCGCTGATTATCATCCTATCGGCGGTGCTTGCGGTCTGGCGTAAAACGGCGGCCCTCCGGCAGCAGCTCAGAGATGAATGGGGTTCCGGCGGCCGCCCCTATCCCATGGATGAGGACGCGATGATCGCCCTGCGCGAGTGCTACCGGGAAATGCCTAAGCCTGATGCCGCCTATGCCTGGGTGGATGATATTACCTGGGCGGACCTCGACATGGACGCGATCTTCCGCTACTTCAACCGCACGCAGTCCGGCGTGGGGGAAGAAGCGCTGTTCCAAATGCTGCACGCCATTGATGCAAGCGGGGATGATCTCGCCCGCCGCGACCGCTGGATGAACGCCATGCGGGACGACGAGGGGAACCGCCTCGCGCTGCAGCGGCAGCTGCGCAAGCTCGGCCGCGAGCACGATCACGGCGCGTTTGCGTACCTGAAAGACCCGCTTGCCTCCAAGCCGAAGCACGGGTGGGTGTACTATGCGCTGGCGCTCCTGCCGTTTGTGTTTGCGGGGCTTGGGTTTGTAAACCCCTACTGGCTTTTGGGCATCCTCGGCTCGTTTGCCGTGAATGCGATCGTCTATTACCGCAACAAAAAAATCTGGATGCGGGAGCTTGCGGCGGTGCGCCACATCGCGGCGGTGCTGCGCATCGGGCGGCGCATGGGCCGGGTCACGGTGCAGGGTGCCGAGGACGGCTTCCGGGAGCTGAGCGAGCTCAGCGCGACACTCAAGGTGTTTGGCCGCTGGAACGCCATTTTCAATATGCAGCGTGTGGCCGAGTATGATTTCATCACCGATTACCTGCGCATCGCCTTTCAGCCGGATATGATCGCGCTGTGCCGGCTGTCGGAGTTTATCAAAAAGCATACGGAGGACATCCTGCGCGTATATCAGCTCATAGGCGAGCTTGACGCGTGCATCGCCGTGGCCTCCCTGCGGCAGACGCTTGCGCAGTTTGCCGTGCCCGAATTTCACGGCGCAAAGCGCGTGGAAATCCGGGGCGCGGCGCACCCGCTGCTCAAAAACCCCGTGCGCAACGATGTGGACTGGGCGCAGAACATGCTGGTTACAGGCTCGAATGCCTCGGGAAAGTCCACCTTTGTCAAGGCGCTTGCCATCAACGCCATTCTCGCCCAGAGCGTTTTCACCTGCTGGGCGCAAAGCGTGCGCATGCCGCGCGTACAGGTGATCACCTCCATGGCGATCCGCGATAACGTACAGGGCGGCGAAAGCTATTTTATTGTCGAGATCAAGAGCCTCAAGCGCATCCTCGCCGCCCTGCGCGGCGACGTGCTGACCCTGTGCTTTATCGATGAAATTCTGCGCGGCACCAACACCGTGGAGCGCATCGCGGCATCCAAAGCGCTGCTTTCCTATATCGGCAGGGGAAACGCGCTGTGCATCGCCGCGACGCACGATATGGAGCTCACCAAACTGCTGCCCGGCTACCGCCAGGTGCATTTCCGCGAGGAGATCACCCCGCAGGGCATGGTGTTCCCCTACCGCCTGCTGGATGGCGTTTCCGACACCCGCAACGCCATCCGCCTGCTGGAGCAGATGGGCTTCCCGGCAGAGGTCATCCATGATGCGGATGCAATGGCGAAGGCGGAGTAGTGCGGGGCTGCCCGCTCCTTGATGCAGATGCGTAGGCGTATCGTTCTATGGCTTTCGCGCGACTCCTTAACCATCCCAACGGCTGTCCACCAGCCGCTTCGCGGCTGTGCCACACGGGGCATACGATTTCCTTCATTGCCTTGATACGGTACAGCTCTTACTCCAAACCAAAAGCCCGCGCGTCGCGCGGGCTTTTGGATAATCATTGAATGTGCAACCTTTGTGTGCCGGGTGATACCCCTTGCCTTGACGGATTATTCTTTTCCGTTGGTCTGAAACCCGACGTGCTTCAGGTACGCCGTGGGAGCCATGCCGACCACCTGCTTGAACTGCTTGGAGAAGTGGTAGGGGTCGTGCATACCGATCTCGATACCGGTTTGCCGTACGTTCAGCCCTGAGCGCAGCAAAAGCTTCGCGCGCTCCATTTTCAGAAATTGCAGGTACGAAAGCGGCGGCAACCCCAGCTCCGCGGAAAAGCGCTTGCGGAAGGTTTCAATCGGCATACGGCTGATGGCCGCCATATCGGCCAGCGAAAAGCTCTCGCGGTATTCGCTGCGGCGAAGCGCGTCCACCACGCGGGCGATTTCGTGGCTCAGCGTTGCGCTCATGGCCACGCTCTGGCCGGAGTGCGCGGCCAACAGCCCCCACAACAGCTGCCCAAGCTGGAAGCTCGCGTCGCCGGTCCCGGCGTGGCGCACCAGCACATGCACGATCTGCTGGGTGAGGATGACCTGTGAGGGCAGGAAGCCCTGCTTGGCGGGCGCGGTGGTCAGCGAGTTCATTTCACCCAGGAAATTGGTCGCCAGCGGGCCGTCGATCGTCAGCCACAGGATGCGCGCATCCTTGGCGTGGTGCAGCCTGCAGCTGGATACCCGCAGCGGCAGCACCGCGCATTCGCCCTTGCGCAGCTCAAATTTTGATTCCTTATGCTCAAGCGTGACGCGTCCCGTTTCCACGATCAGCCACGTCCAGTAGGTTTCCTTTTCCAGTATATAGGCCGGCTGTTCCAGCATTGCGCTGCCGGCAGAGTGAATCCATACCCCGCTGTCCTCAATCAATTGCACAGGCGTGTGGACGCCCTGCACAAAAATGCCTGCGTCTGCCCCGTCGGCAAGCGGTGGATCCGGGGTGAATGTAATGACGCTCATAACCATTCCTCATGTCAATATTGTCTGAATATGTTACCAATCAGGCTAAGTTATTATACTAACAACCCGTACCCTTGTCAAACCCAAAGCTGTAAAAAACAGGAACAAAACATGGATTTTTTCAAGATAAAAAGGGGATATCTGGCAGATTGTGCTCACGTGGCGGTTTAGTGATTGGGAATTGCAGGCAAAGCGGACAGAGCAGCGCCTGATGAAACGCGAGAAATAGTTCGGCTCTTTTCCGGGCCCAGCTCAAAGCAAGGTGTGGCGGGATTTTTCCGCAACCCCGATGGCTGCCGCAAACCGCTTCCAGCCTTTACAGCGTCTATACCGCTGATGTATAATGAAAGTTACGGACCCTATCACACAGGAGGTGGCCCCATGGCGGAAAACAAGCGGATCATCTTGAAATTAAGCGGCGAAGCGCTGGGCAACGGCGGGCAGTTGTTTGATTATAACGCGTTTCAGGCGGCGGCCAAAACGCTCATGGCGGTACAGGCACAGGGGTTTGAGCTTGCGGTGGTTATCGGCGGGGGCAACG
This sequence comes from Candidatus Limiplasma sp., assembly GCA_036759125.1. GTDB lineage: Bacteria > Bacillota > Clostridia > Christensenellales > Aristaeellaceae > CAXXOK01. The sequence continues at coordinate 9,796 of DAIOVG010000054.1, forward strand.
TGTGGCGCGGCCGGCGCGGCGACGCCAGGGCCATGGGCGCTGTGGCGGCCGACCAGATGGGGATGCTTGCCACCATTCAGAATGCGATCATGATGCACGACGCGCTGTGCTCGCTTGGGGCAAAATCCACCGTGATGAGCGCGGTGAACATCCACCGGTTTGCCGAGCCCTTCCAGGCCGCAAACGCCAAGCAGCTGCTGGCGCAGGGTCATATCCTGCTGCTGGGCGGCGGCACGGGCAACCCCTTCTTCTCCACCGATTCGGCGGTGGCGCTGCGCGCGCTGGAGCTGAACTGCGGGCAGATCCTGATGGCGAAAAATGTAGACGGCGTCTACGATAAGGACCCTTCCGTGTTCCCCGACGCGCAGGTCATTGCCGACATCAGCTACGAGGACTGCCTTGAAAGGGCGCTGCGTGCCATCGACCTGACGGCGATGGTCCTGCTGCGCGACAACGACTTTCCCAAGGTTCGCGTGTTCAAGCTCGACAAGGCGGGCGACAATCTGTTGAAGGTGCTTGCCGGCGATACGATGGGCACCACCCTGCACCCGTAAACCCATTGCCATACAGCGGCAAAGGCGGTTGGCGACGGTCGCGGATACTCCAGGCTGCTGATCGCAGGAAAGGCAACGCATGACGCAACTATCCGCGAAGATGAAAAAGTTCTTCGCACCCATGGACATGACCGAGGGGAATTCCCTCAAGCAGATTATCCGGTTTTCCATCCCGCTGCTGATCGGCAACTTTGCCCAGCAGATGTATTCCACTGTGGATGCCATCGTGGTCGGCAACTATATCGGCGATAACGCGCTTGGCGCGGTGGGCCTGTCCTTCCCGCTGATTATGCTGATCTTTGCGCTGTTCATCGGCATCTCCACGGGCGCGGGCATCACCGTTTCGCAGTTTTACGGCGCGAAAAACCGCCTGATGCTCAACAAGGCCGTGGGGTCGATCATCGTGCTGGCGTTTTGGGCCGGGCTTGCGTGCACGGTGCTGGGCGTTGCCATTGCGCGCCCGCTGCTCACCCTGCTCAACTCGCCGCCGGAGATGCTGGATATGGCATCCGCCTACCTGATGATCTACTTCGGCGGGGTAATCTCGCTGGTGTATTTCAACATCTTAAGCGGCGTGCTGCGCGGCATGGGCGACAGCGTTTCCCCGCTGTTTTACCTGCTGTTTGCCTCGGTGCTCAACATCGCACTGGACATCCTGTTCGTAACGCAGTTCGGCATGAAGACCGACGGCGTGGCCCTGGCAACGGTCATCGCGCAGACGCTTGCGGCGGTGCTTGCCTTCCGCAAGCTGCGGCGGATGAGCGATGTGGTGGACGTGAACCGCTCCACCGTGAAGCTGGATAAGGGGATTGCTAAAAAGATCATCAGGCTCGGCCTGCCGCTGGGCGCGATGCAGATGGTGTTTTCCATGCAGGCGGTGCTGGTGCAGGCGCTGATGAACTCCATGGGTCCCACGGTCGTCACCACGCTGACCGCTGTGATGCGCGTGGACGGGTTCATCATGATGCCAAACTTCACCTTTGCCGCGGCGGCAACCACCTTTACCGCGCAGAACTTCGGCGCCAGAAAGCTCAGCCGCATCCGCAAGGGGCATACGGACACGCTGATCATCGCCCTGGTGTCGGCGCTTTTCCTGGTGACCTGTATCCTGCTGTTCGGGCGGCAGCTGATGGCCGTATTTACCTCCACCGAGGAGGTTGTGTCGCTTGGCGCGCGGTTTTTGCGCATCCTCGCCGCCGGGTATGTGGCGTTTGCGGTGCTGCAAACCTTTGTGGGCGTTATGAACGGCATGAGCCAGACCACCATTCCCATGATTATGTCCATCATCACCACCATGGGCGTCCGGCTGCCGCTGGCGTATTTCATCGCCTGGCTGACGCGCTCGGACCTGTGGCCCAACGGCAACCCGGACTCCATCTACATCAGCCTTCTGGTCGCCTGGGTGTTCAACGCAACGGCAACCGGCCTGATTTTCAAGTTCGGCAAGTGGCGCAAGCGGGCGGAAGGCAAGCTGCTGTCCGAAGGGGTGTAGCATGCGCCGATCGGCGGCCGGTATAGTATGCCCGCGGCATCACGCCTTATACAGGGAGAAGCAGCGATGCTTCCAGCCGCTGCCAAACGGCATTGTACCGGCTGTTAGGAAAGGGACTGCATGACGTTTGCGACTGGTAGGCTGCGTAAGTATTTTGCGCCGATGGACATGACCGAGGGCAACTCCCTCAGGCAAATTGTCCGGTTTTCCATCCCGCTGCTGATCGGCAATTTCGCCCAGCAGATGTATTCCACGGTTGACGCCATTGTGGTGGGTAACTACATCGGCGACAGCGCTCTGGGTGCCGTAGGGCTTTCCTTTTCCCCGATCATGCTGATCTTCGCGCTGTTCATCGGCATTTCCACTGGCGCGGGCATTACTGTTTCCCAGTATTTTGGCGCGAAAGACCGCCAGATGCTGGGCAAAGCGGTGGGAACGGTCATCGTGCTCGCGTTTGTATCCGGCGGAATCTGTACGCTGCTTGGCGTAAGCGTCGCCCGCCCGCTGCTTGTGCTGCTGGGTTCGCCGCCGGAAATGCTGGATATGGCCGCAACCTACCTGACGATCTACTTCGGCGGCGTGATCTCGCTGGTGTATTTCAACATTCTCAGCGGCGTGCTGCGCGGCATGGGCGACAGCATTTCCCCCCTGCTTTACCTCCTGTTCGCCTCGGTGCTCAACATCGCGCTGGACATCCTGTTCGTAACACAGTTCGGCATGAAGACCGACGGCGTGGCCCTGGCGACGGTGATCGCCCAGACGTTCGCGGCGCTGCTGGCCTTCCGCAAGCTCCGGCGAATGACCGAGGTTGTGGATGTGAAGCGGTCCGACCTGAAGCTCAACAGGGGGATCGCCGGAAAGATCATCAGGCTCGGCCTGCCGCTTGGCGCAATGCAGATGGTGGGTTCCATGCAGGCGGTGCTGATACAGGCGCTGGTGAATTCCATGGGCTCGCTGGTTGTGACCACGATCACTGCGGTGATGCGCGTGGACGGATTCATCATGATGACCAACTTCTCGTTTGCCACGGCCGCAACCACCTTTACGGCGCAGAATTTCGGCGCTAAAAAGCTTGCGCGTATCCGCAAGGGACACCGGGACATGCTGAAAATCGCGTTGACGTCATCGCTGATCCTCGTTACCGGAATCGTGCTGTTTGGCCGGCAGCTGATGGAGCTGTTCACATCAACCGATGCCGTGGCGGCGTCCGGCGCTCGCTTTTTCCGTATTCTCGCCGCCGGATATGTGGCGTTTGCGGTTTTGCAAACCTTCGTGGGCGCAATGAACGGCATGAGCCAGACCACCATCCCGATGATCATGTCCATCATCGCGACCATGGGAGTTCGCCTGCCGCTGGCGTATCTCATTGCGTACCTGATGCGGTCGGCCGCCTGGCCAAACGGCAATCCGGATGCGATTTTCATCAGCCTTCTGATTGCCTGGGTTTTCAATGCTACAGTAACAGGCCTGATTTACCACTTTGGCAGGTGGCGCAAGCGGGTCGAAACCAGAGTATTATCCGAGGGGGTAGGATTATGAACGAGATCAAATATGAAATTGCCGCGCTGATCAGCGAAGCGGTGAAAAAGCGCTTCCATGCTGAGATGAGCGCCGAGACACTGGAAGGCTACCTGGAGGTGCCGCCGGAAAAAAACATGGGCGATTATGCGTTTCCGTGCTTTCGCCTGAGCCGCGAGCTGAAGCTTGCGCCACCGCAGATCGCTGGCGAGCTATCAAAAACGATTAACTCAATTAGCACATATACTATGCCAAAAAACATTATGGATAGTGATGTTGAGATTAATCATAAATTCAATAATAGTAAATTCATCATTGCAAAGCAAATGGGTGGATACCTAAATATGGATTTAAACCGCGCGCAGGTCGCCCACCGCACCATCGGGGCCGTGCTGGAAGGCAATTACGGCGCGTCCGATATCGGCAGCGGAAAAACCGTGTGCATTGATTACTCGTCCATCAACATCGCCAAGCGCTTCCATATCGGGCACTTGTCCACCACCATGATCGGGCACAGCCTCAAGCGCATTTACGATTACCTGGGCTACCAAACCGTCGGCATCAACCACCTGGGGGACTGGGGAACCCAGTTCGGCAAGCTGATTTCCGCCTACAAGCGCTGGGGCACCCGGGAAGAGGTCGAAAAGGAGGGCGTGGAGGCGCTCACCAGGCTGTACGTCCGCTTTCACGAGGAATCCGCCAAAGAGGTGGACGAGCAGGGCACCCATACCCTGGAAGATGAAGGCCGCATGTACTTCAAGGCCATTGAGGACGGAAACCAGGAAGCGCTCGATATCTTCAACTGGTTCAAGGCCGTCACCCTGCGCGACTGCGAAAAAACCTACAATATGCTGGGCGTGAGCTTTGACAGCTACAACGGCGAGGCATTCTATAACGATAAGATGCAGCCCGTGATCGACGCGCTGAAGGAAAAAGGATTATTGTCCGTGTCCGAGGGCGCAAGCGTGGTGGATCTCGAGGCCGAGGGCATGCCGCCCTGCCTGATCCTGAAAAAGGACGGAGCGACCCTCTACGCCACGCGCGATCTGGCCGCCGCCATGTACCGCGCCGATACCTACCACTTTGACAAATGCCTGTATGTGGTCGCCTACCAGCAGGACCTGCACTTCCGCCAGGTTTTCGAGGTGCTCAAAAAGATGGGCTTCTCCTGGGCGGAGAACATGGTGCACGTTTCGTTTGGTATGGTCAGCTACGAGGGCCAAACCCTGTCTACCCGCAAGGGGCATATTGTCTACCTGGACGATCTGTTAAAGCAGGCGCAGGAAAAAGCCCTGAAAATTATCGAGGAAAAGAGCCCGGATCTGGCGGATAAGCCGACCGTTGCCCGGCAGGTGGGCGTAGGCGCGGTGATCTACACCGTGCTGCAGAACAACCGCATCAAAGACATCGACTTCTGGTGGAACCGCGCCCTGAACTTCGACGGCGAAAGCGGCCCCTATGTGCAGTACACGCACGCGCGCTGCTGCTCGG
>DAIOVG010000055.1:0-14795 GCA_036759125.1 Candidatus Limiplasma sp.
CCATTCTGGTGACGGTCATCGGAACGCTGACCAGCGTCGTTCTCACCACAACGCTTGCCTATCCCATGTCCCGCAAGGACTTCAAGTACAAAAACGCGCTGGCATTCTTTGTGTTCTTCACGATGCTTTTCAACGGAGGCGTGGTGTCCAGCTATATCATGTGGTCGCGCGTCTTTCACATCAAAAACACACTGGCCGCGCTGATTGTGCCCAATTTTCTCGTCACTGCTTTTAATGTGCTGCTGGTGCGAAACTACTACGCCAACTCCATCCCCCACGAGATGATCGAGTCCGCGCAGATCGACGGTGCGAAGGAGCTGACCATCTTCGTCAAGATCATGCTCCCGCTCGCCATCCCCACCATCGCCACCATCAGCCTGTTCACGGGCCTGATCTACTGGAACGACTGGATCAACTGCCTGTACTATATTACGGATTCCAAGCTCTACCCGCTGCAAAACCTGCTGATCCGCATCATGAACAATATCCAGTTCCTGAAAGTCTCCACCAACGTGCAGCTGTTGGGCACCATGAACATCGAGCTGCCCGGTTCCTCGGTGCGTATGGCGATGGCTGTGATCGGCATCATCCCGGTGGTCATCATCTTCCCGTTCGTACAGAAATATTTCATCAAGGGCGTCGTCCTGGGCGCGATTAAAGGATAAGGAGCAACACAATGAAAGTCGGACAGATTATTGACGGTATTATCGCAAAAACAGGCGTACCCCGCCTGCCGGAGGACAAAACCTGCGACCGCCTGATGGCCGGAAGCCTGGACAACGAGGTTACCAAGATCGTATCCACCTTCATGGCGACGGTCGATGTGATCGTAGCCGCGGCGAAGGCCGGCGCGAACTTCATTATCACCCATGAACCCACCTGGTTTACCGGGATGGACGATACCTCCTGGCTGCAGGATGATCCGGTATACCTCAAAAAGAAAGAGCTTATCGAAGCGACCGGCATGAACATCTGGCGTTTCCACGATCATATGCACTTCGATGCCGAGGACGGCATCTTCCGCGGCTTTGATCTGGAAGCGGAATGGGGCGAGTACCACATGCCGGTGGACACAAACTCGCCGTTCTACCGCAAGGGCAAGGACAAGGATTTCTGCTACCAGATTCCCAAAACCACCCTGAAGGGACTGGTGGACTACTTCAAAGACAAGTTTGAGATGCCCTTCATCCGCATCATCGGCAATCCGGACATGCCTGTGGAGCGCGTAGCCGTGCTGTTGGGCGGCGGCAGCCTGGGCCTTGGCAACGAGCATATGCCCATGGAGCTAATGCAAAACCGCAACCTTGATGCCATCCTCTGCGGTGAAACCACCGAGTGGACCCTGCCCGCCTATGTGCGCGATGCCGCACAGCTGGGCATGGACAAGGCCATTCTGGTCCTGGGACACGAGCGCAGCGAAGAACCAGGCATGAAGCACCTGGGGTCGTGGCTCAAGTCCATCGTCGGTGATATTCCCGTGCTGTACATCCCCTCCAACGAGCCGTTTACAACGCTCTAAAGGGTTAGCGGATTTCCGTGTCGAAGGCTCCTTCATCAAACTTACAGCATTGAGGTGGACATCACATGGCGACAATCACCTGCAATTATTTCTCCAAGGCAAGAATCGGACAGCAAACCTTCACGGCAATTCTCCCCGTTGATCCGCCTCCGGGCCCTTCCGGACCTGCCCCGTACGCACAGGGTCCGTGGCCGACCATATACCTGCTGCACGGCTACACCGGCAACCATACCGACTGGCTGTACCATTCCGGCATTCAAGCCTGGGCAGGGCAGCGCGGCTATGCGGTGATTATGCCCGCCGGCGGCAATACCTTTTTTATCGACAATGAGGACACCAATGAGCGCGGGGGCGCCTTTATCGGCGAAGAGCTGGTTACCGTTACCCGCAATATGTTTTCCCTGTCCCACAGGCGGGAGGATACGGTCATCGCGGGCCTGTCGATGGGCGGCTACGGCGCCATCCGCAACGGGCTTCATTATCCCGATGTTTTCGGCGCGGTTATTGCGCTGTCCTCCGCGCTGATTACCGACGAGGTCGCGCAGATGACGCCAGAGGGCGGCGGCAACGGCGTGGCAACCTACGGTTACTACCGCAATACCTTCGGCGATCCAAAGCGGCTTTCCGGCAGCGACAAGGACCCCAAAGCGCTGGCTAAGGCGCGCATTGCCGATGGCAATAAGCCACGCATGTTCCTGGCCTGCGGCACGGAGGATTTTGCGTTTGGCATGAATGACGACTATCACAAGTATCTCACGGAGATCGGATATCCCCACGAATGGTGGACACGCCCCGGCGTACACGATTTTGCGTTCTGGAACCAGTCGATGCCCGCGGGGATGGACTGGCTCAAACAGGCGTAGGTGCCTGCAATGCAAGCCGAGTGGATTATGACGCTGCACGTGGAAGTCGCGGCACCCCTGCGCGTCGGGCGCGTACCGGAAGGCGAGCTCATGATTATCCCCATCACCGGCGGAACGTTCGCAGGGCCGAAGCTGCACGGGCGTGTGCTGCCCGGCGGCGCAGACTGGAATACGAGGGGTTCTCAAGAGGAGAGCCACGCACTCGCCCGCTACTGGATACAAACCGACGACGGCGCGGTACTCTGCGTGCGCAACGAAGGCACCCTCCGCCCGGACGACGACGCAGAAGGCCTGCGCACCACCCCCACCTTTCAATGCGACCTTGACGGCCCGTACGCGTTCCTTATGCGGGGAATATATGCCGGTACGCTCAAAGGCGCGGGGGCAAACGCCGTAGACATCGGAATCTACAGGATCGGATAGCCCCGCAGCGACAGACGCCGCCTCAAAACCAAGGATACGGCCTAACGGCCTGTCCCAAGCGTGCTTATTTACGGAATTATTTTTACATTCCCCGCACGCTTTTTTCGTATATTCATCAGCCCGCCGATGCCGCGCGGCTGTCAGTATCCTGTCATGCGCTTGACAGACGAATCGCCGTCATGCTACTGTATGTCCATCAAAGCTGCGAGGAGATGGATGGATGGCAACGTTAAAAGAGGTAGCCGATCTTGCCGGTGTCACAGTCACCACCGTATCCCGCATGCTCAACAAACCTGATATGGTCAATCCCGCGACGATCAAGCGCATTCGCCAGGCGATGAGCGATTTGGATTATCGCCCCAACGAGCTTGCGCGGTCTCTGTCCAAAAAAACCAGCAACTTTATCGGCCTGATTGTGCCGTCCGCGCGCAACGCGTTTTTTGCCAAGGTGATTGAGCGAATGGAGCGCCACATCACCTGTAGCGGCTACAAGCTGCTGCTATGCGTATCCAACCACGAGCGTAAAAAGGAGCTGGAGTACTTCTCCATGCTCAAGGCGCACAAGGTGGCGGGCGTCATTATCGCCAGTCACACGCAGGATCTTGCCGAAAGCATCTCCTTCGACGCGCCGATCCTGTCCATCGACCGTGTGATATCCCCGCAGATATCCGCCGTTTGCTCCGACAACCTCAACGGCGGACGCATGGCCGCGGAGCTGCTCATCCGCAAGGGCTGTAAGCATATCGCCTATTTCAGCGGCGGTGCGATGCTGCACGGGATGAACGCCTCGCTGCGCCAACAGGGCTTTGAACAGGCGGTACGAGAGCATGGCATGGAGCCGATTGTACAGCTGAACCGTGAGGACCGCTTCATCTCCATGAAATATGAAGACCTCATCACCGCGTTTTTCGATACGCATCCAACCATCGACGGCGCGGTATGCTCCAACGACATCCTCGCAGCGGAGATCATCCGCTTTGCAAAACGGCGCGGGATCTCCGTACCCGAAAAACTCAAGGTCGTCGGGTACGATGATATCGACCTCGCCGCACTGTATTCGCCCTCCATTACGTCCGTACACCAGCCAGTCAACGATATCTGCCGGTTTGCGGTGGAAAGCATTATTCAGTTTGGCAAGCGCCCCCTGCCCAGCTCCACCATTTTCCCGGTTCGCCTGGTGGAACGCGAAAGCACAGGCGGTTGATGATAGGCGCTCATCATTTCTATACTCCTTATAACAAAACATATTTTGGATCGGTTATGCCCGATCCGTTATTTTTTTATCAAATATAATGTCATACGCTTGACATTTACATTTCATCGGACTATACTGACCCTATCATTCGTGCACGAGAATGAAAAAGCATACTCAATTACATCAAGGAGGGTAACCCATGAAACGAGCGTTTTACATCGCCCTGTTATTTGTGTTCGCTATGAGCCTGTCTACCGTCGCTGTGGCCGAGGACACGCAGAACAACACCGCATTCGACCGCGCATACTTCACCGCCGATATGGTCGGGAATGCCGTGGAGAGAATCGACGAACTGACCCTGGAAGGGCATACCTGCTATATGTATGTGCCTGCGAGCAACCGTGTGGGAACCATGCTGGCCTTTGCGCCGATGATGATGGTTTTCGGCGACGAAGCCTACACCGCGGAAAGCGCGCTTGCCACTGCCCATGATAAGGGTTTCAGCGCAATCGCCGAGCGCGACGGCGCCTGCATCCTGTTTGTCAATCCGCTGGAAAGCTGGGACTCGGAAGCCGATGCGCTGAACGCGCAAGCGCTTTACCTGTCCTTCTACACCATATATTCCTCCAATCCCCTGCTGGTTTTTGAAAACGGAACCGCGACGAAAGTTAACGCCGAGACCGGCGAGGAATCGACCGTATACCCCGGCTCCCTGTTCGGCGTTCAGCTGATCGGCGAAGGCAAGGGCGCGGATTTCATCGCCGCCAATTATCTGAAATCTCTGCCCTTCGTGACCAACTACGGCCCCCAGGAAGGCCTGGCTGGCGAAGCGCCGGTCTGCGGCGTTGCGCTGTTCTCCCCCACCGCCGTGCCCATGAAGGCTGAAGACGGCGTTGCGCTGCCCTTGGCGATCGTCAACGGCCCGGCAGATGCGGACGCTGTTGCCGCGTCCTACTCCGATTCCATGGTAGAGTGCATGGTTGCGACCAATGCCGATGTGGACGGCTTTGACGCCGATCTGCTCCTGACGGTTTACGATACGGTTGTCAATAAATATCACTTCGCAATCACCATGTATTATGAATCTCCCCAGTACACAATCAACGGCATCATCGATGTTAACGGCAAAACAACGCTCTCCAGCGGCAAGGTGATGGAATCCTACGCCTACCTGCCCGAGGGCCTGAGCTACGGCGAAGAGCACTCCATTCCCCTGGTGCTGTACTTCCACGGCTGGGGCGGCGAAGGCGAAGCCATGCTGTCCTGGACCAACTGGCCGCAGGTGGGCAAGGACAACGGTTTTGTCGTGATCTCGGTTGACCAGCACGGTGACTCCACCTCCGACGAAACCATCGAGTGGCTCGGCATGCTGCTTGAAAAGTATAGCTTCCTGGATCCCTCCCGCGTATACGCCACCGGCTTTTCCATGGGCTCGTCCAAGTCCTGGAATCTGGGCTTGAAGAATGCCACGACCTTCGCGGGCATTATGCCCACCAGCCTTGGCGTGTTCCCCGAAGGCGAAACCGACCTGATGACCTACGTGCAGGACGGCGTCATCCTGCCGGTGTTCTACATCGGCGGCGGCCTCTCCCCCCTGCCGGAGCTGCCCGCTGCGGAAGCCAACATCGTCAATAATTCCTTTGCAGTGGTCTGGCAGATGAACAGCCTGGGCGACTACGCCTTTGATGAAGCCACCGGCTCCCGCTGGGGCGTGAACGCTGACAGCCAGCGCATCATCCCCTCCCGCGACAAGAACACCGAGCAGGTGCTGGTTGTGGATAGCTTTGCAAGCGCCGACGGCAATACCTACACCTGGCTCTCGGTCAACCTGAACCTGGCGCACGACTCCTGCCGCAACGACTCAGCCGTCATGTGGTCGTACATGAGCCAGTTCTCCCGCAATGCCGACGGCACCCTGTCCATCGGCAAATAGGACAGTCGATGCCTGTCAGGATCATCTGGTATGCTCAATCCCAAAAGGTATCACTTCAGCGGGACGGCAAATGCCGTCCCGCCATTATTTTCCTGCTCCGGGGCGAAACAAAATCACTGTTCTGTCATTCGTTTGTCATCCTCCCAAAGCATGGCATTCATTATCTTTTTCTCATCATCTGACAAAAGTCCGGTCGTCATAATTTGAAATAATTGTCAATCGGTTGACATTCTCCATTATAAACGCTATACTATATCCACAGAAACTCCCTCCAGTCTGGCGGGAAGAAAATTTTAGGAGGCTATCGGTATGAAAACATCCAAAGTCCTCGCATCCATTCTTGCGCTGCTGATGCTTGCAATGCTGATCCCGGCAGGCGCTGCCGCCGAAGACGCAATCAAGCTGACGTATTACAGCACATCAGCGGAAGTCAACTCGATGTTCGAGGAAATGTTCGTACGCTATCACGAACTCCACCCGAATGTCACCATTGAACTTATTCCTACAGGCGTTGGCCAAGGCCAGCAGGAACAGCTGCAATCGCTGTACGCATCGGGAAATGCGCCAACCTTCATGAACATCGACCCGGCCAACGTGCTTGATTATCAGGACAAGCTCTATATCTACGATCCGGCGACCGAATGGTTCCAGAATTACAACGACGGCGCGCTGGAAGCCGGAAAGTTCGGCGGCGAAATCTATGGCATCCCCTTCTCTACGCAGGGATATGGGCTGTGCTACAACAAACGCGTTGTGGAATCCGTGATACCTGATTTCGATCCGGCAACGATCAATACACAAGACGCGCTCAAGGCGTTCTTTGAAACGCTGGATGCGGCTGGAGTCGCTCCTACGCTGCTCCACGGCGCCAACTGGTCTATGGGCGCTCATTACCTGGGGCTGGTCTACGCCGTGCATGGTCCGGCGACCGCCGACGGCGATGCTTTTATTGAAAGCCTGATTGACGGTTCCGTCAGTATCGCCGATGATCCGTTGTTCCAGGGCTATATGGATACGTTTGATCTGCTGGTCAAGTACAATTACAACAAAGCCGATCCGCTGGTCGGCGATTACATGGCCGATACGCAAACCTTCGCAGACGGCAAAGCCGCTACGTTCTTCATGGGCGACTGGATGTGGACAGTCATCGGCACGTATGAAACCAAGGATACCGATTACGGTTTCATCCCGATCCCCTGGAGCAACGATCCTGCCGTATACGGCAACACCGAGGTGGTCGTCTCCATGCCCAAAGTGATGTGCATTGACGCGTCCCAGAGCACACCGGAGCAGCAGGCAGCCGCTTTGGAAGCGCTGGAGTGGATGCTTTCTTCCCCGGAAGGGCAGGAGTATTTCATTCAGGCCGGTTTCTCCATGCCGCTGAAAAACGTCCGCAGCGACGCGACATATAACACAATGACCGAATCCATCGCGGATTACTCCGCTGCCGGCAAGACCATCAACATCGGCTGCTTTACTTATCTCACAGGCGATGCCTGGGCCCAGACCGGCGACCTGATGCTGCGCTATATCGTAGGCAACATCAGCCGTGCTGAGCTGGCCGAAGGCATTGACAATTTCTGGCTGACCCAAGTCAAACACTAAGCGTTCGGAATCCTTCGTACCACTGGCGGCGCCGGCGCATGTGTGCCGGCGCCGCAACTAATACAAGGGAGGACCTCCCATGCAAGAAAAAAGCCTGCTCAGGCGCAGCGGAATTTTCCTGGCATTCAATGGAGTAACCCTGTTCGCATTCACCGCTGTCCTAATCATACCGTTTCTTTACGGTCTTTTTCTGACATTCACAGACTGGAACGCCATCTCCGATACCTTCAGCTTCGTAGGATTTCAAAACTATGCGAAGGTCTTTTCTGATAAAGAGTTCCTGCGCCAGTTTCTGATTACGTTTAAGTACGTAATCATTTCTGCGCTGCTGTGCAACCTCTTGGCGTTCACCCTGGCATACTTCTTGACAAGCGGAATACGCGCGCAAAACTTTCTGCGCGGCGGTTTTTTTATCCCCAATCTGATTGGCGGAATCATTCTGGGTTATATCTGGAAATTCATTTTTGCCAACGTTCTCACGCAGGTCGGCAAGGCGTTCAACATCGCTTGGCTCCAAACCTCCTTCCTGACCAACCCGGACCGCGCCATTTGGGCAATGATCATCGTTACGGTATGGCAGTATGCGGGATATCTGATGATGATCTACATCGCGGGCTTTGTGGGCATCCCAAGGGACGTTCAGGAGGCTGCGGATATTGATGGAGCGCACGGTTTGAGAAAGCTCTGGCGTGTCACCATTCCCATGATGATCCCATCGTTCAATATCTGCATGTTCATCACAATGTCGCGCGGATTCATGGCCTACGATCTGAACCTGTCGCTGACAAACGGCGGCCCGTATGGCTCGACAAGGCTTGCCGCCATGCATGTTTACCAAAAGGCCTTCCAATCCAAGCTTTATGGTATCGGTCAATCGGAAGCGATTGTGCTGTTTGTTGTGGTGGCAATCCTATCGGTTACCCAACTGCTGATCAACAAAAAACGGGAGGTGGAAGTATGACCTCCCGACTTCATAAAAGCTATTGGCTGAGAACAAGCATCATCTTTATTCTGTTGATTCTGTTCCTGGTTCCATTCTATCTGATCGTCAACAATTCATTTCGCACAACTGAGCTTTTCGTACGTTCACCGTTTACCCTAACCAACAACCTGGATCTGAAAAACTACGCAGACGCGTTCGTTAAGATGCGTTTCCTCAGCGGCTTTCAAAACTCGCTGATCATTACGATCATTAGCGTATCCATACTGCTGCTGACCGCATCCATGTCGGCGCATTACATGGTGCGTAACCCCGGCAGGGTCAGCAACACCATTTTTGCGGTCATGGTTGCTTCTATGATTGTGCCGTTTCAGGCTGTTATGATTCCACTTGCCAAAATCTACGGTTCGCTCAACATGTACAATCACACCTGGACAATTATATTCTTCTATACAGGATTTGGACAGGCATTCGCTGCGTTTATATTTCACGGGTTTATCAAGGGCATTCCTCTGGAGCTTGAGGAAGCGGCGCTGATTGACGGCTGCGGAAAGCTGAAGAACTTCTTCCGCATTGTGCTTCCCAACCTCAAACCCGTCATGGTGACTGTGCTGATCCTGGACGTTTTGTGGATCTGGAATGATTATCTGCTTCCCAGCATGGTGCTGCTATCACCAAACCTGCGAACGCTGCCGCTTTCCACATACGGGTTTTTCAATACTTACAGTGTAGATTACGCACCGCTGATGGCCGGACTGGTGCTGACAATCCTTCCTGTGATATTATTGTATCTTGCATGTCAAAAGCAGATCATTGAAGGTGTTGTGCAAGGTGCAATCAAGTAGTAAAATCGGCATGAGAAACGGAGCAAACGGCATGGAGATCAACGCAACTGGAAATGTTCTTTCATTCTTTGGCCGAACACTGTACGACGAGGAACGTCAGGCGATATTTTTCAACTGGACGGCGTCCGGATTTGCCCTGCGTTTTGCAGGCGACCGCCTGGAAATGGACGCCGAGGCCTTTGCTGATACTTTCCCCGGCGAGGCGGACAGCTTTCCCTACCTGGCGGTGCTTTTAGACGGGCAAACGGAGCCCGAACGGATCATTCACCTCGAAAAGGGCAGGAACACCTACCTGCTTTATTCCTCGGAGCAGCCGCAGGAGCATACCCTGCGCATTTTCAAGCGTTCCGAAAACTCCAAGGGCCGCGTATGCCTGTACGGCCTCAAGCTCAACGGTGAAACGCTGCCCTATACCCCGCCCGAAACGAAATGGAAGCTGGAGTTCATCGGCGACAGCATCACCTGCGGCTTTGGCAACGAAATGGATGGGGATGCGAAAACCTTCAATCCCCTGCTGGAAAACGGTCTGGCTTCGTACCCGGAGATTACCGCACGGCTATTGAATGCCGCATACCAAAGCGTATGCATTTCCGGTATTCCCCTGTGCCATGCGTCCGACCCTAAGTTCCGCCCCGTAGCGCCCGGACTGCCGGATCCGCCGCCGCGTTTTCGCTCGATGGAAACGCAGTATGCCTACGCCGACCGCAATCACCAGGAGAGCATGGGCATGAACGACGGCTTTACTCCCTGGGATTTTTCCCGGTTCATACCGGATGCCATCGTGATCAACCTGGGTACCAACGACGCGTTTCGGCTGTCCGTCGCAGGCGGCGGCAAAGGTGAGGAACTGCACTTTCAAACCCGCTATACCGCGTTTTTGCACACGCTGCGCCGCCACAACGGTCCTGCTCCCGTAATTGCCTGCACCTTGGGCCCGATGAATTACTTCCTGTACGACACCATCGAAAAAGCCGTTGCCGCCTACCAGGCCGAAACCGGTGATACACGCGTTTTCTGCCTGAAGTTCGGCGCCATCGATATTTGGCACGAGGGCTACGGCGGCCTTCTTCATCCCAACGTGACAACCGATCTGCGCATGGGACGCGAGCTTGCCGACGCGCTGCGCCCATGGCTTGACAAGGAGTAAGACTATGAGCACCATCATCCAAACGATATCCAGACCCTGGTCGCCGCCGCCTGTGCCCGACGCAATTCCCCACGGCGATATGCCGGGCGATAGCATCCACATAGGCGAAACCCATCAGCAAAAGGCGAATGTGATCTTCCCTGAGCTCTTAAAGCTGCTGCCCGCCATTTTTACGCTGAACCCGCATCAGCGGGCGGTGATCGCGGTATGCGGCGGCTCCGGCGTGGGCAAATCCGAAACCGCGTCGTTGCTATCGCACTATTTCCGCAGCCTCGGCATCGGAAGCTATACGCTGTCCGGCGACAATTACCCCCAC
Source organism: Candidatus Limiplasma sp. (assembly GCA_036759125.1). Taxonomy (GTDB): domain Bacteria; phylum Bacillota; class Clostridia; order Christensenellales; family Aristaeellaceae; genus CAXXOK01. The sequence continues at coordinate 10,787 of DAIOVG010000055.1, forward strand.
CGCATTCCAAAATACAACGATGCGGAACGCCTGCGCATCTTCCGCAAGGGCGGCTTGCGAGGTCTGTTGGAAAACGGTCTGTACACACAGGCGATCGGCGAACAGGCGCGCGCGTTTCAGCGCGAGGGTCTGGACGGCGATACGGCGCTGGAAGCGCAGTACCCGTGGATGGCAACCTACAACCGCACGGGCGCGGCGGCGCTGCAGGCCTACCTTGGTTCGCCGCAGGAGATTGATTTTAAAGAGCTCAACGAGATCGTTTCCCAGTTCAAAAACGGGGCAGACGCAATCTTCCTCAAGCGCATGGGGCGCGAGGAAACGGAGCTTTGGTACGAGCGCGTCGATTTCAGCGCGACCCCGATTCTGATCATCGAATGGACGCACGCCAACAACGGTCATCTGCATGGCGTGGATGTGCCGATTCTGTTGAACAGCACGCCCGCCGAAACCCTGGCCTACCGCAAAACCCGCCACCGCGACGGCGGCGTGGACAGCCCCTTTACCACCATGGTACTCGCGCTGGAGCAAAAGCTTCTCGAGTCGCAAGCCTATAAAGCCAAAATCATCGTATCCAAAGCAGGCGAGCTGCTATCCTACCGCGCCTACCGGCGCCTGATGGCGGAGGAATGAGTATGCGCGATTCTTTGCCCGTATCCGCAGGCCCCATGCTCAATGCCTATCCTGATAGCATGGGCGGCACCATGCAGGATATCGTCCGCTTTTTGCAAACGGACGCCGTGAAAGGCGCGTTTGCAACGGCGTACATTCTGCCCAGCATTTTCAATACCGATCTGGATCGCGGGTTTTCGGTGATTGATTACAGCCTGAACGAGCTCTATGCCGCTCCCGCTGATTTGGATGCGCTCAGGGCGCTCGGCGTGGAGCTGAAGCTCGATTTCATCCTCAACCACGCATCCGTGCTTTCTCCGCAGTTTCAGGATCTGCTTCAAAACGGGGATGCGTCCGAATACCGTGATTTTTTCATCGACTGGAATCGCTTCTGGGAAGGCCACGGCACCATGACCCCGCAGGGGTACCTCCAGCCGGACGAGGCGGACATCCGGCATATGTTTTTCCGCAAGCCGGGCCTGCCGTTGCTGATGGTGTGCTTCCCGGACGGCCGCAGCGTGCCTTACTGGAACACGTTTTACCAGTCCGTGCGCTATCCTCGTTTGGACGCACAGGATATTATGCGGGTGTCCACGCTGCAATACGCCTCCGCCGACAAGCTGGCCGGTATGGTGAATGCGGGGCTGGACAAGGGGCAAACTCCCGCCGAGATCAGCTTTGGCGCGTGGGATGACGCCCGCGCAGGCGTGACAGACTATCTGGAAACGAAGCGCAAATATCTAGGGCAGATGGATTTGAACATCCAGTCACCGGCGGTTTGGGCATTCTACCGTCACACACTGCAAACGCTTGCGGGTTACGGTGCGCGCATCGTGCGCCTGGATGCCTTTGCCTACGCGCCCAAAGCGCCCGGCAGACACAACTTTCTAAACGAGCCGGAAACCTGGGATCTGCTGGCTGATGTCCGCAAGCTTGCCGACGAATACGATTTGACCCTGCTGCCGGAGATTCACGCGAGCTACGCAGAAAAGACCTACGAAGCCATCGCCAGGCAAGGCTACCTGACGTACGATTTTTTCCTGCCCGGCCTGATTTTGGACGCGCTGGAAGAAAAGAACAGCAGTTTGCTCGCCGCATGGGCTAGCGAACAGATTGAAAACGGTATCCGCACCGTGAACATGCTTGGCTGTCACGACGGCATCCCGCTTCTGGACCTGAAAGGGCTGCTGCCAGATGAGCGCATTCAAAAGCTGATCGATACCGTGGTCAGCCGAGGCGGCAAGGTGAAGGACCTGCACGGTCAGAAAAACGTGTACTATCAGGTGAACGCCACCTATTTCAGCGCGCTGGGCGAGGACGAGCGCAAGCTGCTGCTGGCGCGCGCATTGCAGCTGTTTATGCCCGGCAAGCCGCAGGTGTGGTACCTGGATCTGTTCGCGGGCAAAAACGACCACGAGGCGGTCGCCCGCTCCGGCGAGGGCGGTCACAAGGAAATCAACCGCACCAACCTGACGGCCGAACAGATGGAAACAGAGCTAACCCGCGAGATTGTGCAAAATCAGCTCAGGCTGTTGCAGATGCGAAACGCCTGCAAGGCGTTCGGGTTTGATGCGGAGCTGACCATTGTGCAGCCCGCCCCCCAGCTGCTTACGCTGACCTGGAAGCACGCGGTGCACAGCGCCACGCTGTATGCCAACCTGGACAGTTGCTCGTTTCGGGTGGAAACTTCGGACGGGTTCATCCTGGAGCAGTAAGCAAACCGTATATGCAGCGCCCATTGAAGCATAGCTTCAATGGGCGTCTTGTTTCATTGGTTTTGCGCTATAGGTTACTCGTCCTCCGCTTCAAGGACTTTCTCCTCGGCCTCTTCCAACGCCGTATACAGCGCAGGCAGTTGTTCCTGCGCTTTTTGATACTGCAGGGAGAGCTCAATCAGCTTTTCCTGATCGGCGCAGACCGCCGGATCGGCCATCTCGGCCTCCAGCTCGGCCATCCGCTTTTCGCACCTTAATATCGCGTCCTCGGCCTCGGTAACAGCGGCCTTCAGCAGCCGCAGCTGCGCGCCCTGCTGGCGTTCCTTCTTCCGGTCTTTCACCTGCGCGGTTTTCGTTTGTCCCTCTTCTAGTTGCTGCGGAGGAGCGGGTCTTTGCCGCGCTTCCAGATAATCGTCGAAGTTGCCAGGGTACAGGGTGACGCCGTCGTTTCCCATGACCATGACATGATCGGCAAAGCGGTTGACAAAATAGCGGTCATGGCTGATGGCGAAGATCACGCCAGGGAAATCATCCAGCGCGTCCTCAAGCACCTCGCAGCTGTCCATGTCCAGGTGGTTGGTGGGTTCATCCAGCAGCAGGAAATTGTCCTTGCGCAGCATCAGCTTGGTGAGCGCCACACGCCCGCGCTCGCCGCCCGAAAGCGACCCGATTTTGGAAAACACATCGTCGCCTGTGAACAGAAACTGCCCAAGCGCCGTGCGCACACGGCTTTGCTCCATCGACGGAAACGTGCGCCAGACCTCTTCCAGCACCGTGTTGGTCAGGGTCAAATCCTGCTGGTGCTGGTCGTAATAGCCGATATCCACGTTCGTGCCAAAACGCACGGTACCGGTATCGGGCGCTTCCTTGCGGTTGAGGATTTTGAACAGCGTGGTCTTCCCCACGCCGTTGGAGCCGATCAGCGCCACGCGGTCGCCCGCGCGCAGCTTGAAGGTGATATCTTTAAACACCGTTTTGCCGCCAAACTTTTTGGAAAGCCCCTTCACATCCAGCGCATCGTTACCCATGCGGCGGCGGGCATCGAAGGTGAAGCGCACATGGTGCTCCTCCTGGGGCTTCTCCAGACGCTCGATTTTATCCAGCCGTTTTTGTCGTGATTCGGCAGCGCGGATGGACTTTTCCCGGTTAAAGCTGCGGTAGCGGGCGATGATCGTCTTTTCACGCTCGATTTCCTTTTGCTGCAGATTGAATGCCTTGACGCGCGCGTCAAAATCGGCAGTGCGCTTTTCCATATACTGCGTATAATTACCTGTGTACTTGTACAGCCGCCCGCCCAGAATTTCACCCATCGTATTGCAGACATGGTCGAGAAAATAGCGGTCGTGGCTGATTAACAGCAGCGTGCCCTTATACTCCGTCAGGTAATTTTGCAGCCATTCGATGGCGTTTAAGTCCAGGTGGTTGGTGGGCTCGTCCATCAGCAGCACGTCGGGCTTTTGCAGCAGGAGCTTGGCAAGCGACAGCCGCGTGCGCTCGCCGCCCGACAGGGTTTTTACTTTTCGATGGTACATCAGCCGGTCGATCCCAAGGCCTGTCAGCTTGCCGGTGATTTCGCCCTCGTAGGCATAGCCCTCCAGCTTGCCGAATTCCTCGGTCATCTTATAGTATTCGTCCGACAGGCGCAGGGCCAGCTGCTCGTCGTGGTTTTCCGCCATCCTGTGTTC
>DAIOVG010000056.1:0-14728 GCA_036759125.1 Candidatus Limiplasma sp.
GTTTTCCACCGATTCCAGCATGTAGCAGTGCTTGCTGACCGCCTTGAGCCTTGTCAGCGCCTGGATGGCGGTGACCGAATCGGAATACAGTTCGCAGCTCAGGGGCACGATGGTGTACGCGCCGGTTGCGGCGAGGGCCTTGGCTTCTTGGAGTGTTGGTTTAATCATTCGCTGACTTCCTTTCGTGTAGGGGTATTGGCTAGAATAGTATTCCGAAGGTAAACGATGATGAGAGACCCTGTGTGATGCCGAGGTGGATATTCTTCGGATCGCGTTTGGGAAATCCGAAGTAGTAGCAGCGCTACGTCAAGGGTTTCCCGGGCGCGAGCCGGTGGAAATGCACCCGGAAGCGCACGGGGGATGGAGTCGGAGTTTGCCTTCACATAGCAACAAAAACGCTCGTCTTTGACATTTCTGTCAAGGACGAGCGTTTAACATACTCGCGGTGCCACCTTGATTCACGATATCGCTACCGTGCGCTTAGCGGAAACCCAACAGTTTCCCGGCAACTGACGTATGCCCTCCCGTCGCGATATACTCAGGGCTCTCGCCCTTTTCCCCGCGCCCTCAGCGGTCCATTTGATGGCTTGTGTTCTGCCCGTTTCCAGCAATCCGGGCTCTCTGTAAGAGCATAACCACCGTTATCTCCGCTTCACAGGTTTGCTATGAAGTTGTGGCTAGTGTAGCATAGGGGGCGGAGGGTTGTCAATAAGATGGCTCAAACTGAATATGCTGGAATTTATACGGATATTTGATATAATACATCTATCTCCTGGAAGCATTTCGCACCATTCGTGCTCTAGTAGTTGCTTATATTCATTCAGTTGTTTGATAGATAGGAGACGAATTAATGATTAGAGAGCAAGATCAGGCTAGTGTAACTGATAGCAGCAAGAAATCCGTCAATCAACTGAGGGGAATAACAAGATTTGGTCCAATTGATTATTCATATTACATGAATCAACCACATAGATCATCCATAGAATTAGCGATTGTTTCTCCCAAGGAAGACCTTTGTAAAATTTTGACTCATTTGGCTAAACTCAATCAACGTATAACACCAAGTAATCAGAACGATGGATTCTTAACACAATATTCTGGGTTTGAGCCCATTTTCAAGAGAGGGATTTTAGTTCCAGTGGAGACGGATACAACAAGAGTATTTCATTATCCAATCAATTCAACTACATCTCAAAATATCTCTGATTTCTGCAATTTGCTAAAGAGATATATTGACATACTTTCTGCACAGAACAACTTCGATGTAGCAATTATTTATATTCCTGAACGTATGTCACGGTTTAGAGAGAATCCCATGACAGAATTTAATCTGCATGATGCTATAAAATTATATGCAACTGATAAAGCAGTTAGTGTCCAATTTATTGAAGAAAGATCAACTCACAGTCAAGATCAGTGTAAGGTAATGTGGGGATTATCAACAAGTTTATATGCAAAAGCAGCGGGAGAGCTATGGCAACCGGTTACAATGAATGATGAAACGGCGTATGTGGGAATTAGCTATGCCCTTTCCAGAATAAATGGTACTTGTATTGGATGTAGTCAGCTTTTTGATTCAACTGGTACTGGAATTCGTATGTTACTACGGAAAATAACCGATCCTGGATATTGGAACCATAATCCATACATGAAATGTGATGAGGCAATGTCCATGATGTCGTCACTTCGAGACCAATACTATAAAAGTAATCCAACTAGTTTATTGAATCGCGTTGTCGTTCACAAAACAACCCCATTTACACAGGAAGAGATAAAAGGATTTACACATGCGCTGGAGGGAATAAATAATATAGAATTATTACAAATACAAGAACATTCCGATTGGAGAGCTATCCGCTTTGATACAATGAATATTGGGGGCAATCCGGCAGCGTTTCCCATTCATCGAGGTGCTGTTATTCCTCTTGACGATAATTCCTTTTTATTATGGACGCACGGATGTGTTCAGCATGATGAATTATCTGGAAGTAGAAGAAATTACTTTAAAAGTGGACGAGGGATACCTTCACCTCTTTTAGTTAAAAGGTATTATGGGAAAACATCTGGGGATGATTTGGCTAAAGAAATCTTAATGCTCTCGAAGATGAATTGGAATAGCGGAGACAGTCTTTATAAACAATTGCCAGTAACATTAGATTTTGCAAAAGTTCTTTCTAGAATGTCAAAACAGGATGAAGCACTATATAATAAGCCTTATGATTTCAGATATTTCATGTAAAGATTACATACGGAGGCCCGCCATGCACCCAGACCTTGAACAATCTTTTTCCTCCCTCGTCGAAATCCTGAAAGCCGACCCGCGTTGCAAGGGCGGGTGGCATTACGGCTCGGTGGGGCGGGGCGAGGCGGACGAATATTCCGACTATGACCCCGTATATCTGGTGGCGGATACCGATTTCAAGAGCTTTGCCGCCGACGTGCCCAACTTCATGCGGCAGGTGTGCGACGAGCTCCTCATTTCCTGGGCGGAGGATTACAACGACGACCACTTCCGCAACTACTGTAACCTCATCCGCATCGGCGACACGCTGCACCAGATGGATTTCTTTATTCTCAACGCCGATACTCCGGAGACCTGGTTCTGCCGCCAGCACCTGAAGGGCTGTACGCGCGACAACATCATTTTCGACCGGACAGGCGAGGTGAGCGCCCTGCTCGACCGGGGACTGACCACGGATAACTACATCCCCGACCCCGTCCGCTGCATGGACACCTACTGGTTTCACCTGGAGATGCTCATCAAGTATTTCAAGCGCGGGGATATCTTCAAGCTGCTTAAAAACATCGACTTCCTGTTCCATGCGCATCAGGATCTGCTGCTGTCGCAGTACGACTGCCTGCATTACGGCGCGCCGGAAACCAAGGTGAAAAAGTGTGTCCCCAAGGACAAGCAGGCCCACCTGCTTTCCTATTTTGCCCCGGCGGAGCCGGAAACGCTGAAAAAGCAAATGCTCCTGTGCATGCGCAATTTCGCCGCCGACGCGGCGGAGGTTTGCGCGGCGAAAAATATCCAGTATCCGCCCCACATCGCCCAAAAAGTGATAGAATATTTCGAGCGAAGCCTGGCCTGAGCCATCGGCACCACCCGAAAGGAAAGCGACTTGAACATACTAGCCCCCCGACTGCCCGAAACTCTGACCCCGGTGGAGAATTTTGCCGAGTTCGTGCGGCTGCTGATTGCCGAGGACCAGCGCATTGCCCAGATCAGCGCCCAGAAGGAACAATGCGAACGCGCGGATTTTTTCAAGATGGATATTGCCGGGAGCGCGTTTGACGGCTGCAGCTTTCACAAATGCTGCTTTGAAAAGGCGAGCTTTGTGGATGCGGAGTTTCGCGGCTGCGATTTTTCCAACTGCAATTTCCAAGGGGCGTATTTTGAACGTTGCCGCTTTGCCGACTGCAAGTGCATCGGCATCGATTTTGTGGGCGCGATGGTCAAGCACACGTTGTTTTCGCAGTGCAATCTGCAATATGCCAACCTGAACACCGTCAAGCTGGTTTCCGTCAGGTTTCAAGGCGTGGATTTTTCCGATGCCTCCATGGCCGAAGCGAAGCTGACCCGGTTTTCGGCGGACGATACCCGCTTCATCCGCAACGACCTGAGCAAAACCATGCTTGCGGGGATCGATTTTTCCGGCAATGTGCTGATCGCGCCAACGCTGTCGTCCCCGCCGGTGGAGCTGAAAGGCATCGTGATTGATATGCTCCAGGCGCCGGATCTGGTGGGCCTGCTGGGCGTAAAGGTCAAGCAGCCTTAGCGTGGAACGTACTGAAATCACAGCCCGAAACAGCAACCCATCGAAGAAAATATTTCCGCTCAACACGCAAAATGTGCATGGCAATCATCGGAAAACCCTTATAAACAAGGGTTTTCTTGCTCTTCAAAAATCTCAACCTTTTTTTGAAATAGGGGGGTTGACACGATTGGGTATATTGTGTATATTGTGTATGCACAATGTGCAAGGAGGAACCTATGAATATTTTAGAAGTCAACAAACTGAACAAAGCCTATCCCACGTTCAAGCTGGAAAACATTTCGTTCTCGCTGGAGCCCGGATATATTATGGGCTTTATCGGCTCCAACGGCGCCGGAAAGACCACGACGCTGAAATCCATCATGAATCTGACGATCAAGGATTCCGGCACCGTGCGTGCCTTTGATGTGGATTTCACCCAAAACGAGCGCGCGGTAAAGCAGAAGATCGGCTTTATGATGGGTGAAACCGACTATTTCCCCAAGCATAGGCTGCGCCAGATCACCGATGTGGTCCGCCGCTTCTATACCGACTGGAACGAGACCGCCTACCGCGATTGCCTGCGCCGCTTCAGCCTGGATGAAAACAAAAAGGTGGATGAGCTCTCCAGCGGCATGCGTGTGAAATATAACCTCACCCTGGCGCTGTCGCACAACGCCGAGCTGCTGATATTGGATGAGCCTACCTCGGGGCTGGATCCCGTGGCCCGCGACGACCTTCTGGAGCTGTTCCAGGAGCTGATCGAGGACGGCAAGCGCTCCATCCTGTTTTCCACGCACATCACATCGGACCTGGATAAATGCGCCGATTTTATTACCTACATTCAAAACGGCCGCATGGTGGAAAGCTGCTCCAAGGACGACCTGATCGCCAAATTCCGCACCGTAAAGGGCACCGCCCAGCAGCTGGAAACCGTACGGCAGCAGGTGATTTCCTTCCGCAAGAACTCGTTTGGGTTCCAGGCGCTGATGGAAACGGCAAAGGTACCCGCCGGAGCCGGGCTGACCGTGGAGGTCCCCGACCTGGAAGACATCATGGTGTACCATGAAAAAAGGAGTGTTATCGCATGAAAGCGTTGATGAATAAAGAGTTTAAGCTCGTCGCCAATCCCCTGTTTTTTCTGGTGCCGCTCTTAAGCGCGCTGATCCTGATTCCCCAATGGGTGTTCTTTGTAGCACTCCTGTACTTCTGCTTTATGGGCGCGCCCAACCTGTTCATCCTGGCCAAAAACTACAAGGAAGTGTACTTTTCCGCCACGCAGCCTGTAAGCCGCCGCGAAATCGTGCGCGCCCGGATGTACACGCTGATCACGCTGGAGGTGCTGCAGCTGCTCGTCGCGGCGATTTGTGTGGCGGTGCGGCTGATCTGGTGGCGGCAGGCAAACTTTTTCATGGACGCGAACCTTGCGTTTCTGGGGCTTTCGTTTGTCATGTTCGGCCTGTTCAACGTAATCATGGCGCCAATGTTTTACAAAACGGCGTATAAAATCGCCATCCCGGTCATTGTGGCAACCGTAGCGGCGACGCTCTTTGCCGGGGCGGTAGAGGTCGGCGTGATTCTGGTTCCCTTCCTCGCCGCGTTTTTCGACGGTATCCGCACAACGTGGCAGCATATCGTCACGCTGCTTGGCGGCATTGCCATCTTCGTTGTGCTCAACATCGCCGCGTATCGGATGTCCGCCAGGCGCTTTGAGACCCTTGACCTATGAATATCGTCATATCGGATACGGCGAGCACGCCGATCTACCAGCAGATTTATGAACAGATCCGCGCGCAGATCATCCGCGGGGAGCTGCCTTCGGGCGCTCCCCTTCCGCCGATCCGCACCATCGCGCTGGAGCTTAGAATCAGCGTTATCACGGTAAAAAAGGCCTGGGAAATGCTCGAAGGCCAGGGGCTGATTACCACGCGCGTGGGGCGCGGCACCACCGTATCGCAGGTCACCGACCGGCAGATGGAGGAAACCAAAGCCGATATTCTGGATACCAGGCTCGCCCAGGACGTGCGCGCCTGCCGCAGCCTGGGTATTTCCTGCGAGGAGATCATCGAGGCCGTCAAGCGGCACTACGGAGACTGAACTGGGGGAGTTTCATTCCTGCCATCCTAATTGGGAGAGATTCTCCAAACCAAAAATGCCGCGCGTTAGCGCGGCTTTTTGCTATGGATCAAAAGAAGCGGTTGTACTGACAGGTGGGGCAAAATCCAAAGCTGCTTTATGTACACAGCGCGTACAGCCCTTCCCGTGTGGCGGTGCCGGTGGTGTGGAGCTGGCGTATGGTGAGGGACGAGCCCGCGTTGGCCAGATAGGCGGCCTCCTCCAGGGTTGCCCCGGCGGCCAGGGCGCAGGCCGCAACGGCCAGAAAGGTATCGCCCGCGCCGCAGATATCAATGGGCGGCGGCACAGGAAAGGCGGGTACATGGGTGGCTGTGCCGCCGGAGGCGACCATGCAGCCGTTTGAACCCATGGTGACGATCACGGGCTTTTGTGTGCGCTGTTCCAGCTGCAGGGCGATGGTCCGGATACGCCCGGCATCCGCGCCCAGAGGCAGGTTCAGCGTGCGGCAGGCTTCGATATCGTTGGGCTTGATGATCACGTTTTGGTACAGGCCGATGCGGTCGCGGCTGTCGGCGATGATGCTGGCCTTGTGCTGCCCGCCGCAAAGGTACTCGCGCACGGCTTTGGTTACACAGCCGTAGGATAGCTGATCGCACACGCAGAGCACATCCAGCTCCGGCAGTTTTCCGGCGAGCTTTTGCAAAAGCGCCTGATCGGTGGCGTCTGATTGCGGCGTAAGCGGCTCAAAATCCATGCGCGCGTCCTCGGTCAGCTCGTCGGTCAGGCCCTTTCTAAGCGGCTTGACGAACGCATTGGTAAAGCGCTCCGGGTCGCGCACGAAGCCCGCCGTATCGGCATGGATGCCGTTCAGCAGATTCAAAAGCACGGTCTCGCGCCAGTCGCTGCCTGTGACGCCAAAGGCAAAAAGCTGCACCGGGAACAGCGCGGCTATATTGGCGGCCACATTGCCCGCGCCGCCCAGGCTGATGCGCTCGCGCACCACGGGCAGGGTGTAGTACGCGGTTTCGCGCGACAGCTGGCTTTGGGTCATATCCGCTTCCCAGTACACATCCAGGCAGAAATCGCCCAGCACGCCCACACGCAAACGCTCCATGGCCTGGAAAAGCGCGTCAAACCGCTGCTTATTCATGCGTTCTTACCCCTTTGCCATCAGCTTTTTATACAGATTCGGGATGGTTGCCAGATGATCGCCCACGAAGTGCCAGCCCATGCCCCCGCGGCTGACGGGCCGCAGCACGATGTTCTTGCGCGGGCGGTAGTAATAATGCGGGTCCTCATAGCCGACGGACTTGCGGTAGTCACCCAGATCGACCAGGTCGAAGTTCGCGGTGGTGATATCGAAGGTTTCGTAACCCAGATTGCGGGAGATGGACAGGGCCTTCAAAAACACCTCCGGGCCGATGACGCCCGAACCGAAGTTGAGAAACACCCCGCCCTGCAGCATGGAAACGCTCTTGCACATCGTGTGGAAATCCAGGCCGCTTGCGCCGCCGATGGCCTGAAAATCGGTAATCGGGTGCTGGTGGATGATGTCCGTACCCAGCGCGATGTGGTAGGTGGCGGGTATGCCGAGCCTCCACGCCTGGTAGAGCACGCAATCGTCCCGGTAGGGGAAGCGATCCCGGTGCCGGTCGATGTAGCGCGCCAGCGATTCGCCGTAGCCGTACCCGTCCAAGTAGCCGTCGATGATCGCCTCGTTCATCCAGCGTCCGGTTTCCTCCCACATGCCAAAGGAGCCGTCCTCAATGGCGGTGGGTACGTTTTCGGAGGTGCCGCCCAGGTACGCCAGCTCAAAATCGTGAATGGAGCACGCGCCGTTGCCCGACAGGTGGGTGATAAACCCCTCGCGCATCAGCGCGATCAGGTAGCGCGACAGGCGGTTTTTTATGACGTGCGCGCCCATGGACAGGATCACGGGGCGGCTGTTTTGCCTGGCTGTCCGGATGCGCCCGATCAGCGTATCAAACTCCGCGTTTCCCCAAACCGGCACGGGGGAGACGCCGGGCGTGAGCATGTTATTGATGGTCACCAGGTTTTCGCGCGTAGCTGTGGAGGCGGTGCGGATGCCTTCAAACCCCAGCGCCGCGTTGTGTGAAAAGCCCAGAAAATCAAGCACTGCGCGCAGGTCTGCAAAATCGCCGACGATCGCGTCCGCGCCGGCCGCCTCCAGCCGCTTCACCTTTTGCGGATTGATGCCGCGGCGGGCTTCCTCGTCGCTTGCGACGCCCAGGGCGCGCGCGCCGATGGCCCTGGCCAGGGCAATTTCCACCTTGCCGTCGCCGATCACCGCCACGCGCTCGCCCGCAAGCCCCGCGCCTTCGACCAGCTGTTTCAAAACGGCTTCCTTGGAGCAGTCCTCGGCGTCCGGCGGCGCGCCGTGCACCTCGTCAAAATAGGCGTACAGCCCCAGCGCCTTGGACTCGCGCACCACGTCCTCATGATCGGTGCCGCTGGCGGCGTACAGCTTTACGCCGCGCAGCTTGAGCGCGTTTAACAGCGCTTGCGAGCCCGCGACCATAAAATCTTCACGGGATTTCTGCCCGGCTTCGATGGCACAGAGCCGTTCGTTCACAGGCTGCATCAGCCGCCGGTTGTACTCCGCCTTGTAGGCCCAGGGATCCAGCGGTTCTGTACCGCGGTGATGGCGCACGGCTTCGGCCAGCCATTTCATCTGGTGGATGGTCTGGATGCCGGTGGATTCGTCGATGTAGCGCTTCACCTCGGCGCGGATGGCGTCGTCCGGCTCCCCGTCTGCAAGGCAGGAGAGCATCATCGGCTCCATCACGCGTTCCCAGCCGTGGCGCAGCGTGGACAGGGTTCCGTCAAAGTCAAACACCACCGCCAATACAGGCGTGGTGCTGTGGCGCGCGTCGTTCATAGGTTACTCCTTTTCCGAAAAGAAATGTGTTTCCAACATCAGGCACAGGCAGTGGTACACGGCCAGGTGCAGCTCCTGCACGCGGTAGGTTTCTGTTTCCGGCATGGATACCAACAGGTCGCATACAGCTTTCAGCCTGCCGCCGCCCTGCCCCGTGAGCGCGATCACCCTTGCGCCCCTTGCCCTGGCCGCAACCGCCGCCAGCCTTACGTTGCGCGCGTTGCCGGAGGTGGACAGGGCCAGCAGCACATCGCCGGGCTTTGCGTATACAAACGCCTGCTGGGCGTACACCATAGCGGCGTCCACGTCGTTTGCAAAGGCGGTGGATAAGCCCGTCAGCGCCGACAGCACAATCACCGGAAGCCCGCGCTGCAGGGTATCGCCAAGCAGCTTGCCGTCTTCGCCCTGCGCCGCGAGCGCGGCTTTTTCCTCAGGTGTTAAGGCACGGCGCAGCTTGAAGCCTTTCATCAGCTCGCCGGCGATATGCTCGCAGTCGCAGGCGCTGCCGCCGTTGCCGCACAGCAAAAGCTTTCCGCCTCCCGCAAAGCTTTCCACAAGCATCTCGTAGGCCTGCAGCAGGCTTTGGCGCGCAGGCCGCAGCGCGGGATGATCAAACAGCGTGGCGTTGAGATACGTCATATCGTTCATAGCGGCTCCTTTACCTCAGGCGGAACTGGTTGGGCGTCAGGCCGTAGTTTTCGCGGAAGCGCTTGGAGAAATAATGCGGCGTGTTGTACCCCAGCGCCCGGGCAATCTGCTCCACGGGCAGGCGGGTTTCGGTCAGCATTTCGGCCGCCTTGGTCATGCGGCACTTGGTGACGTAGTCCACCAGGTTGATGCCCATGTGCTCCTTGAAGATGCGGCTTAAATAATTATTGGAAAGCATCGTGTATTCCGAAAGCTTGGTCAGCGATAGCTCCTGGGAGAGGTTATTGTGTATGTATTTGACCACGCTTTCCACAGCGATGCGGGTGCGGCTTTCATCGCTGCGCTCGTATAAGATGAAGGTGCTCGCCTGCGTAAGCCATGCCGAGAACGCCGAGATGTTTGGGAAATAGCTGGAGGATTGCGGCGAGGTGAAGCGCTCGTCCCCCCCGCGCATGCGGACCTTAATGATCTCCACGTATTTGGACAGCATCAGGTGCTTTTCCGTGCAGTTCATTTTGGCGGAGATGATGTGCTCCATCGAGACCTGAATCTGCATTTCCAGCTCGTCCTGGTCGTCCTTGTCCAGCGCGTCGGTATAGGCCTTGAGGTCGGCCATGAGCTCTGCCTGCGTATCGCCTCGCAGCTTGGGTAGGGGCGTGAAGATGAAGAGGTTGTTCCATTCCTCGAAATAGCTGTGCTTGTATGCCTCCAGCGCCTGTTCAAACGATACATGGATATCCGTGGGCGTCGTACAGCTGCCGCCCACGCCCATCGTGATATCCACCGACAGGAAGCGCCGCGCGTAGCTGATGATGGACTGCATCTTGGACTTGGCCAGCTCGCCTGAGGACAGCGCCAGCGCGCAGACGCAGTTCTCGCTGCGCTCGTAGGCAATGTAGGCGTTGTCCACGTTGGATTGCCGTTCGATGTAGCTGATCAGCGCGTCGGTCACGGGTTGGTCGTAATTCTCGTCGTCGTTTGGCGACAGGAATAACAACAGGATACGGTACTGCGCGTCGGACATCTGGCGGGTGTGGTATAACAGCTGCTTGTCGAAATTCTGCTTGGAGATAGGCTCGCCCTCGGTAATCGAGCGCATGAACGCGAGCTTGAGCGTGGGCAGGTTTTCCTCCCAGTTGCGGCTCAGGTTGAGAATCTCCTTTTCCATCTCGGTCAGCACGGCGTCCACCTGGGCGAACTCGTCGGCGTTGGATCCGTCCTCCTGCTCCATTTTCATCAGCAGGTGCTTGGCGCGCGACATCAGCTTTTTCACGGGCGCATAAAAGTGGAAGGCGAAGATACGGGAAATCAGCAGGAAGATGAGCACCGTGATGCTGGTAATCACCACTGCGGCAACGATGATGATGCGGTTGACAGCCAGGAAGCTGTCCGCCGGAACGAAGGATACGATCAGCCATCCGTTTGGCAGCATTGCGCAGGAGCGAAGCGTGCGGCTGTCGCCAAGCGTGGCAAACACACCGTTCGCCTCGGCCGCCAGGCACTCGGCGTTGGTTTCGTACCCCAGCGCCTGCACGCTTGTGGGCGCGCTGGGATCGGCATTGTTTAAAATCAGCTGGCCGTCGGCATCCAGCAGCAACAGCATGCGGGAGTCCTCGCTGGACATGCGGCTGAGCATGCTCACCAGATAGGTCAGGGGAACGTCCACGGCGATCATCGCATCGGCCTGGTAGAACGGCTGGGTCAGCGGGTAGGGATAAATAAACGTCATGACGGATGCGGCGCTGGCTGTCTGGTGGTACTGGATGCTGCGCAGGGTGAAATAGGTATTGCTGGTGCGCAGCAGCTGCACGGGCTCAAACCAGGTCATATACGGCCAGTAAATGCGGTTGGCCGTGGTGTTGCGCTTGTAGCCCATCGAGGAGGACGCGACAAAATCGTCCTCCTTAAAATAGATATGAATGCTCGACATCAGGTTCTGCGAGGACATCGCCCTGTAGGATAGCTTGGTGCACAGCTCGGAGACCTTCAGAAGGTCGAAGTCCTCAGCCAGGGCGTTGAGGGTGTCTCCGCTGTCGTTGGCGGAGATAAAGTTCAGCACGAACTGATCCACAGGCGCGAGGATGTTGGAGCTGATTACGTTTGCGATCTGGCACAGAATCAGGGAGTTGAGCTTCTGTGCGTCCCGGGTGTAATTGACGTTGGATACGTAGACGAACGTGATGCTTAACAGCGCTGCCATCAGCGTGATGATTAAAAAGTATGACAGCGTAAGCTTTGTAATCAAGGTCGCCTTTTTTTTGGGCCTGTTCTTCATTTTTTTCATCACTCCAGTTGTTCAGGCTCATTCTATCATATTCCGCCGGGAATGTTCAGCCTGTGTTTCTGTGAAAGACAGGATCGTTGTAGGATAGTGAAAAATTGTTACCGGCATACGGGCGTAAATGGTGAAAAAGTTACCAGTATCACAAATTAGTTGTCTTAACATATAGCATTATCGACCATATAATACAAATATCAAATGAAATAGCGACAAACGGAGTGTGACCATGCAGCTACGTGAAAGTTCCCTACACAAAAAAGGTCTGCGCAGGTTTATCAGTGATTTCCGCCTGTACAAAAAGCACTGGGCCCTGGCGGTACTGCTCTTGCCGACGATTATCTACTTTGTGATCTTCAAGTACATCCCCATCTCCGGCCTGGCGATGGCCTTCAAGGACTATAAAATCGGGCTGGGCATCTGGGCAAGCCCCTGGGTCGGGCTTGATAACTTCTCCTTTGCGTTTTCAACCGCCACATTTACCCGCGCGTTTACCAATACGGTGATCATTTCGTTTTTGAAAATTCTCACCGGCTTTCCGGCGCCGATCATCCTGGCGCTCTTATTAAATGAAGTCCGGCATATGAAATACAAACGGACCATCCAGACCATATCCTATCTGCCGCATTTCCTCAGCTGGGTTATCGTCGCGGGGCTGTTTTCACAGCTCTTATCCCCGACCACCGGCGTGGTGAACTACGTGCTGAAAACCTATTTCGGATTGGATAAGCCCATCTACTTCCTGGGCAGCAACGACTGGTTCCGCGGGACCCTGATCGTGACCGACATCTGGAAGGACGTCGGCTGGGGGTCCATCCTCTATATCGCGTCTATCGCCGGCATAGACCCCAGCATGTACGAGGCCGCCGTGTGCGACGGCGCCAACCGCTTCCAGCGGCTGCGCTACATCACGCTTCCGTCGCTGATGCCCACGATCACCATCATGCTCATCCTGCGTGTGGGCAATGTCATGGTCGCCGGGTTTGACCAGATCTTCAACCTCTATAACCCCGCGGTGTACAAGACGGCGGATATCATTGATACCTTCGTGTATCGCTATGGCATCGGACAGATGAAATATTCCCTGTCCACGGCTGTGGGGCTGTTTCAGAACCTGATCGGCTTTGTGATGGTTGTCGGCATGAACTTTGTCGCCAACAAGATCAACGATTCGGGCATCTGGTAGAGGAGCGTAGCGATGAAAGATAAAGCAAACTGGTTTGACGTCCTGCTGTACCTGTTCCTGGGGCTGTTCGCGATCTCGATCGTGTTCGCGTTTGAACACCTGCTGTCGCTGTCGTTTTCCCCGTCGTATGTGGCCACCAAGGGCGGCTTTCACCTGCTGCCGGTGGATGCGACGCTGGATAACTACCAAAAGGTGCTGGAGTCCAAGTACATCTGGATGGGATATAAAAATACCTTGATCCGCACCATCTTTGGCACCGTGCTGCAGCTGACCGTCACCTCGATGGGCGCATACGCCCTGTCCAAGCGCTTCTTCCCGCACCGGTCGGCGTGGACGTTCATGATCGTATTCACCATGTTTTTCTCCGGCGGGCTGATCCCCACCTATATCTTGATCGTCAACCTGGGGCTGATGAACAGCTACGCCGCGATGATCCTGCCGGGCCTGGTCAGCGCGTTCAACCTGGTCATCATGCGCAACTACTTTATGTCCCTCCCCGAGGAGATCGAGGAAAGCTGCATGATCGACGGCGCGGGCCGCTTCCGCATCTTCTTCCAGATCGTGCTGCCGCTTTCAAAGCCCATCCTGGCTACGGTGGCGCTGTGGCTGGCGGTCGGCCACTGGAACTCGTGGTTTGACGTGCTGATCTACATCACCGACGATAAGCTCTTCACCCTGCAAATCGTGCTGCGCCGTATCATCATCACCGGTACCCAGCAGATGGTGGACCTGAACGTTTCCTCCGAGGTGATGAACCAGATGCAGGCAAGCCCTGAGGGCGTCAAGGCCGCGGCCATCTTCGTTGCCACGCTGCCCATCCTTGCGGTGTACCCCTTCATCCAGAAGTATTTTGTCAAAGGCATCATGATCGGTTCCTTGAAGGGCTAATAAATGGTATGATTCAGGCAGATTTTGCCTGATCAAATATAAAGGAGGGTATCCTATGAAAAAACTCATCGCTCTCTTGCTCTGCGCAGTGCTGCTCATCCCCGCGGCAGCCAGCCTGGCCGATGACTCCGTCCCCGTAAAGTGGTCGGGAACCATCTCGGTCGCCAGCTACATGTTTGCTCCGTTTGATCCGGACAAAGACATCGTAGTCAAAGAAGCTGAGAAAATCCTGAAGGAAAAGTACGGCTACGACGTAACGTTTGATATTCAGTACATTGAATATCAGCAGTATCAGGAAATTCTCAACACCCGCATCGCGGGCAAAACGGCCCCCGATGTATTTATCTCCATGAGCTCGTCCAACATGGACAACCTGTATGAGCAGGGCGCCATCGCCGAGTTTGACGTGGATTTCTTCGCACAGAACGCCCCCAACCTCTACGCCTTCATGAACAACGGCGGATACCACGGCCGTTTGGCGAACTTTGTGGACATGTTCTGGGATTATTCCACCGTTGCTAACGGCAAAATGATCACCGTCGCCGGCATGACCGAAGCTGGCGCAATGCCTTACAAAAACCTCGTGTACCGCGGCGACTGGCTGGACAAGCTGGGCGTTGACCCCGAAGCGCTGCCCATGACCGTGGAAGACTTCATGGCCCTGATGTACAGGTTTGCCGATGAAGATCCCAACGGCAACGGCGTCAAGGACACCTACGGCTTCTCCACCACCGTGATCGAAGCGCTGTTTGGCGCGTATGGCAGCTACACCGCCATCTCCGCCGGTTTCTCCACCAACCCCAGCTGGGGCCCGCACTGGTTTGTCGGCGATGACGGCAAAGTGATTTGCTCCGACATCCTGCCCGGCAACAAAGACGTGCTCGCGATCCTCCAGAAAGCCTATGCCGACGGCGTGCTCGATCCTGAGTTCATCACCGGTGAAAACACCGGCGGCTACTGGGCCATCTCCCAGGGCTTCATCAACGGCCTGTACGGCG
>DAIOVG010000057.1:0-14677 GCA_036759125.1 Candidatus Limiplasma sp.
GAAAAACCAACAGCACCGTGGCTGCTTAACCTCATTGAGCGATAAACATAAAGAACTGGTGCTATTCACACAGCACTAGTTCTTTTTTTATATAGGTTTACTTGCTAAACATAATGCTTTTTCCCATATCTAAAAAATAAATCATCAAGCATTGCATTAACTCGTTTTGCAGCATATGCTGTGATTGAGATATATGCCTTCTGATGATGCCTTGCCTTTAGGCTTGGAATGCTTGTTGTTGGGTCGTTCTCGCTGTTTGGGTAAAGCCTATATCCGATCTTCTCAATTAAGTCATGCAAAGAGATACCGTTAATGATTTCGGTGTCTATGATCTCAATATTATTGAGTTTGATATAGTAGGGATAGTCCTTTGTCCATGGATGCTCTTTGAGCATCAGAGAATCAGCTACATTTTTCGAATTATATCCTATTGTTTTTGCTCTTCCAATGACAATGGGGACACCCGCACCCAATTTGTTTCGGCTGACTGCGCTGAGGAATACAACGGTATCAGCAGTCAAACTGATTGGTGCAAAAGGAGAAGATGTGAAGAAAAAGCCTTTGTCCTTATAGAAATTCGGTTCGTACTTCTCATTTGGGTTAAGGCGTCTGTGTGCCGCTCCTTCAAATTTTAAAACGGCAGATGTATCGGGATCAAGGGTATTTAGTATATTATCGACCTCATCAACCGGCAGCATATCAGGTTTTATAGTTTCGGTCTTTGCACCAAAACGTTCAGGATTAGGCACACTGGTATGGTCACGACCCTTTATGGCTTTTTGGACGATCTGCATTTCACTAGTTATCATGCTTTCGTGGACGCAATAATCACCAGCGGCCTGAATATCTGAACGTAATTGATCGAAGTATTGCACAAGCTCATAAACAAGACTGTGCTCATCTTCGATATATAAAGATAGCTCAATATTCTTTCCAAACCCACCGCCCGTAAAGTTGGCAGAACCTATGATCGCTATATCCTCGTCAAATAAGTACAACTTTGCATGAAGGTCAAGCAAGGCATAGATATCAACCCCTGCACAGCAAAGCTTCTTAAGCGCAGAAAGACTACTCACGGATCGGATGAAGTCTTCTCGGTAGAAACGAGTTATCAGCTGGGAGGATATGCCCTTTTTCATCGACTCAACGAGATGATAAGCCATCGTTTCTTGAATGAATGGGCTGATGATTCTGATTTGATTATTTGCTTTAGAGAAAGCATTTACAATTTTATCATAATGATTTGCACTCAGCAGTTCAAGAGCCATAAAGTCTCCTTTCACAATTTGTCTCTAAAAGCTCACTTTTGCCAAATGATCTCATTTGTCACGAGTCCTTCAGCCATCGCTCAAACTCAGGCAAGAGCGATGGATCGTTGTAGACCACGGCTAGCCGCCGTCTAGCTTCCGCCGACCACGAGGTAAACTCTTGTTTGGTCAGCTTGCCTGCCTTGATCCTCGCGTAGTGTGTGCGGTAAGCCTTGTGATATTCATACTGTGCAGGGCTGTTCCTGATTTTCCGTATGATCGATTCCTTTGGCCCCGTTGTACGGCAGGTTTCGGCTGAATTGTCGTCCAAAAGTCGATCGCAGTATTTGATGTTGGATTTCTCGGCGACAAAATAACGGTTGCACTTGAGGCATCGCCTGATACTGAGCTTTGCTTCCGTCATTCTTTGGCATTCGATAAATAATAGATCAAATAGATTATCAATACGATAGACAGGGAAATATTGATCTACCTGCGGCCTGCCGGTACTTTTGCGGATTGTACTAAGCAGGTCTTTTTTGATGTCCGGAGACAGCGCATCATAGGTAGAATCAGAGACAACAGTCTGTAGGGCTTCCGCCATATAACGTTGTTTATCGGCTGTTTTTGTCATGAAAGGCGAGGTAATATCTACGGATAGGTTATCTGCACTGAGCTGCACCTGGTTCCCATAACCAAGATAATAATCAACGGACGCGGATGCAATTCGAGTTGCTTTCATATGATGATAGTGTTGGAATATATTGTTTCGCTGCTGTATGGGGACATCCTTGAATTGTTTTGCCTGAATATCGAGCACCCAGTATAGATAGTTACTTGTGAATTGTTTTGCCTGATATAAATCATGAAATGGTTTGTTTTGTGTTGCTATCTTGAAGCGGTTTCTATGAAGAGTTAAGTACTGATGATAACTTGCTTGATGCGGGTTGTCACTTTCATCATTGTCTTCATCATACCCGTTTGGGAATAAAGCATGAAACATATCATGATAACATGGCTCGGTGCATACCTCTTCATTGGGGATTGTATGAAGCAATTGATCATGAAAATATACCAGGATAGCTTGCTGCAGGTAGTAAGGCGTGCAGAACGGATGCAGTTCCATCAGAATATTGCTCATTGTAAGATAGAGTCTCGCCATGTCTTCTTTTTGCTTGGGTTTTGGTGCGCGCTTCTTGATATCAATACATTGATTTAAGTATTCTGGCAATAAAATATAGAGTTCTGATTCATCTTTATCTATAAAAGCAAATAGATCATCATAGCCTTGCTCTCGATGGAGTACGGAGCCGTCCGCGTCTAGCAGGACGAGTCCATGATTGGTATATAGAACATGTCCCATACCTATGCTCCTTTCGTTTTTCTGGCCCTAGTATACAATACAGTGTTTCAGAGGTCAACATGAATTATTAAAATAATATACTTCAAAAATTCATATTTGACAAACGATGAACATAGCATATATACTGTGCGTAAATAGACTAAGATTATATATAAATAATTAGTCTAATTTTATAAGAACAAAGCGGAGAGGATGAAAACCATGGATATTCCCATCAAAACCAAGCTGTATCAGCACCAATTGGCTGCCTGGAAATTCGTGCTGCATATCTTCGGCTGCATAGATTACGAACAGGGTGTAAACACTTGCAGATAGATTATCGATAACAGAAGAGTGCTTTTTCGAACGCGTAAACGCAGTTCTTACAGGACAGATAGCAAGAGGTGGTGATGTGATGAACATTTCCAATGGTAAGGGCGCTGCCCTCCTGATGGAAATGGGTTAACGGTACCGGGAAAACGATCACCAGTATCGCTATTGTTGGAACACTCTATCGGGAACAGCGTATCCGTCGCCTGTTGATCGTAGCGCCGCTGTCCATCCTCGGAGTATGGGAGGATGAGTTCGCCAAATTCGCGGCTTTTGATTATGAGCTGTCGGTGCTGCAGGGCACATTCGAACAAAAGAAGATGGCAGTTCATCAACGGCATGGAAGTGCCCTGCAAGTGATTGTAGTCAACTACGAAACCATGTGGCGCTTGTCGGACGTGCTCATGTACTGGAATCCCGACTTCGTCATCGCGGATGAGGGACATAAGATCAAGACGCATAACATTGCAGCTTCCAAGGCGATGCACCGAATTGGAGCCAAAGCGAAATACCGCTTGCTCCTGACAGGCACCGTCATTACTAATCAGCCCATTGATGTGTTCAGCCAGTACAAGTTCGCGGATCCTGCAATCTATGGCCTGAGCTTTTATCAGTTCCGCAACCGGTTTTTCGACATGGTGGGGTACGGCAATCATACGCCCGTGATGAAAGAAAGCATGGAGTCGGAATTCACACGCAAGCTGCACTCCATCGCGTTCCGGGCGACTAAAGCGGAATGCCTGGATCTGCCGGAAACCATGGATATTCTGCAGCGTGTGGAGCTGGAGCCTGCAGCCAGGCGTATGTATCAGCAGCTGGTCAAGGACAGCTACGCTGAATTGAGCAAGGGTGAGGTGACGACGACCAATGTACTCACCAAAATCCTGCGACTCTCCCAACTCACGGGCGGGTTCATCGGCAACGACGAGTATGGAGCAGTGGAACAGGTATCAACGGCCAAGCTGGAGGCACTCTCCGACATCGTCGACAGCGCGCAGCAGGACGGTGAGAAGCTGGTGATTATTGCGAGGTTCGTGCCCGAAATCCATGCTATCGGCAAGATGCTGGAGAAAAAAAGCATCCAATACGCGCAGGTTTCAGGTGAGATCAAGAACCGGCCTGAGCAGATTGAAGCTTTCCAAAACGACCCAAGCGTGGCTGTGTTCATCGGCCAAATCGCAACGGCAGGTCTTGGGATCACGCTCACGGCGGCCAGCACGATGGTGTTTTTCTCGCTCGACTATTCCATGAGCAACTATGAACAGACCCGTGCCCGCATCCATCGTGTCGGCCAAACAAAACCCTGTACCTATATCCACCTGATTGCCAAAGGCACCGTTGATACCAAAGTGCTCAAGGCGTTGCGGGACAAGGTGAGCCTTGCTAAAGCGTTGGTGGATGACTGTCGCCAAGGCATCAACCCATTCTAGTCGGCAGTGCCGACAGCCAACGAAAAGGAGAAAACAATGCAGGAACAACTCTTCGAACGTGCCGATCAGCTCAAAGCGCTGCGTAACCGCAAAGCGGAGCTGGAGGCCGAACTCAAGCAGGTCAACGCTGACCTCGACGATGCCGATTGGCATCTTTCCAACCTCATGGCAGAGACCGAGACCCAGAACTTCACCCGTGCAGGCACACAGTTCTGCCTGACCACCAAGACCCGTGCCAGTGCTGTAGGCGGCCGCAAGGACGACTTGTTTGCCAGACTGCGCACAGAGGGCTTCGGCGACCTTGTGTACGAAACCGTCAATGCCAACTCCCTGTCTGCCTTTGTCAAAGAACAAATCGCAGAGAACAACGACACCCTGCCCCCATGGCTGGACGGGCTTGTAAACGTCTTTGACAAGATCACCGTAACCGTTCACAAACACAAATAATAATATGGAGGAAAATCCCATGAGTAAAGAAATCATCAACACCGCATTCAGCGCCCTGAAAGATTTCAACCTTGCCGAAGCGATGAGCGAGGAACTCGCCGGTATGGACATCACGTTTGACCGTATCAAGCTTCCATCCGGTGGCGGTACAGTCTTTGAAGTGCCGGGCGAAGAACCCGGTGAGACCGACGCCGTGAAGGAGTTCAGCGGCGTGATCCTGTTCCATCATCCGTTGTTTACCTACTACAAAGACAAATTCACGGGCGGTAATAACATGCCCGACTGCGGCAGTTACGACGCGGTCAACGGGCATGGCGACCCCGGCGGATTATGTGCCCAGTGCCCGCTCAATGCGTTTGGCAGCGGCGAGAACGGCGGTAAGGCGTGCAAGAACAAACGGCGCGTGTATATCCTGCGGGAAGGCGAGTTGATCCCGCTCCTTCTCACACTGCCGACTGGTTCCATCAAGGACTTTCAAAACTACATCAAGCGCCTGCTTGCCAAAGGCAGGAAGTCCACGTCCGTGGTCACTCGCTTCTCTCTTAAGAAAGCAACCAATACAGGCGGCATCGCCTACTCGCAGGCGCAGTTTGCCATGGAGCGTAAGCTCACGGAGGACGAACTTCCCGATGTGCTCAGCATGGCCGAACAGGTCAAGCAGTTTGCAACGCAGGTCAGTTATGAAAATGATTCTTCCGCCGACGGCGCTACTGACTTTATCATCGACCCCGAGACTGGCGAGATTATGGAACCCTTGCGCTAAATGATGCTGGGAGGGCTGTTCGCAGCAGCCCTCCCACTCATGGAGGACATACTGATGGAAACAAACACCAAAGCCACCATGGATTACAAATGTATCACAACCCTGCAGGATGTCAAGGATTACTTGACATCTGCCAGTGTCGTGGCGTTTGATTTTGAGACTGCGCCGCTTGCAAAGTATCGTGATGAGCCCAAAGCATCGCTGGATGCACACCGCTCCTGCATCGTGGGCGTCAGCTTATCCCATACCCCTAACACCGCCGTCTATATCCCGCTGGGCCATAGGCGTGGCGGCAATGCTGATAAAGAAACCATCATCCCGTACCTGAAGGATGCACTGTTCATGAACCCAAGCATCACCAAGGTGGCGCATAATCTTGCGTTCGAGAGCATGTTTTTATGCGCGCTGGGCATCATTGTGCAGCCGCCGTGCTATGACACCATCGCTGCCGCTCAACTGACGCTGAAAAACAGATATGATTTCCGAAGCCTGTCCGACAGCGGCCTAAAAAAGCTCGCTCCCGAACTGTTGGATGCTGAGCTACCGTCTTTTAAGGATGTGACCCAAGGCAAGCATTTTGATGAACTCCCTTCAAACGGCTCAGAAACCATCCGTTATGCTTGCGCCGATAGTGATTATGCTTTGCAGCTTTATTGCTTGTGCAACGAGTGGTTCGATAAAGCCTTACCGAAGCATCGCTGGATCGTAGAGAACATCGAATCGCCGACTGCCGTTTACTGCGGCATGATGAAGTATAACGGCGTGCTCATGGACAAATCCCTCATGGCGGCCAAGCAGCAGGAAACAGCAACGAAGATACAGCGCATCAAGGATGACATTCATTTCATCATCGGCGATGTGGATTTGGGCGAGAACGCTGCAACACAGGCATTTAAGAATTACCTGTACAAAGAGCTTACTCTCCCCGTACTCAAGCGCACGACCAAACTGAACGAAGCCGCCGACGACGAAGCGATGGTACTGCTTGCTGATTGGTGCAAGGAACACCATCCTGCGTTGGTACCGTTCTTTGAGCTGGTACAGGAGTATCGCAAGTGGGCCAAACTGAAGAGCACCTATGTGGATGGGTACATCGACTGCATCAATGCAGCGACTAAGCGTATTCATCCCGACCTGATGCCGCTCGCAACACAGACGGGGCGTTTTGCTTGCCGTAACCCCAACCTTCAAAATCAGGTGTCCCCCGGCAGTGATCCTATCGGTGTACGCAACTTTGTTATTGCGCCAAACGGCTATGTCCTCCTTGAGGCTGATTACAGTCAGGTAGAACTTCGGATTGCGGCGAATCTCAGTGGTGACGAAACCCTGATTACTGCTTATCGTAATGGGCAGGACATCCATGCGATCACAACGGCAGCGGTTTTCAATATCCCTTTGGAGGAAGCCTCAGACAAGCACCACCCTGACTACAAGCACCGTCGTACCGTGGCGAAATCGACCATGTTCGGTATTCTATACGGTATCTATGCCAAGGGGCTGGCTCGTAATCTCAAGATTGACGCTGGAATCGACATCACCGAAGCGCAAAGTAAAAAGTACATCGAAGGCATTAAGGCACGCTACAGCAGCCTTGCAGGCTGGCAGAAGCACGCCATTCGTGATGGTAAGAACAATCGCTACGTTGAAACCGCGCTGGGTCGCAGGCGGTATCTCCCCAATATCTGTTCACAGAACTTTGGCAGGCGCAGCAGCGCGGAACGCATGGCGATCAACACGCCTGTACAAGGCTTGGCCGCGGACTGCCTGAAGCTCGCAATGGCCAGATTGATTACAGAGCTTGCAGACAAACCCTATATCCGCCCCATCATGACAGTGCATGACAGCCTTGTATTTGAGGTGCGCCGTGACAAGGCTGACGAGGCCGTCAGCATCGTAACAAGGTGCATGGAGACCATGCCGCCCCTGGACAATTTCATGTCGTTGGCGGCGGATGTATCTGTTGGAGAAAGGTACGGTGAACTTTCATGATGCACGAATTTAAATATAACGCATCAGGTTGTCCCGACCCGACTGCCTGCGCTGTGTTTTCCAGGCTCGAACAGGAGCGTAAATGGAAGCTCTACGGTTTTATTCCGATCGCATATATATGCGCCGCGAACGCATGCGAGCAGACCCTCCACCGTTACTGCGCGATTGCTATGGCGGAGGGGCGGATTCCCTTGGCACCGCAGTTGTTTTTTGATCATGGAGCAACGTCAGATGATGAGGATACACAGGAAAAACTAATGTATTGGGGCTTGATTCTCCAATCCTTTTGTCAGGAAGTGTGGTGTTTTGGCAGTGAGCGTACACCCACATTGCAAAAAGAGCTGTATAAGGCCAAGCATCGCAATATCAAAATCCGATTTTTCGACGACAACCTCGTGGAGGTGCGACCGTGAAAACACTCAACATCCCCTTGGAAGAATTCCTTCGTCCGTTCTTCGCTGCCGAGGACAGAATCTGCCTGCGCATCTTTGCGGACCAGAAGCATGGCGACCCATTCCAAGGCATGAAGCTGGAAACGTCACTATGTGACATCACCAAGCGATTGCCAGCGCTCAGGGAACACAACCAAAAGAACCGCGGTATCTATTTCGTGGTCAACGCTGGCGGTCATGAGGATAACGACATCACACGCATCAATGCCCAGTTCATGGAATGCGATGATGCCTCCATTGAAGAGCAGTGGGCACGGATACAAGCGTTTCCGCTAGAACCCTCCATTGTTGTCAAGACCCGCAAATCCCTGCATACCTATTGGCTGGTGCGGGATGCTAGCGTCGCATCGTTTCGCAGAGTTCAGCGTGAGCTGGTGGCGCACTTTGATGGCGACAAGTCCTGCGTCAACGAAAGCCGTGTCCTGCGCTTGCCCGGGTTCAATCATTGCAAACAGGAACCCGTCATGGTCACCTGTGTCAAGTTTAACCCAGAGCTGCGTTACACGCAGGCTCAGATGGAAGAGCATCTGCCAAAACTCAAGGAAGAAATGCCACCTGTCGATACGGCCTCTGCGCCCAGCGGGACGAGGCAGGGCTTGCACTCAGTGCTGCGTCGCTGTGCGTTCATGACACATTGCAAAGACCACGCCGCTAAGCTCCCTGAACACGACTGGTATGCGATGATTACCAACCTTGCTGTGTTTAATGGCGGTGAGCAGATGATTCATGCGCTGTCGGCCAAGTATCCCAACTATCGGGCGGAGGAGACGCAAAGCAAAATTAAGCACTTCCTTGCGTCTGGCACCAAGCCCATGACCTGCAAAGCCATCGCGGGGAAAGGCTTCAAGTGCCCTCGCATGGCAAACGGCGAGTGCAAGTGCAAAGCGCCGGCGGCCATGTGTTATTTGCCCATGAACCTAAAAGAGCTTCGGGAAGCGCTAAAGTCTGTCAAACCCACAAACGACCCTTCGCAGGACATGCGCATCGCCCAGCAATTCATCAAGGATTCTTTGTACAACATCGAACGCTTGGAAGCTGGAACGTTCATCGAATATGATCTGCGTGATCATTTCAGGCTCAAGGCTGGAGACGCCAAAGCGCTGAGCCTGTATCACAAGGACATTCATCGCGCTTACACCTTAAGCCGCGAAACACGGCAAGCGATGCAGTCAGGGGAATTGCCTGACTGGTACGAGGTTACCGAGCGAGGTGGGATGCGTTTCCTGCCGGGCGTACTGGCCGAACACATGTCCAAGAATGTGGACGCTTTCTACGGCGCTGGCACGTTCTTTGCGTATGAGAACGGTGTGTATCACTCGCAGGATGGCCTCTGGGCATCGGGCAAGGTGCGCGAAAACATGATCGCCCGGCATGCGGTGCTAACGGCGATCAATGATGCAACGGGACAATGGCGTATGCTGATCAACCGTCCTGTGCAGGACATCAATCCCAACGCATTCATCCTTAATCTCAAAAATGGCCTGTACAACCTCCTAGACGAGTCGTTTCGTGAGCATACACCCGAATACCTGTCCACTGTGCAGATTGGCGCAGCGTATCGCCCCGAACTGATGGAACACGACGATCTCGGCTGTCCCGTGTTTGATCGCTTCCTGCAGAGCATCCTCGAAGAACCTGAGATCAAACTTCTGCAAGAGATCTTCGGTTATCTGCTTGTTCCCTTGAACAAAGCGCAGAAATCTTTTGTGTTTGTAGGAGCGGCAAACGCAGGTAAATCTACCTTGCTTGCCGTAGCACAGGACATCTTGCTGGGCAGTGACAACGTGTCCAATATCCCGTGGCAAAGTCTCGGTGACCGTTTCAATAAAGCAGAGCTGTTCGGCAAGCTGGCCAACATCTTTGCTGATCTGCCTTCTAAAGCCATAGACGATAACGGCATGTTCAAGGCACTCACTGGCGAGGATTACATCACCGCTGAACGCAAGAACAAAGACCCATTCTCCTTCAGGCCCTATGCACGGTTTCTGTTCTCCTGCAACGAGATACCCCGTAACTACGGGGATCGTTCAGAAGGCTTTTTTCGTCGCTTGATTATTATTCGGTTTCAACGATCTGTGCCAAAGGATAAGCGAGATCACAGCCTGCGTGAGAAGCTCGCAGCCGAGAGCGACGGCATCTTCATGTGGGCACTTGTCGGGCTTCGGCGCGTAATGAACAACGGATATCGTTTCAACGAAACAGCGGCGACGCGTGCTGAGTTGGAGAAATATCGCACCGAGAGCAGCAGCTCATTGTCGTTTGCGGATATGTATCTAACGCTTGACGAAGAGGCTATATCCGTCCGTGATGAAGTATACAACACGTACAAGGAATTCTGCAACGAAGCAGGATTCAAGAGCATGTCCCAGACCATATTCAACCGCGACATCGAAGCGCAGTACCCCACGATCCAGCGCAGCAGGGACAAGGTATCCAAGCGCCGTGTTTGGACTGGACTTCGGTACATCGCCGAGGGGAGGGACACGGACTGAGCATGATGACCAGAGTTAAGTTGCTCTTTCCGTCTGCTTGCCATAGCAGGTGGAAACCACATGGTTTTGTCGGTTTGTCGGCTGCGACATGCGTCCAAAACGCATAAAGTTGCGGCTATATATCCAGAGGGGTGAACCGAGAAAACCGTCTAGTTCTCTATTCTTTTATATTATGAGTAAAAAAGAAAAAAGAAAAAATAATATATATAGAGAGAGTGGGCAACTGACCCGGTTTTCTCGGTTCGTAGATAAAGTATGAGAGTGAGCACGAATGATTTTCAAGACCCGTTAGTGAACGAGCAATCTGGAAAAGCTGCCCGTGCGGCGAGCACAAAAATGACAGAAAAACATATCGTGGCCGCCATCATGCGGCTGCTGAAACAACGTACTTACTGCTTCGCTTGGAAGGAACACGGCGGGCAGTACGGTACCGCTGGCATCCCTGATATCATCGTTTGCTGCCACGGAATGTTCGTGGCTTTCGAGGTCAAGACTGAGACGGGCAAGCTCACAAAGCTACAAGAAACAACGCTGCGACGCATCAACGCTGCAAAGGGCCACGCTTACAAAGTCACATCCGCTGCGCAGGTGGCAGCAATCCTTGACGAACTGGAGGGAGACATCTATGAATAACACGCAAACCCCAATGACGGCCAAAGAGTATCTGGCGCAGATTCGACACATTGACCAGCAGATCCAAAACAAGTTGGATCGCATTCGAGATCTGCGTGCACTTTCCCAGAGCATATCCGTTTCGTTTGAACAAGAACCCGTGACACACACACGGAATGTTAATGTACTGCCAGATTCCGTTATTCGTGTGTGGGAAGCCGAGCAGGAACTGGATCGGGCGATTGATTATCTTGTGGATTTGAAAGCTGAAGCCGCAAGACTGATCGACCAAATCCCGGACATGGACTGCCGGCTGATTTTGGAGGGTAAGTATATCAATCTCCAGAGTTTCCAGTCCATTGCGGATGGCTTGCACATGAGCAAGCAGCATGTTCACCGCCTGCACGACAGTAAAGCACTGCCCATGGTGGATGCCTTGCTGCGCGAATCCATGAGGCACCCCTATGCACAGTAGAGAGCGAAAGGCACTGGTGTGCCTGACCTGTCCAGAGCTTTACGCGCTGATGAAGGTTGTTTGCACGCGGTTTGGATTGATGCGGCTTGCATATGCTGATATTCGGCAGTTGCACGGGACGGCAACCCCACTCCCTCTTCATACGCAGAGCGATACGGGTTATTTGTGGGTAGATAAATACTACTTGGCATATCAGTTGGATGCTGACGTGCTGCGGTACGCCTACCTAACCCGAACTCATGTACGCGAGGAGATGCGGAGCTATTTTGAAGCTGCTGATGAACGCGCTCGGAGTGTTCGTCTGCCCACTACGGTTGCGGTTGCATTCAAAAAAGCTTCTTGCAACGCCAATCAGTATCGACCAGAGACGTGGGTTGGCGCTGCTTATCATCCCCTGCTCAGGGGCGGTTAAAACTTTTTTCAAAAAAGTCCGACCATGTGACAAATGTTACAAAAAGGTGTGTTACGATGGTATCGTGGAAGAAATATACTCAAGCCTTCGCCATTGCTGGCGGGGGCTTTCTCTAAACCCAAAATTAGGATTGGAGTGAAACCCATGGATAAAGATTTAAGAACTGCCGAGAGCGTGTGTGCTGGACACCCGGATAAACTCTGTGACCAGATTGCAGATCGCATACTGGATGAATGCCTTCGTTCGGACACGCACTCACGGGTGGCCTGTGAGGTGATGGCGACTAAGGGTCGGATCATCATCGCAGGTGAAATCAGCTGTGCTGGCAAGTCGAATGTGCGAAGCATCGTGCGCAGCGTGCTCAGCGATGTCGGCTACGAGCCGTTTGATTTTAAAGTGCAGGTGTATCTGCATCGCCAAAGCCCGGACATCTCCGCTGGCGTGAGCCAATCGCTGGAAGTCCGTGCAGGCAGCGATGATGATTCAAAAGCCATCGGCGCTGGTGATCAGGGCACGATGTATGGCTATGCCACCAACGAGACCCATGAAATGCTGCCGCTCCCTGTGGTTCTGGCGCATCGGATTTGTAAGCGTGTGGATGAGGTTCGTCAAAATGGAATCCTCCGGGGCAGCTTGCCCGACGGCAAGGCGCAGGTGACGATTGAGTACGAGGACGACCAACCCAAGCGCGTACAAGCGGTGGTGGTGTCCGTCCAGCATACCAGCGAGAAAGATTTGAGAGCACTTAAACAGGAGATTTACTTCCAGGTGCTTCTGCCATGCTTTGAAGCTTTCCCGATGGATGATGATACCGAGGTACTCATCAATCCATCGGGTCGTTTTGTGGAAGGCGGCCCTGCTGCCGACACAGGCCTGACGGGTCGCAAGCTCATGGTGGACACCTATGGCGGCCTGGCCTTGCAAGGCGGCGGAGCACTTTCAGGAAAGGATGCCACTAAGGTTGACCGCACGGGCGCGTACATGGCACGGTATATCGCCAAGCATGTCGTAGCCTGCGGCTTGGCCAGCCGCTGCCAAGTGAACCTCTGCTATGCCATCGGCAAGGCAGTGCCTGTGGCGGTTCGGGTAGACACCTTTGGAAGCGAGACGATTCCAAAGCACATGATCGACCACGCTGTGCTTAACAGCTTCCCCCTCAGCCCCTCTGGAATGATCGACCTTCTTCAGCTTCGCCGCCCGATCTATGCGCCAACCGCTGTGTACGGTCACTTCACCAACCCCAACTATCCTTGGGAGCAGCTTGATCGTTGCGCTGTCTTAGAAAGTGCAGTCAAGAAAATTCAGGAGCACTACTCAAATTGATGCAAAACCTTATCTTGCTATTACAAAAATAGTACGGTAACATCACGACGATTTGAAAGCGAGGTGGTAAATCCAATGACCAAAGAACAACATCAAACGCTGTTGAATTTGAAAGTCCAGCAGCAAAATGAACACTTACCCTGTCCTCGGTGTGGGAAGGATACGATGGCTGATAACGTGAATCGCAATGCTCTCAGTCGACAAGCAGATATCATGGTTTGCGATGTTTGCGGAACGTCTGAAGCCTTGCTCGCTGTCAAGGGTGAACAGCTCCCGATTGGTGAATGGGCGTGTATGAGACCGACTGTTGATTTCAAAACCCTGTCCGGTGATCAGGTGTGGGAAAGCCTCCAAGGAGCACAAACGCATTGCCTGTGCTATTTGTTTGAGCGTTGGCGGGACGAATGCGAGTATGAGGATTTCAAAGAGTTTCAGGAGCTCGCCCACAGTGTTTGTCCTGGGTTGGTTCGGCTCGAACCCAACCCATTCCATGCTGTGTTCGACTCAGCGGATGGTCCCCTCACGATTCGATTCGAGAGCACCGATGAAGAGATTAGTATCATTGCAGAACTAGATGAGGAATAATCATCAGCAGCCTTTGACCGGCTTCTGTTTGCCCCACGTTGGCACGTGTTGAAACGAAACCGCAACCCTAACGGGTCACCTTCTCCTGGATTCAAAAGCCCCACAAACGGGAAAACGCCTGCTCGATTTGAAAGCCGAGCAGGCGTTTTGCGTTGGGAGATTATTGCTTGGCATGGCGGAAGCTCCTGCGCAGGGCTGGACGCAGCACCCGCTTGATTTGAGAGCGTAGTCCCAGTTCGATGTATGCATCTCGGATGCCATTGTAATACTCGGTGGTGGGTAAGCTGTACCGCTTGTGATTCATGAGATAGATCATCCCCTTGATTTGAGAGCCATCATCCATGTGAACCATCCATTCTTCCTTGATGTAATAGCTGGGATACCCTTCGTATCGGTCAAGGTGTTTTTCGTCGGCTTTGCTGATTTCCCAGATGGCGACGGGCACAAAGGCGTTCTTGATTTGGGAACGTTCGACCGTGGCATGCAGGAAGAACTCCAGCTGTGCGCCCTGCAGCCGTCCCGTGCTGATGAGCTTGGCATCGGGACATCTGTACGCCATTTGGTCTGTGGACATGTTGGAACCGTAAGCAATATATTTCATCATTCTCTCCTTGATTTCAAAGCTGTGGTTAGTCGAGACGGAATTCTATGGTGAGGATACCATGGTGTGTCATAAATGCGATTTCGGTGACCGGGTCTTGCAGAAAGGTTTTCCGCGCTTCACGGATGATGTGTTCGTACCGTGCCTGCCCGACCAGGGCTTTGACTTCCCTGAGCT
>DAIOVG010000058.1:0-14506 GCA_036759125.1 Candidatus Limiplasma sp.
ATGGTATCGGCAAAGCCGCCCATGGCTTCGTCCACGGCGTTATCCACGATCTCCCACAGCATGTGGTGCAGCCCGCGGCTGCCCGTGGAGCCGATGTACATGCCTGGGCGCATCCGAACGGCGTCCAGCCCCTCCAGCACCTTGATTTTGTCCGCGTTATAGGAGGCCATTCCTTCTCTCCTCACTTGTTATACATATGTTCTTAGCTTATCAATTATAGCATATTTTGTGGCTGTTCACAAGAAAATACCCCCACATCCTGCGGATGTGGGGGCCCTCCGATCAAGTGTTTTCAACACTTGATCGAGTTTTCACCTCGCATGTCGCTGGTTTCGGATTTACAGTCGAAGGGTCGCGACCCTTCGACGCATCCCGAAAGAAACGCCTTAGATTGGTATAACTTTCCCAACATCTACCTTTGATGGATCAAAAGTATTTAGTACTAATCTACAGTAGCTCTTTTTCCCCTTACGCAGCATCAAACCGTCCTGTGCAAACTGTTCCGGCGTGATGATCGCGTCGAGATCGGTGATTTTTTCGTCGTTCACAGTCACGGCACCAGCCTCGACCATTTTGCGGGCTTCCCCGCGGCTTTTGCACAGCCCGCATTCCGCAAGCCAGGTCGTTACCCGGCCATCCTCAGCCAGCTTGGCAGGATCGACTTCATAGGTCGGGACATTGTCCATGCTGCCCTGGCCGCCGAACAGCGCCTTGGACGCGTCGATGGCTTTGTTGGCCTCCTCCTCGCCGTGGATCAGCTTGGTCATCTCAAAGGCGAGCACCTTTTTAGCCTCGTTGATTTCGCTGTCCTTAAGCGCGCCTAGCCTGCGCACCTCATCCATGGGAACGAAGGTCAACAGCCGCAGGTACATTTCAACGTCCGCGTCGGGCACATTGCGCCAGTACTGGTAGAACTCATAGGGTGTGGTGCGTTTGGGATCCAGCCACAGCGCGCCCTTCTCGGTCTTGCCCATCTTCTGGCCGGAGGCGGTCATGATGAGCTTGTTGGTCAGGGCGTAGGCGTCCTCGTGCTCCTTGCGGCGGATGAGGTCCGCGCCCGCCAGGATGTTGGACCACTGGTCGTCCCCGCCGATCTGGATACGACAGTTGTGCCGCCTGAACAGCTCCAGAAAGTCATACCCTTGCATCAGCATGTAGTTGAACTCCAGGAATGTCAGCCCGACCTCCAGCCTGCGCTTGTAGCACTCGGCCGTCAGCATGCGGTTCACGGAGAAATACACGCCGATATCCCGCAGAAAATCAACATAATTCAGCTGTAACAGCCAATCAGCGTTGTTTTCCATAATGGCCTTGCCTTCGCTGAAATCCAGCAGAGGGCTGATCTGCATTTTGATGGTTTCGATGTTGGCGCTGATGGTTTCCTTGGTCATCATCTGCCGAAGCTCTGATTTTCCGCTGGGATCGCCGACCATCGCCGTGCCGCCGCCGCAGAGGATGATCGGCCGGTGCCCGGCCTGCTGCAAGCGCCTGGCGAAGATCACCGGTACGATATGGCCGATATGCAGGCTGTCGGCGGTGGGGTCGATGCCGACATAGAAGGTCATGGATTCCTTCTCCATCGCCTTGTAGAGGTCTTCCTCAAAGGTCATCTGCGCGATAATGCCGCGCTCCTTCAGTTCATCCAGTATATGCACTTCATTCACTCCTTATTTGGTTTGGAACAGTGTTCTGAGGATACACATCCCGGTTTTGATCTGCTCCAGCGTACTGTTGGAAAAGTTCAGCCGCAGGGTATTATGGTGGCCGCCGCCCGGATAGAAATGCGTTCCCGGCACATAAGCCACGCCGTTCTCCACGGCCTGCGGAAAGCGTTCAGTGGCGTTATAGCCCTCGGGCAGCGTGCAGAAGATGAACAGGCCGCCTTCCGGGGTGGTATGCTGCGTACCTTCGGGGAAGGTTTTCAGTTCATCGAGCATCGCGTGCATTTTGTCCCGGTAAGGGCCCAAGATGGAGTGCAGGTGCGGGTGCAGCAGCTGTCTGCGCAAGAACTGATCGATGATCGCCTGGGTGAGCATCGGCGTGTGCAGATCCGATCCCTGCTTGCCGATGGTGCACTTGCGAACGATGTCCTCGTGCCCCACCATGAAACCAACGCGCATACCGGGGCTGATCAGCTTGGAAAAGCTGCCAAGGTAAACCACGTGATCCGACGTATCATAATGCTTGACGGACGGCTGCGGCTGCCCGTCGTAGCGCAGGTCGCGGTATGGGTCATCCTCGATCACCAGGAAACCGTATTCTTCCGCCATTGCGGCGATGCGCCTGCGCCTGTCCGCCGCGAGCGTACGGCCCGTAGGGTTTTGGAAGGTCGGGATGCAGTACAGCGCTTTGGGACGATGTTCCTTCACCGCAGCTTCCAGCGCGTCCATCCTCAACCCGTCTTCGTCGCTTTCCACCGGCACCAGGTTCAGCTGGTAGAGCCGCATGGTCTGCATGTTGCCAAGGAAGGTCGGGTCCTCGGTCAGCACGGTATCTCCCGGATTTAACAGCGCCTTGCACAGAAGGTCAACCCCCTGCGAAGAGCCGGACAGCGGCAGGATATTTTTGCGTTCCACCGGAAAATCAAAGTCCTCCCGCAGATACGCTTCCAGGCTCTCCAGAAACGGCGGATATCCTTCGGTCGCGCCGTATTGCAGAATGCGCTTGCCGTCATTGAGCAGCACATCACGGGCAAGCTCCGCGCACAGCGCATCGGGGAGCGCATCGCTTGATGGATTGCCGCCCGCAAAGCTGATAATACCAGGGCGCGAAAGCACCTTGAAAATCTCGCGGATCGCACTGCCGCTGATCCCCTCAAACCGGTCTGCAAACGTAATTCCCTTTGGCAGCATACCATTCCCCTCCTTTAAAACAAAACCGCCTTCCCCCTACAGGGAGAAGGCGTGTAAACGCGGTACCACTTCCACTGCGATATACCCTCGCGGGTATATCCTCAACAAGAACAATGTTCTTTCGCGCTGTAACCGGCGCACCGTAGACCGCCTACTCGGATTTTCTTTCGGGGCCTCGCTCCGGGATGTATTCACCGCCACCTTGCCACCTTCTTGCACCAACCGAAGGCTCTCTGTGGGCACTCACAACGGGTACTGCTTCCCATCCTTGCGTTACAGGCATTATACGGCAAAGGAAATACGCTGTCAAGGCAGCGTTTGCGGTCATTTTATGCACAATCCACAGAAAATCTCGGCGTTATTTTAAGCGATAAACATCTTGACAATCAAAGTTAGTGATGTTAAACTCAGATTGGATGAGGTTAAACGTGTCTAACTCATCCAAGGTGCTTCTCACATTTCGCAAGGACAAGGAGAGACGCAATGAAAACGCTCAAGAATGTCGCTGTCGGCAAACACGCGGTGATCGTGAAGCTGCATGGCGAAGGCGCACTCCGGCGCAGGATTATGGACATGGGACTGACCAAAGGCACTAACGTATACGTACGCAAGGTAGCGCCCCTGGGCGATCCGCTGGAGCTGATGGTACGGGGATATGAGCTTTCCATCCGCAAGGGAGATGCGGAAAAGATCGAGGTTGAGTAGCTATGCGGTGTAAAACCGCTTCACTTTTCCCCATCGGTTAGTCTACACTAACTATTGTACAGGAGGACTCCTACGTTGAGTATCAAAATCGCTCTGGCAGGCAACCCCAACTCCGGAAAAACCACCATGTTCAACACGCTGACAGGCAGCAACCAGTATGTCGGCAACTGGCCCGGCGTCACCGTAGAGAAAAAAGAAGGCCGCCTCAAGGGCTCTCCGGATATCATTATCCAGGATCTGCCCGGCATTTATTCCCTGTCGCCGTATACGCTGGAGGAAGTGCTGGCACGCAACTATCTGGTGAACGAGAAGCCGGACGTTATCATCAACATTGTCGACGCCTCCAATATTGAGCGCAACCTGTATTTGACCACACAGCTCAAAGAGCTGAACATCCCCATGGTCATCGCGCTGAACATGATCGACGTTACCCGCAAAAACGGCGACGTCATCCACCTTTTAAAGCTTGCCGAAGAGCTGAAATGCGAAGTGATTGAGACCTCCGCCCTCAAGGGTGAAGGCTCGGTGCTGGTGGCGCAGAAGGCCGCTGAGCTTGCGGGAAAGCAAAAGGACATCGAGCATCCCCATGTGTTTGCAGGCAGCGTGGAGCACGCGCTTGCGCATATCGAGGACCTGATCACCCACCACGACGGCGAGGAACCCGTACACCACCACCATGAGGGCGGTGTGGTACACGAGGGCAGCATCGTGGACGCGTCACTTTCGCGCTGGTATGCCATCAAGCTGTTTGAGCGTGATGAAAAAGTGACGGAAGAACTCAAGCTGCCCGCGAGCATCCTTGCGCATATCGAGGAACACATCGTTGCCTGTGAGCAGGAGATGGACGACGACGCGGAATCCATCATTACCAACCAGCGATATGCCTACATTGAACGGCTGGTTTCCGCCAGTGTGGTCAAGGGCCGGGCGCAGGGCGTTCTGAGTGTGACGGATAAGATCGACCGCATCATCACCAACCGGGTGCTGGCTCTGCCGATCTTTGGCATCATCATGTTTCTGGTCTATTACATCTCCGTCACCACCGTAGGCTCGCTTGCCACGGACTTTACCAACGACACGCTGATTGCCCAGTGGATTCAGGAGCCGATCATGGCCTGGCTAACGAGTATCGGCACGGCAGACTGGCTTGTGGGGCTGATCGGCGACGGTATCATCGGCGGCGCGGGCGCGGTGCTTGGATTTGTGCCGCAGATGCTGGTGCTGTTCCTGCTGCTGGCCATTCTGGAAGACATCGGATACATGTCGCGCGTCGCGTTCATCATGGACCGCATTTTCCGCAAGTTCGGTCTGTCGGGCAAGAGCTTCATCCCCATGCTGATTTCCTCCGGCTGCACGGTACCGGGCGTGATGGCCTCACGTACCATTGAGAACGAGCACGACCGCCGTATGACCATCATCACGGCGAGCTTTATCCCCTGCGGGGCGAAAATGCCCATCGTCGCGCTGATTGCTGGCGCGCTGTTCCACAACGCGGGCTGGGTAGCCGCCGCGGCTTACTTTATCGGCGTAGCGTCGGTGATTATATCCGGCATTATGCTGCGTAAGACCAAGCGCTTTCAGGGAAAGCCCGCCCCGTTTGTCATGGAGCTGCCCCCCTACCACACTCCGTCGGCCAACAACGTGCTGCGCAGCACCTGGGAGCGTGGCTGGAGCTTTATCAAGCGCGCCGGAACCGTCATCGTCGTCGCCAGCGTATTCATCTGGTTTACCTCCGGATACGGTTGGACGACCCCGGTTGCCGATCCTGTGCTTGAACCACAGATCGCTGTCGAGCAACCTGCGGAAAGTGCGCCTGCGGTATTCGGTGCGGTAGAAAATATGGACGACAGCATGCTGGGCAAAGCCGGCGGCGTGATATCCCCGGTGTTTGAACCGATTGGCTTCAACGGCTGGCAGTTCACCGTGGCAACGGTCATGGGTCTGGTCGCCAAGGAAGGCGTTGTCGGCGTGTTCGGCGTGCTTTTCAACACAGCCGACAGCGAAGATAGCGCGCTCGCCCTGCTGGATGAAGGCAGCGCCGAGGAAATCGAAGCATCGCTCTCCCCTGTGGCGAATGCGTTTGATACAGCCAGCGGCGGATACGGCGCTTTGGCGGCGTTTAGCTTCCTGCTGTTCAACCTGCTATGCGCACCATGCTTTGCGGCGATGGGTGCCATCAAGCGTGAAATGAACTCCGCCCGGTGGACATGGTTTGCCCTGGGCTACCAAACAGCATACGCCTTTGCCGTATCGCTGATCGTGTTCCGCATCGGGGTGCTGTTATCTGGCGGCGGCTTTACCGTTTGGACTGTGCTGGCTTTACTGCTGCTGGGCGGCATGATATTCCAGTTAACCCGTAAGAACAAGCACATCATTGCTTAAGGAGAAACACATGGCAACATATATTGTTGGCGGCATTGTACTGCTCATCGTAGGCGGTATCGTATGGAAGATCATCGCCGATAAAAAGAAAGGCAAGGGTTGCTGCGGCGGCGATTGCGGCCAGTGCAACATGAGCTGTCACACCAGAATGTAAACGCAACCCCATAAACCGGAAGGACGTGAATCCATGCAGATACTCAAATCTTCCCAGGACTATCTGGAGACCATGCTGATGCTCAAGCTTCAGCATGGTTACATCCGCTCCATCGATATCGCCAACGAGCTGGGCGTAACCAAGCCCAGCGTGAGCTATGCCACCAAACGGCTCAGGGAGAACGGCTACATCACCATGGAGAAGGACGGCCTGATCACCATTACGCACAAGGGCCTGGAAATCGCCAAAAGCATGTACGAGCGGCACCAGACGCTTTCAAAGTTCCTGATTCGCTTGGGGGTCAAGCCCGAGACCGCGCAGGAGGATGCCTGCAAGATCGAGCATGATATTTCCGAAGAAACCTTTCAGGCAATCCGCCGCTATATTGACAATCAAAAAGCGTAATACTATGATAGCGTTAGGCCTTTAATAAAGGAGGACGCTTGGATGAAGCTGAATACCAAACGCACGATTTTAGTCGGTTTTGCCTTCATGTCGATCAGCGCTTTCTGGCAGATGTACGACAGTGTCATTCAGAAAGTACTCAAGTATGATTTCGGCATCGGGGATACCGCCGTTGGGGCGGTCATGGCGCTGGATAACATTCTGGCGCTTTTTTTGCTGCCGTTCTTTGGGATGCTGTCCGACAGGACGCGGACGAAATTTGGCAAACGAACGCCCTACATCGTATTCGGCACGCTGAGCGCCGTGGTGCTGATGGGCTTCCTGCCGGTTTCCATCGCAAGCCAAAGCCTCCTGTTCTTCATGGTCGTGCTCTTTTTGCTGCTGGTCGCCATGAGCACCTATCGTTCCCCTGCGGTGGCCCTCATGCCGGACGTTACCCCAAAGCCCCTGCGCTCCAAGGGCAACGCGATCATCAACCTGATGGGTTCGCTTGGCGGTGTGCTGATGCTTGTGCTGACCAAGCTATTGCTGGTCACCCGCGAGGACGGCTCGGAGGTGTATACCAACATCATCTATGCCGTTGCGATTTTTATGGTGGTCGCCGTTGTGATCGTGGTGCTCACCATTCGAGAAAACAGGCTTTCCGAAGAAACAGCCGCCATTAACGACGCCTATGACGGCGAACCCGAAAAGCAGGCAGTTGCAGCCGATCATTCCAAAGCTTCCCTCAAAGCCATGGACCCGGCTGTTCGAAAGAGCCTATTCCTCATTCTGGGCTCGGTATTCTTCTGGTTTATGGGCTACAATGCCGTAACCTCGGCATTCTCCCGGTTCGTGCAGGAGCAATGGGGCCTTGGGCTGGGCTCGGCATCCAACCTGCTGCTCGTGGCCAACGCAGCGGCGCTGATCTGCTTTATCCCCATCGGCATCCTGTCCTCCAAGTTCGGCCGCAAGCGGGTCATTCAGTTTGGCGTATCGCTTCTGGCGCTGAGTTTCCTGGCGTTTGCGCTGTACCCGTCCTATAATTTCTCGATCTATATCATCCTTGCGCTGGTCGGCGTCGCCTGGGCATCTATCAACGTCAACAGCTACCCGATGGTTGTGGAAATTTCCAAATCCGGCGATGTCGGGCAGTTCACGGGATACTATTACACCTTCTCCATGGCGGCGCAGGCTATTACCCCCACGGTAAGCGGATTTCTGATGGAGCACATCGGCTATCATACATTGGCACCCTACGCCGCGATAATGGTGGCGATTTCACTGATTACCATCTCGCTGACCAAGCACGGCGACAGCAAGCCCATTCCGCCCAAGAGCAAGCTGGAAGCCTACGACGCGGGAGACGATTGATATGGTATTCGTTCTTTGGCTTCTTTTCGGGTTTGCGGTGCTGCTGCTGCTGTTTGCTGGATACCTATGGCTGATCGCGCCTGCGCGCAGACCCTACCCCAGGCAGTTCCGGCGGGATATTCTGTACGCCCACCGCGGCCTGCACGATGGGAACCAAACCGTATTTGAAAACAGCATGGCGGCTTTCCGGCTGGCTGTGGAACATGGCTACGGTATGGAGATGGATCTGCAATCGACCCGCGACGGTCAGGTGGTGGTTCACCACGATCTGAACACATTGCGCGTCTGCGGCGTGGATACCGTGATTGAACAGACGGATTACGAGGACCTGCCTCCGCTGCCCGACGGTACGCCGATTCCCCTGTTTTCGGAATTTTTAGCGCTTGTCGACGGCAAGGTGCCGGTTATCATCGAGCTGAAATACCACAAGCAGTATCTGCGCACGGTACGCGCCACGCTTGAACTTTTGCAGGGCTATGACGGCGATTACTGCCTGGAATCGTTTCATCCATCCATCGTTCGCTATCTGCGCATTCACGCACCGGGCGAGCTGCGCGGGCAGCTGTCCGCCGGGTCATTTGATCCGGGCACACATCCCGCAGCCGTGTTTGTGCTCAAGCACCTGCTGATCAACGTGCTGTCGCGGCCGCACTTTATCGCCTACGGATTCAAGCACGACAGAACACCGTCGCTCAGGCTCATCCGCAAGCTGTTCCGGCCTCTGCTCGTTACATGGACGGTACGAAGCCAGCAGGAGCTGGACGCGGCGCGGGAGCGCTACGACGCGGTGATGTTCGAGGGGTTTATCCCCGATTTTACGCCGGAAACCGACTCCTCCGAAAGGCGGTAAACCATTGCAATTTTGTACCCTGTTCTCAGGCTCCAGCGGCAACAGCGCGTATTTATCCACCGAGCGCGGCGGCCTGCTGATCGACTGCGGAATGAGCGGAAAGCTAACGCTGGAAGCTCTAGCCAAGGCGAAGCTTGATATTTCCTCCATTCACGCGCTTCTGGTCACCCATGAGCACTCCGACCATATGAAGGGTGCGGGTGTCATCAGCCGGAAGCTGAATATCCCCATCTACGCAACGGAGGGCACCTGGGAAGGCATGGGACGCGCCATCGGCGAACTGCCCAGAAGCCACCGCATGACCATACGCGCCGACGAAGGCTTTTTCATTGACGATATCGAAGCCGTGCCCTTTCACATCCCCCACGACGCCAACGAGCCGACCG
Source organism: Candidatus Limiplasma sp. (assembly GCA_036759125.1). Lineage (GTDB taxonomy): Bacteria > Bacillota > Clostridia > Christensenellales > Aristaeellaceae > CAXXOK01. The sequence continues at coordinate 9,088 of DAIOVG010000058.1, forward strand.
GGTTTCGTTTCTATACGGGCGGGCACAGCGTGGCCGTGGCAACAGACCTTGGCCATTTCTCCAAGTTTGTGTTTCAGGCGATCGAAAGCGCCGATATCGTGCTGCTGGAAAGCAACCATGACCCGGAAATGCTGAAAAATAATCCATCCTATCCGGAGCGACTCAAGACCCGGATTCTTGGCCGCAAGGGCCATTTAAGCAACGTCGCGGGCGCGCAGGCCGCGGTGAAGCTGCTAAACAGCGGCACCAGGCACCTGCTGCTGGGGCATCTGAGCACGGAAAACAACACGCCCGAACTGGCGTACCACATCGTATCCGAGGCGCTGACCCAGGCCGGCGCGATGATCGGAGAAGACGTCAGCCTGTACGTTGCCGACCGCTTTCAGGCGGGGCAGCTGTATCGCATTTAGGAGGAAAGCATGGAGTTTCGCCTGCTGGACGAAGCCATAGAAATTGAAGGCAAGGGCCTGATGCTGTTTGCAATGGCAGAAGACCTGAGCATTGGGATGTCCGATGGCTGCCGTATCCGCGACAGCCGGGGCAATGTACATACAGTCAAGCGCGTGGGCACACAGGAAGCGCTTGTCACCCTGTACATTGAGGGCGGCGATCTCAATTATTTTGAACGGCTTTTCCGTGATATTCGCATTGATGCGACATTGTTCACCCTTCTCACGGAGGAAGCGAATTGATTACCGTACTGTGCGTGGGCAAGCTCAGGGAGCGCTTTTTTCAGGACGCGCAAAAGGAGTACCTAAAGCGCCTGTCCCAACTGATGCCCTGTACAGTAACCGAGGTGCCGGACGAGCCGGAACCCAAGCAGCTTAGCGACACAACCATCAGCCAGACGCTGGAAGCCGAAAGCGAACGCCTGCTCAAGCGTATTCCCGATTCCGCGTATGTCATCGCCCTGTGTATTGACGCAAAACAGCCCGCAAGCGAGGAGCTTGCGGACAAATTAAATGATTTGTTTGTCTCCGGGAAGAGCGAGGTTATGTTTGTCATCGGCGGCTCGCTTGGGCTTTCCCAAAGCGTATTGCAGCGCGCACAGGAGCGCCTGTCTATGAGCCGCATGACCTTTCCCCACCAGCTGGCGCGGGTTATGCTCCTGGAGCAGCTCTACCGCGCCGCCAAGATTAACGCGGGGCAGCGCTACCACAAATAACGTAAGCCTATTCCACGATTGCCTGCACCATGCAGGTCTTTTTTGTGTCAACAGACAGCGGAATGATCTGCCCGTCGATCGGTTTGCCGTCCACTATGAGAGACACCTTACGTTTCTCTCCGCCGCCGTTGTTGACAATCTCGATCACATACTCCCTGCCCCGGAAGCTGCGCCGCACGGTAACGGCTTTCATGTGCGCGGGCAGGCACGGGTCAATCATAAGCCCGTTGAACTGCGGCTTGATACCCAGGATCGCCTGCGACGCGGCATAGAAGTTATACGCGGCTGTGCCGGTAAGCCAGCTGTTGCGGGCTTCACCGGGCTTGTCGCTTTCCTTGCCGTTGATGGTCTGGCTGTACACGTAGGGTTCCGTGCGGTGGAGCTTTTGGTCTTCAATATACACAGGCGCAATACGGCGGTATACGTCAAACGCCCTGTCTCCGTGGCCAAGCTTCGTCTCTGCGATCATGATCCACGGGTTGTTGTGGCAGAAAACCGATCCGTTTTCCTTGTAACCGGGCGGGTATGAGCTGATCTCGCCCAGATTGACATGATAGCGCTGGTATGCCGGCCAGTTGAGAACTACACCGTGTTCAAACAGCAAATGTTCCCGTACAGAGTCCAGCGCCTTTTGTGCCATGCCGTTATCCGTACCGATACCCGCCATAATGCACATACCCTGAGGCTCGATGAATATCTTCCCCTCGTCGCATTCATTGGAACCAACCTTGTCGCCATTGGCGTCATAGGCCCGCAGGAACCAGCTGCCGTCCCAACCGTGATCCTCCACGGCTTTGACCATCTTCTGCTTTTCTGCTAAGGCATACGCGGCTTCCCGGGGATCTCCGGTGCTATTAAAAATCTCAGCGTAGTCATCAGCCGCGCCTACGAACATACCTGCGATAAAAACACTTTCGGCAATGCCCGTATCGTTATTGGTCACGGTTTGGAAGCTCTCGCCGGGCTCCTCGGAAAAGCAGTTCAAGTTCAGGCAATCGTTCCAGTCCGCACGCCCGATCAGCGGCAATCCGTGGGGGCCAAGGTGATCGGCGGTATAGTGGAAGGCTCGGCGCAAGTGCTCTTTCATCGGCGCGGCCAGGGCGGGATCGTTATCGAAATCCACGACCTCTTCCAAAATTTCGAAGTCACCGGTTTCCTTCAGGTAGGCGTTCACCGCATAGAGCAGCCAAAGCGGGTCATCGTTGAAGTTCCGCCCCACGTCCTGGTTGCCGTGCTTGGTGAGCGGCTGATATTGATGATACGCGCTGCCATCGGGGAACTGCGTCGCCGCGATGTCCAAAATGCGCTGCCTGGCGCGCTCGGGAATGAGGTGCACAAAGCCCAGAAGATCCTGGCTGCAGTCGCGGAACCCCATGCCCCTGCCGATACCGCTTTCAAAATAGCTGGCCGAACGGCTCATGTTAAAGGTGACCATGCACTGGTACTGGTTCCACTGGTTAATCTGCCGGTCGAACTTTTCGTCACCCGATTGGATGGTAAAGCGGCTCAACAGCTGGGTCCAGTAATCCTTCAGCTCCTGAAGCTTTGCATCAAACTGCTCTGTGGTTTGAAACGCGGCCAGAAGCTCGTGCGCGTCCTGCTTGTTGATAATACCAGGGGCGATAAACTTTTGATCCCTGGGGCTTTCGCAAAAACCGAGCACAAACACGAAGCTTGCGCTTTCGCCGGGCTTAAGCGTGAGGCGGATGTTGTGGCTGCCGATCGGCGCCCAGCCGTGCGCATCGCTGTTGCGGGGCTTGTCCTCCAGCACAACCTGCGGGTTGCCAAAGCCGTTGTACAGGCCGATAAAGCTTTCGCGATCGGTATCAAAGCCGCTTACTGCCGTATTCACGGCGAAGACGGCATAGTGGTTGCGGCGTTCACGGTACTCGGTTTTATGGTAGAGCACCGCGCCATCGTTTTCGATTTCCATCTCGGCCAGCGCAAAGTTGCGCTGGTAGTTGATGGCATCGTCATTTGCATTCCACAGGCAAAACTCGACAAAGCTGTACAGGCTGATTTGCTTGACGAAATCGCTTTCGTTAGTGAGCGTCAGCTTCGTAACCTCCGCACGATAACCAAACGGTACCATGGCGCACTGCTCGGCCTTCAAGCCGTTTTTGGAAGACAGGATACGGGTATACCCCGTGCCGTGGTGGCACTCATAACTGTCCAGCGGCGTTTGGCAGGGCTGCCAGCCTGGATTCCAGACCTCGTCCCCGTCGCGCAGGTAATAGTACTTGCCTCCGGCATCGGTGGGCACGTTGTTATAGCGATAGCGCGTCAGCCTGAGCAACCGCGCGTCTGTGTAAAACGAGTAGCCGCCGGATGTGTTGCTCATCAGCGAAAAAAACGCTTCACTGCCCAGATAATTGATCCAGGGATACGGCGTATCCGGCCGTGTGATGACAAACTCCCGGTTTGGATCATCGAAATACCCGAAACTTTCCATACGACTGCTCCTCTACGAAAACGTTTTACCTCTTTACTAGCATACGGTTTTTTTTGCTATTTTGCAAGAATAAGTTGATATTTTTGCAGAAAAATCGCTCTGCAAACGCAGAGCGATTCGTTTTCATGGAGTAAAATAACTGTCAGTCGCGCCCGCCGCCCTCTACAGAAGCGTCGTTGGAATAGCCTACGCCTTCCCAAAAGCCTTCGTAGTTTGCGTCGTCGGACAGGGTGATTTTATCCACCCATCTGGCCCATTTATAACCGAGTTTATCTTCAGCAACGACAATAAAGGGATATCCCATTTCCGGTGGCAGCTGGATACCGTTGGCGTCGTAGGCCAAAATGAGCTGCTTGTCCAGAACCGTTTGCAGCGGCAGCGACGTGGTATATCCATCGACCGCTGAGAAGATCACAGTTACGGCCTCCGGCTGCACGCCTGCCAGATCCATCAGGTCTTGCAGCAATACGCCCTTCCAGAGGATGGTTGCGTCCCAGCCCTCCACACAATGGAGCGTAATGAGCCGCTCATATTCCGGCAATGCAAGAACCTCGTCGTACGTAAGCTCCTGCGGCGTATCTACCAGACCGTTGATGACCAGCGTATAGGTTTCGATATCCACCTGCTGTACGCCGTTGATGGAGTTATCCCGCGGGCCGACGGCAGGGTCCAGCCTCGCGCCCTGATACTCCATAATCTCGTTTTCGCGGTAGCGGCTCATGGTTGCCGAGGATACCGTATCCGGCTCCGTAGCAGCGCAGCTGGACGCAAACAGCAGCAGTGTGATCACTAGAATTCCAAGTCTCTTCATACAAATTCTCCCCTTTCAATATATCGAGGGTTGCACAGGGCCGGTTGTATCGACAAGTTCACGGTTACACGGTATAATGGGGAAAGCTGACAGGAGGGTGAACAATGGTACGTCATATCGTTATGTACTGGCTCAAGGATAAGGAAAAGATCGGGGAAACCGTTGCCATACTCAATTCCATGCGGGGAAAGATTCCCGGCCTATTAAAGGTGGAAGCAGCGAAGGATGAAACCAACAGCCCGCGTAGCTGCGACCTGTGCCTGCATACGGTACTGGAAAGCCGCGAAGCGCTTGAGGCCTATATCGCTCATCCAGTACATGTTCCCGTGAAGGAGCATATGCACAGCGTGATGGAGCGTTCCGCAAGCGCGGACTTTGAGGTGGACGCGATTTGAATACGGCGGAAGACCTGCAGGGCCGCATGTGGCTGCGATTGATGAAAAACAACCGGGCCAAGGGTGATTTAACCGTGCCCTGCGATTTTGAGAACCCTGAGCTTGCCCTGCGGGAGGCCATGCACACATTGGATCTCAGCATGCCGGTATGGCTGCCCCGCCACGAGAAGGACTGGAAGGAATTCTCGCTGACACGGTTTACGGCGGATCATTTTCTGGAGGCCATCCCGTTCGACCGGCTGGAGATTTCCTTCATCGCCCCCGAAAACCAAAAGAAAAAGCGCAACCCCATGCTTGAGGTTTAAGGATATGGCGGCCGCAACACTTCAAAAAAACCAAATACTGCGCCTGACCTGCGAGCGCCTCGGCGCTGATCTGGAAGGCGTATGCCATCACGACGGCCTTACCCTATTTGTACCCGGCATCCTCCCCGGCGAAACGTTTGACGCCAGGGTGCTGAAGGTACAGCCGAACTACGCCTTTGCGAGAATCGAGTCGCTGCTGGAGTTATCCAACGACCGCGCCGAGCCGTTTTGCCCGGTGTATGATCGCTGCGGCGGGTGCAGCGGCCAGCATATACGCTACCAGCTGACGCT
>DAIOVG010000059.1:0-14474 GCA_036759125.1 Candidatus Limiplasma sp.
GCGGTGTGGGAATACATCAAGTTCCTCACCAGCACCGAGTCCACCGTGTTCTGGGCCGTCAACACCGGCTACCTGCCCGTGCGGCAGTCCGGCTTTGACTCTGATGAGTTCCAGGCCTATATGGCTAATAGCGTTGTTGCCCAGGCCTGCTACGCGCAGGTAGACAACATGGCGTTTGAAAGCGCTTTCCCCGGCTCGCAGGAGATGCGCAATGCGCTGGGCACCGAGATGGAAACCGCAATCCTCGAAGGCTGGACCGCCGAAGAGACCATCGCGGATCTGGCCGCCGTCGCCCAGGAAATTCTGGATCGCCAATAAGCCAAAGACAACGAAATACGGCGGAAGGGAAAGCTTCGGCTTTCCCTTCTCCGTTCTTTTCACGTGAGGAGCGCATCATGACAACGCTGCGGTTTTACCAGGGGCTGCAAACCATTGGCGGTACGATTATCGAAATCCAAACGGATACGGCGCGCTGCCTGTTTGATTTTGGACTGATTTACAACCCAAGTCTTGACGCGCGGGTGCTGGCACGGCCGGACGCGGCCGTGTACGACGGCCTGAAAACCGGCGCGATTGCCCCGATTGAGGGCCTGTTTGACGCTGATGCTCTGTGCGGATTGCCGCTCAAGCCATACGGGCAAACACAGCCAAAGCCCTTCGTGCTGATCTCCCATATGCACATCGATCACATGGGCGCGCTGGGGGCGCTGGCGGAGGGTGTGGAGGTCTACCTGTCGCAGGACAGCCTGCGGCTGTACCGTGGACTCCGTAAAATCAAGGAAGCCGTGCCCGCCTATCACCGCAATACCATCGGGTTGCCGCCCATGCGCTGGAAAACCAAGGGCGATCTGCGGTTTCGGATGATTCCTGTCGATCACGATGTGCCGGGCGCCAGCGGGTTAGAAATCCAAACGCCGGACGGGCGTATTTGCTATACGGGCGACCTGCGCCTGCATGGGCGCGGGGGAGAAAAACCCCTTGCGTTTGCCGATACTGTCAGGAACGCGGACGTATGCATCACCGAGGGAACGACGGTGAGCTTTATCGAGGATTTTGATGCGGTCGACCCGACGATGAGCCTGGAGGGCGGGCGGAGCGAAGCGCAGGTGGAGGCCGAAATTCAGAACGCCGCCAAAGCGAACGGCGGCATGGTGTTTATCAACCTCTACCGCCGCAATGTGGAGCGCGTCCTCGCCCTCAAGCATGCCTTGCAGGCTGCGGGCAGGCGCTTTGTGATGCAGTATGGCACGGCCGTATTATTTCGGCAGTTTTATCCCAATGAGCCTGTTGCGGTCTTTGCGCCGTCTCTTGGCACGCATGTGCTGAATAACGCGGAGACCATTGCAAGGGATACGCTGCGGGAGCACCCGGAGCGGTTCGCGCTGGATTTGCCCTACGAGCATCTGCTGGAAGCGCTGGATTATGATCCGGCCCAAAGCCTGTACATCCACTCCGACGGTGTGCCGTTGGGCGCATACGATCCGGGGTATCAAAAGCTCCAGGATTTTCTGGCGCGGGAGGGAATCGCCTATCAGGCCATCGGCTGCGGCGGCCATGCCAGACCCGCGCACCTGAAATATATCCTGACCCGCATCGCGCCCAAAACCCTGGTGCCGCTGCACAGCCTGACGCCCGAAAAAATGAGCATCCCCGGCTCAAAGCAGCTGCTGCCGGAGGCGGGGATGCTCTATGCTCTGTCTGGCGGAAGAGTTATCAAGATGTAAAGTGATACTTCAGTAGAACTAATTCAGTCTTCTATATTAACCCTGATCCTCCATAGGATGCGAAAGCATCCTATGGAGTAAGCACCTCGCCGCCCCATAAATGGTGGAGCGTCAGGGAGTTGCCGGAGGTAAGAAGGGATTAGGTTGAGGCATTGCAGTATCTTTTCTCAGCATAGTATTACCGTCACAGATCTCAAACAAATCATTGAACCATCTGATTATATCATAATTACTGAGCCCATCAAGCTCTGCTCCTAAAAAATACCTTTTACTCTTCAAAATAATACCAAAATCAATCCCGTTCTTGATACTTTCAGATGCGTTTTTCGCAACTCTATAAAGACCAACAAGCTGTGGGGCACCACCACAATTTATAAAATGCTTAGATAATAATCCATCACAAAAGCAATGAAATATGTTGCGGCTTGTATTTCTATTCAAACTATTTTCTGAATTATATTTTTGATACATAATTTGAAAGCCTTTAAAGCCAGAACCGGCACTAAACACAATAGATGATGCGTCCTTCGAAGGCACAGGTAGTTCTCTTGTCTTCCACTCTCGGTGTTTATCCACATGATAATGATATGTATGGAAAGTACCATCTATATCTCTCGATATATGATAGATATCAATAGGTTCTCCAAGATATATTGTTGGATAACATAAAAAGTGTCGCTCCAAATGTTCGAAAATTACTTCACTTCTCTGAGCACTTGTTGATTCTTTCGAAAAGAGAAGACCTTTATCTGCAATTGTAATTGTTCGTGCTATAGCCATGCTGGGAAACAATATATCTCCGCAGTACGCAATAATGTCTGGTGAACATGTAAATGCGAAAACTTTCCGACCATAAGTATACGATGTATTTCTTGCCCAAGTATATTGGCTATCACTAACTATATATGCTGAAGCTGCAGATCTTTGGTCAACAGCTATCCATCCAACAAGCAATGTCATTTTGACCTCTCCTCTTTGCTGACTAGCTGATATAACTCGCTATTATGCAACCAAGCATTTTAATGCAATATGTTATGACAAATCCCAGAGCTTGTTTGCTTCATCCAAGTATTATTGGAGTGTTACGATTAGTAATACTTGAGAGTGAAGCAGCTATTAATAGAGTATCTGCAGAATAGTGTGATAATCATGATATTTTGGGTTGTATAGTTGTTACTTTAACTCTTTAAGCGCTTCGTCCAGCGGAATCACATCCGCAAAGCGGCCGTCCCAGATATCCTCTTCATAATACCTGCGCAGCTTGTCCGCCGGGGCGATGCTTGCGTCAAAGGTGGTCGTGCCGTATTTTGGAATATAGACCTTGTATCCGTGCTCGAATGCGCTTTTCACCGTGGCGTCCACACAGTATTCCGTCTGCATCCCGCAAACGATCAGGGTTTGAATATTCTGTTTTTGCAGATGGGCTTCAAGCTCCGTGTCCTTGAAAGTGCTGGAATAGTGCTTTTCGATGATCGTTTCTCCTTCCAGCGGGGCGATGGCCGCGCCGATCTGCCACTGCGGGCTGCCGAAAAACAAACCATTGGGATCATCCTCATGATGCCGCACGAAGATGACCTCCGTACCGTTTTGGCGGGCGAAGTCCTGCAGCGTTTTGATGTTTTGGAGGAGCGCATCCGCTTCAAAGGGATGCTCGTCCAGCAGCCCCTGCTGCACGTCGATCACCAGCAATGCAGTTGATTTCATACTATAGGGTTCCTTTCGGTTGATTGGACTATTATACCGCAACCGCTTCCTGCTGAACAGCCGATTTCGCATGAGGCTCCCGGCTCTGCATGCTACGGGCGATACCCTGAAGGTGTTATAGGGTAAGGACCCGGCTTATTTGTGCGTCCCGCTTGACAACCGTGCGGGCCGACAGTATAGTAAAGCTGATTGTGCGTATCGTAACGTTTGTAAAAACATCATTGCTCAATAAACGCTTAATCAGGGAGATGAAACCATGAAATCACGTATCGAAATCAAAGAGCAGGCCAAGGCCGGCTTCTATCAGCAAAGGGGCATCGCCATTCTGGCGTTTGTTCTCTACTCGGTGATCTCCGGTGTGCTGTCCGGCGCGACGGTAGGCCTTGCCGCGCTGTTCCTCATGCCGCCGATGACGGTCGGGTACGCCTACTTCAGCCTGCGCATCTACCGTGGCGAGACCAGCGAGATCATGGATATGCTGGCAATCGGCTTCCGGGATTATCTGAAAAGTCTCGTGGGAATCCTGTGGATGATGCTGTTCACATTCCTGTGGTCGCTTCTGCTGATCGTGCCGGGCATTGTGAAGGCCATCGCCTATTCCATGACGCCCTATATCCTCGCGGAGCGGGACGACGTATCCGCCCAGGATGCGCTCAAGCTCTCCATGGATATGACCTACGGCTACAAGATGGATATCTTCATGATGGGGCTTTCGTTCATCGGCTGGTGGATTTTGTCGGCGCTTACATTCGGCATTCTCGCCTTCTTCTTCACAGGCCCCTACACGGCCACAAGCTTTGCGGGGTTGTATGAGGAACTCAAAGCCATTCAGGCGAAAGAAGAACAAATGGCCTGACACAGCCTGAATATCAGACATACAAACGCCGCTGCCCATGGGCAGCGGCGTTTTGCATGCAGACAGAATGTTTACAGATCGGTCATGATAACGGTGATATAATAGAAGGAGAAAGGCAGGGGATGAGTCCATGCGCAAGCTATACCTGATTACGGGCGGAACCGGACACTTAGGTCGCCATGTTATCCGCCTGCTGAGGAAGAACAAAGACAACCATATCCGTGTACTGGCTTTGCCCGGCGATCCGTCGCCGCTGCCGGATGGGGTGGAGCGGGTAGAAGGCGATGTGTGCGACGCGCAATCCCTTCAGCGGTTCTTTCAGACCGATGGATATGACAGCATAACGCTCTTTCACCTGGCGGCGTATATTACCATTGCGTCCAAAAACGACCCCAGGGTCTGGAATGTAAATGTGGAAGGCACTCGCAATGTGATGGCGCTTGCGCTGCGCACAGGCGTTGACCGGGTTGTGTATGTCAGCTCTGTTCATGCCATCCCGGAGCTTCCAAGCCCGGACGTGATTACCGAAACAACGCGGTTCTCAGCGGAGAGCGTGCACGGCCAGTATGCCAAGTCCAAGGCTGCCGCGGCGGAGCTCGTGCTGCAATACGCCGCCAGGGGGCTGAACGTGAGCATCGTGCACCCCTCCGGCATTATCGGCCCGGGCGACACGCAGAAATCGAACCATATGACCCGAACCATTGAAGCCATGGCCTCTGGCCGTATCCCCGTATCCATCAGCGGAGGTTACGATTTTGTGGACGTCCGCGACGTGGCGGCGGGCATCATCCGGTGCGAGGCCAAGGGCAAGGCCGGGGAATGTTATATCCTCTCCGGGCATTTTGCGACGGTTGCCGGATTGATGCGGATCATCTCCGGGTTCACGGGCCGTCGCTTCCTGTCGCTGCATATTCCAAGGTTTGTGATGAAAGCCGCCGCGTACCTGGGGGAGAAATTCTCGCTGCTGTTGCGCCGCGTGCCGCTGTTTACGCCGTATTCCCTGTTTACGCTGTACTCAAACGCCTTGTTCAGCCACCGGAAAGCGACGCAGAATCTGGGCTACCGGCCCCGTTCCCTGCGCCGCACGGTGCGAAGCGTTCTGCAGTCCCTGGGTTATGGGAATAAGATCAAACATATACCCTAGCTCGATGCCTGTGGTGCCGTGCAATGATAAAAACCCCGGACTCCCTAGGGAGTCCGGGGTTTTTCAGATCGATCAGACAGGTGTCTATGTCAGTTTCCTATTCCACAACCTCGGCCATTTCACAGTAGAAGAGGATGCCCATGTAGTTGAGGGCAATCGTGCCGTCTTCCAGCAGGCTGACGGTCTGCGCGAACTCCTCGCCCAACTCGGACGCAATCACCAGTTTGCCGTCGACCAGGGTTCCCACGGCGGGTTCGGTGGCATCAAACGAGGTCACGGCGCCGTTTTCAATCACAACAGTTGCGTTCTCCAAGCCGGACTGCGCCATTGCGGCGAAGGGCACCACCATGCCGTACGCGTTGACCGTTGTAATGGTCCAGGTGCCGTCAAATGCGGCGATGTCCTCAGCGGGGATTTCAGCAGCGGCCACAAAGCCGGGTGCGGCGGGCTCGCGCCCGAAGGTCATGACAGCGCCTTCCGCTTCGGCAACCAGCTGGCCTTCTTCCGATACGGTAAAGGCAAGGGGTTCTTCATCGGCGGTGACCGTCAGGGTTTCGCCGTCCAGTGCCCAGGAGGCGACCTTGTCTTCTTCGCCGGTGGTGGAAACCGCGCCGGTGCCATCGGCATTGAGCGTCATGGACATTTCCATACCCATGTCGGCGGGGTTGAGGGTAACACCCTCGGCTGAAATGGATACCAGATACCAGGTGCCGGTAAAGTCGAAGGATTGCGCTGTTGCCAGGGTGCCGATCATCAGCAGGGCGAGCAGCAGAGCGGCGAATTTCTTCATCATGGTTGTTCTCCTTTTAATCTTTGTTTCGTTATGCAGATAGGGTAAGGCACCGTATGCCTTTGTGCTATCATATCATAAATTGTAGTGTTTACAAGATTTATCTGTTTGAAACGGGTGCGGTGTCAATGGAGCATAAAATGAGTGGCTTTCAATCATCAGGAACGCAGGCGCGACAAGTATGAAAAGTGAAGTAAAAAAGTCGCCGCGAACAATATAGTCCGCGACGACGATGGCGGAGAGTTAGGGATTTGAACCCTAGTCAGGTTTTGGCCTGAACACGATTTCCAGTCGTGCGCCTTCGACCACTCAGCCAACTCTCCATTTGCTGCAAATGCGCAACGACAGTATTATAGGGGAACGGCGGGTGCTTGTCAATGTATAAGCGGCCTACTTTTTGCGATGAAAGCATATTCTTTGGCGCAGATGCGGCGGCCTGGCGGTGTCATTGTGTTATTTACGGGAATTGACTACAATACAATCAATGAAAGCATGATATCGGTTGCTCCATATCATCATGCGCTGCTGCGCGGGATGTGCGATACTCGAACGGAAAGAGGGGCTGCACCATGAAGTGGATCAACCGGCTGAACCAGTGCATCGATTACATCGAAGACCATCTGGAGGATGAGATCGACACCGGGAAGCTGTGTGAGATCGCCTGCCTGTCGCGCAAGTACTTCTTCGGCTTGTTTGAGGCGGCTTGCGGGATCTCCTGCTCCAATTACATCAGGAACAGGCGGCTTAGCAGGGCAGCGGTCAAGCTGCAGGGCGGCATGAAGGTGATTGACGCTGCGTTTGTGTACGGCTACCAGAGCAGCGAAAGCTTTTCCAGAGCGTTCAAGGAGTTTCACGGCATTTCGCCTTCCGCCGTTGCCAGAAGCCAAGCACAGCTCAGGTCCTATTCCAGGCTCGTCTTTCAGATCAAAATCGTGGGAGCTGATACTATGCTGTACCGCATTGAGGACAAAGGCCCGTTTACGCTGGCGGGCCAATCGATTATCACACGGAACACCGAAAGCAACAACGAGGACATTCCCAAGCTCTGGACCAGGCTGATCGAAAGCGGAGCCAAGGCGCAGCTTGACAGGATCAGCACGAGCGGCAAAGCCTACGGGGCCTGCTTTTCCGTGACTGAAGCCGATCAATCCTTCCGGTACGCGGTGGCTGCGATCGTAGAACAGGAAGAGGCATCCGTCCCGGGTACGCTGGAGCGCTATGCGGTTCCGGGCGGCAAATGGGCGATCTTCCCCGCCAAGGGCAAGATTCCGGAGGTGTTTGGCGGCTTATGGAACAGCATCCTGTCGGAATGGCTTCCGTCGCACGAGTATGAGTTCGACCACACCAGACCGGATATTGAAAACTACCTTGACGCCGGCGTGGAGATCTGGCTGCCCATCCAGTAGCGCTTATCCAGCACAGACAACAAAAAAGCCCCGCCTGTACCCCGTACAGGCGGGGCTTTGCTCAATCATTACGATGCGCAGAACTTGTGGATATAGGCGTCCAGGCTTTTGCGGATGACCTTTTCGGCTTCCTCGTGGCCGTGCACTTCATCCACGACCGTTTCCTTGCCCTCCAGGTTTTTGTAGACGGAGAAGAAATGCGACATTTCCGAAAAAATATGCTTTGGAAGCTCGCTTACATCCTTATAGCCGTTGTAGGTGGGGTCCTGAAACGGGATGGCGATAATCTTTTCATCCGGGCGTCCCTGGTCGAGCATCGTCAGTACCCCGATGGGGTAGCAGCGCACCAGGCTTAACGGCTGGATGACCTCGCTGGAGACCACCAGCACGTCCAGCGGGTCCAGGTCCTCGGCGTAGGTGCGGGGAATCAGTCCGTAGTTGGACGGGTAATGGGTGGAGGTGTACAGAATGCGGTCCAGGATCAGGCTGCCCGTTTCCTTGTCCAGCTCGTATTTTTTCTTGGATCCCTTTTCGATCTCGATCACGGCGATAAAATCCTGCGGCGTGATGCGTTTGGGTGAAATATCATGCCAGATATTGCTCATGTGGAATTGTCCTCCCATATGCCTTTGCATGCATTGTAGCAAGTCTCGTCCGCTTTGTAAAGATGGCGGACCCTGTACTTATTTTGTATTGGCAGTGTGCTTCTTCCTGTCTCTGTTTTGTGCGCCGGTCCTGTGGTAGACTACGATTTGTCGTGTCACGATGACGGACTCACCGTATATGTTGTGTATCGACCCCAACCGCCCATGCTTGACAAACCTCCGCATTTTCATATAATTAGTTAGACTAACGAATAAATGTGCGGGTGATAACCCGGCGAAGGCGGGCGGCAGATGGACGCGTTTAACCAAGAGCTCAACCGGTTACTGGTCATGGCGTACCGCAAGATCGTCATGCTGGAAGAGGAGATCATCAACATGATTTCCGGCATGGAGCTGTCCATCAGCGAGATGCACATGCTGGAAGCAGTGGACGAAAAGAAGGACGGCGGAATTCCGCTGTACGAGCTGGCCCAGAACATGGGGCTGTCCGCGCCCTCGGTGACAGTTGCCATCAACAAGCTGCAGAAAAAGGGCTATGTAGAAAAGAGCAAATCCGAAAAGGACAAACGCAGCGTGACCGTAGCGCTGACGCGGATGGGAAAGAAAATGAACGCCGCGCATCGCTACTTTCACGAGCAGATGGTCCGTGATATTGATAAACTCCTCCTCCCGTCAGAACGGGAGGGATTGCTGCGGGGCATCGTTGCACTGAACCGATTCTTCGACAACGCATTTGCAGAAGTGGAGGCGAAAAAGCAAGAAAGACGCATCAAAAATCAAAATGAAAGTATGTGAATGAATGAAAATACGGTCCTTCGGGCATGCATTGCCCGCCCAGGAAATCAGCAACAACAAAATCTCGGAAATCATGGATACCTCGGACGAATGGATACAATCCCATACCGGCATTTCCAGTCGGTACATCCTCTCGGGCGATGAAACCATCAGCGCGCTTGGCGCGCAGGCTGCCCAAATGGCACTGGACAGGGCAGGGTTATCGGTAAGCGACGTAGACTATATTCTGTGCTCCACGACCTGCGGGGAGATGATCTTCCCTTCGACCGCCTGCCTGATCCAGCGTAAGCTTGGCGCCAGCTGCCCCGCAGTGGATGTGAACGCCGGGTGTACGGGCTTCCTGTATGCGCTGGATATGGCCGATGCCATGCTGGCGCGCGGCCATATGAAGCATGTGCTGGTGATCGCCGCAGAGCAGATTACCAGGCTTGCCGATTGGACGGATCGCGCCACCAGCGTACTCTTCGGCGATGCCGCGGGCGCCGCGCTGTGCGAGCCGGGCGACGGGCTTAAAGCCGTGCATTTGACGGCCGCTGGAAATGCAGACGTACTTTATGCTACAATGGACGGTGGAAACTGCCCGTACACCGAGCCGAAACAAAAAGCCGTACCACTGCAAATGGCCGGGCAGGAAATCTTCAAGTATGCCGTAACGCAGTCCAGCAAAGACATTCACCATGTGCTGGCTAAGGGAGGTGCGAAAGCAAGCGCAGTTGATCACTTTGTTCTTCATCAGGCAAACCGCCGCATCCTGGATGCCGCGCGTACGCGCCTGAAACAGCCTGCCGAGAAATTTCCCATGAACATCGAAACACACGGGAACACGGGTTCGGCAGGAATACCCGTCCTGTTATCCGAAATGATGGGGGACGGTCGCCTGCAAGCGGGGGATACCCTCGTACTCAGCGCATTCGGCGCCGGATTGACCTCTGGGGCAGCGCTGCTCCAATTTAATATTTAGGAGGACCATATTTATGAGCACTTATGAAACCATCGCGAAACTTCTGGCCGAATCCAAGGATCTTGACGTAAACGACATCCGCCCGGAAATGGGATTTGCCGAACTGGAGCTGGACTCTCTGGACGTTGCAGAACTGGTCATGAACCTCGAAGACGAACTGGGCGTGCCTGTGGAAATTGACGAATCGCTTCGTACCATCGCCGATCTGGTGGCGAAAGTAGATAACGCAAAATAATGATCAACTCAATACTGACACGGGAACTGGGGCTTACATACCCCATTTTTCAGGGCGGTATGGCATGGGTATCGGATGCGCAGCTCGCGGCAGCGGTTTCAAACGCCGGCGGGCTTGGCATCATATCCGCCATGAACCTCAACGCCGACTACCTGCGCGAGCAGATTCGCAAATGCCGGACGCTGACGGATAAACCCTTCGGCGTGAACGTCATGCTGATGAGCCCGTTCGTCAAGGATGTGGCGCAGGTATGCGCGGAGGAAAAACCCGCGGTCGTCACCACCGGAGCGGGCCTTCCCAACCTGTACATGAAGGATTGGCTGGCTGCGGGCATCCGTGTGATCCCCGTTGTGCCGTCTACCGCCATGGCCAGGCTTGTGGAACGCGCGGGCGCTTTTGCCGTGATTGCCGAGGGCGGCGAATCCGGCGGGCACATCGGCGATCTGTCCACCATCACGCTCGTACCCCAGGTGAAGGACGCCGTGAGTATCCCCGTCATCGCGGCCGGCGGCATTGGCGACGGGCGCGGCGTAGCGGCGGCGCTGATGCTGGGCGCGGAAGGCGTGCAGTGCGGAACCGTTTTCCTCTGCTCCACGGAATGTACCATCCATGACAATTACAAGCAGAAGGTGCTGTCGGCCAAGGATATCGATACCATCGTGACCGGCAAGCGTCTCGGCCATGCCGTGCGCTCCATCCGCAGCCCCTTCACGCGCAAGTATGCAAAACTCGAATACGAAATCCAGACAACCGGGGAAGAACTGGAACAAATGGGCGTAGGCGCGCTGCGCAAGGCCGCGTTGGATGGCGACATCGAAAACGGCTGTTTCATCGCTGGGCAATGCAGCGCGATGGTCAACGAGATCCGGCCTGCCAGGGAGATTATCGAAACGATGTTTGCGCAGGCCGAGACCCTTTTGAAAGGTGCGCCGGTATGGGTAAAATAGCATTTGTGTTCGCGGGCCAGGGCGCGCAGTATCCGGGCATGGGGCAGAGTGTCTACCAGGCGTCTGCCTCGGCCAAGGCGCTTCTGGACGAAGTAGAACAGCTTCGGGGCGGCACGCTGGAACAGTGCTTTGCCGCAGACAAGGAAACCTTAAGCCAGACCATCAACGCCCAACCCTGCCTGATGGCCGTGGACTGCGCCTGCGCAGCCGCGCTGATGGAGGCGGGCATTGCCCCCGACGGGCTGGTCGGCTTCTCGCTGGGCGAAATCGCAGCGCTGGGCATGAGCGGAATGCTGCCGTTTGAAGAGGCGTTCGCGCTTGTCAACAAACGCGCAGCCTTCATGCAAGACTGTGCCCAGCAAAACCCCGGCGGCATGGCCGCCGTACTGAAACTTGAAGACGAGCAGGTGGAAGCCCTGTGCGAAGCGCACGGAGCCTACCCTGTGAACTACAACAGCCCCGGGCAGGTGGTATGCGCGATGGCGCTGGATGTAATGGACGCCTTCGCCCAGGCTGTCAAAGACGCGGGCGGGCGCGCCTTGCCCCTGAAGGTGTCCGGCGCATTCCACAGTCCGTTTATGGCGGACGCCGCAAAGAAACTTTCGGACTACGCACAGACACTCTCATTCGCTCAACCACAAAAACCGCTGTACGCCAACGCGACCTGCGGCCTGTACACCGCAGAAGAAGCGCCCGCGCTTCTTTCGATGCAGGTGGACCATCCCGTACGGTTTACGCGCCTCATCCGCGAACTGCTCGCCCAAAATTATACGGACTTTATTGAAGTCGGCCCCGGCACCGTGCTTTCCGGATTGATCCAGAAGATCGGCGGGGCGGACTATATCGGGCATGTGCAGGATGAGGAAACGCTGCGCGAGGTGATCAGCCACTACAGGGAGGGCGCTTCATGCTAACGGGTAAAACAGCGCTGGTTTCCGGCGGCAGCCGCGGTATCGGGCGCGCGATCTGCCTTGCGCTTGCGGCGCAGGGCGCAAACGTCGCCTTTGTGTACGCGCGCAACCAGGCCATGGCCGACGAGACCGAAGCTCTGCTCAAGGCGTATCCGGTACGGGTGAAAGCCTATGCCTGCGACGTGGCGGACTTTCAGGCCACGCAGGAACTGGTGAAAACCGTCGTTGCCGACTTCGGCAGCCTGGATATCCTGATCAACAATGCCGGAATCACGCGCGATACCCTGGTGATGCGCATGAGCGAGCAGGACTTCGATGCTGTGATCGACACCAACCTCAAAGGCGCGTTCAACCTGATCCGGCATGCGTCTACTATTATGCTCAAGCAGCGCGCCGGGCGCATTGTGAACATCACCTCCGTGGCGGGGCTGATGGGCAACCCCGGCCAGGCCAACTATTCCGCCGCCAAGGCGGGCATGGTCGGCCTGACCAAAACGATTGCCAAGGAGCTTGCGTCGCGGGGCATTACCTGCAACGCCGTGGCCCCCGGCTTTATCCAGACGGATATGACCGACGCCATGCCCGAGGCGATTTTGCAAAAAGCGATTGAATTCATCCCGCTCAAGCGGATGGGTACGGCACAGGATGTCGCAAGCCTGGTTGCTTTCCTCTGCGCGGAGGAAGCGGCGTACATCACCGGTCAGGTGATTCAGGTGGACGGCGGCCTGCGCATGTAGCCTTGCCGCGACCGATAGAGGAGGAAAAATCTATGAACCGCGTTGTAATCACCGGCATGGGCGTCATCAGCCCCGTCGGTTTGGATGTCAATACCTTCTGGGATTCGCTGCTGTCAGGGACATGCGGCGTGGATACCATTACGCGCTATGATACAACGGGCATGAAGGTGCAGCTTGCCGCGGAGGTCAAGGGCTTTGATCCCGTAAACTTCGGCATCGATAAGAGCGCAGCCCGGAAGCTGGACCTGTTCGTGCAGTATACCCTGGCTGCCGCCAAGGAGGCCATGGAGCAGTCCGGGCTCAAATCCGGGGAGAACGTTCCGGCCGAGCGGCTGGGCGTGTATATCGGTTCGGGCATCGGCGGCATCCAAACCTTTATGGAAGCGGCTACGCGCTGCAACGAAAAAGGCCCGGAGCGCATCTCGCCCCACTTTATCCCCATGATGATCGCCAACATGGCCTCCGGCAATACCGCCATCACCTACGGCGCCAAGGGACCCACCCTGCCCGTGGTTACGGCGTGTGCGACAAGCAACCATGCCATCGGCGAGGCGTTCCACGCCATCAAAGCCGGGTATGCCGACGCGATTCTTGCGGCCGGCAGCGAAGCGGCGATCCTGCCGCTGGCCGTAGGCGGCTTCACCAACTGTATGGCGCTGACCACCGCGACCGATCCGCTTGCGGCAAGCCTGCCGTTTGACAGCCGCAGAGGCGGTTTCGTCATCGGCGAAGGCGCGGGCGTGCTGGTGCTGGAATCCGAGGAGCACGCCAAACAGCGCGGCGCGACCATCATTGCCGAAATCTGCGGCTATGGCAACACCTGTGACGCCTTCCATATCACCGCGCCCGATCCCTCGGCGGAGAGCAGCGCCAGGGCAATCCGCCTGGCCATGGAAGAGGCCGGTTATCAGGATGGCGACCGCGTGTACATCAACGCCCACGGCACCGGAACGCAGCTTAACGACGGCAGCGAAACCAAGGCCATCAAGCTGGCGCTGGGCGACGAGGCCGCGCACCGCGCCATGGTATCGTCCACCAAGTCGATGACCGGGCATATGCTGGGCGCAGCGGGTGCCGCAGAGTGCATTGCCTCCGCGCTGGCGCTGCAAAACGGCGTCCTGCCGCCGACCATCGGGCTGACCGAGCCGGATCCCGATTGCGATCTGGATTATATTCCGCTTGTCAAACGGGAAACGCAGTGCGATATCGCCCTGAATATCTCGTTGGGCTTTGGCGGACACAACGCCTGCATCGCGCTGCGAAAGGCAAAGGCATGAAGATCGACGAGGTGAAAGCGCTGGCTGAAATCCTGTCGCAGTCGGATCTGTCGTCGCTTGAGTACAAGGAAGGCGATCTATCCATCCGCATGGAGCGAAACGCAGCATGCCCGCCGCCTGTACGCGCCGAAGCGGCCCCTGCCGCCGCCCCTGCCGCCGACGACGTGGAACAGCGCAACGACTTCAATAACATGCACGAGCTGAAAGCTCCCATGGTCGGCGTGTTTTACGCCGCGCCGTCGCCAGACGCCGAACCCTTTGTGAAGGTCGGCGATCAGGTGGAAAAGGGTCAGGTTGTGTGTATCCTCGAAGCGATGAAGCTCATGAACGATATCACCGCGCCCGTTTCCGGCCGCATTGTGGATATCTGCGCGCAGAACGG
>DAIOVG010000060.1:0-14349 GCA_036759125.1 Candidatus Limiplasma sp.
CAGTGCTCCAGCAGGGCGAAGTCCACCTCGCTGTCGGCCTTCGCCAGCCCGATGCGGTCGATGAAATCACGAATGGCCGCGGAGGTATAGCCGCGCCGCCGCATGGCGCACAGCGTGGGCATGCGGGGGTCGTCCCACCCGGCGACGATGCCCTTCTCCACCAGCATGCGGAGGTAGCGCTTGGACATGATGGTGCGGGTGATGTTCAGGCGGCTGAACTCAATCTGCCGCGGCCTGCCCGGCAGCATATCCTTGGCATGCTCCACCACCCAGTCGTACAGCACCCGGTGATCCTCATACTCCAGCGAGCACAGGCTGTGGGTTACGCTTTCCAGCGCGTCGCCGATGGGGTGGGAATAATCGTACATCGGGTAGATGCACCACTGCTTGCCCGTGCGGTGATGCTCCCGGTATAAAATACGGTACATGGCGGGATCGCGCATGTTCATGTTGGGGCTTGCCATATCAATCTTCATGCGCAGGATCATGCTGCCCTCGGCATGCTTGCCCGCCTTCATTTCTTCAAACAGGCGCAGGTTTTCGTCCACGCTGCGGTCGCGGTAGGGGCTGTTTTTCCCCGGCGCGGTCAGCGTGCCGCGGTACTCGCGCACTTCCTCGGGGGTGAGGCTGTCCACATAAGCAAGGCCGCGCTTGATCCAGTCAATGGCAATATCGTAGCAGGCCTGGTAATATTCGCTGGCGAAACGAACGGGCCCGTCCCAATGAAAGCCGAGCCAGCGGATATCTTCCATGATACCGTCGACAAACTCGGTCTCCTCTTTGGCGGGGTTGGTGTCGTCAAACCGCAGGTTGCACTTGCCGCCAAAGTGCTCGGCGGTGGTGAAATCCGCAGCGATGGCCTTACAGTGGCCGATGTGCAGGTAGCCGTTGGGTTCCGGGGGGAAGCGGGTCTGGATTTGCTGGTAGCGCCCGCTCTCCAAGTCTTCATCGATGAAATCCCAGATGAAATTCGTCTTTTTCACAGGCGTTTCCATACTATTTCCCTTCCTTTCCCAGATTCCAAACTATTATATAGGGAAAACCATGGCTTGACAAGGCAAAGCGCAAATCTGTACAGGCGCTTCATCAAACCTTTGCGAGCCCTTTACACGGCGGCAAATACAACAGTTTCACAGGAGCAACATTTATTGTTCTCTCCCTGTTTTCGCAATTGACATCAGTACAGCGTAGAATTATACTGATACTTGAAATTGAATATGAAGGCTCGGTTGAAGGTTTGGGGAGAGAGCGGCTTGGCCGCCGCCGAAGGTGCAAAACGCATAAGCTCTCAGGCAAAAGGACCCAGGCCCGACGAAACTCTGGAAAGCGTCTGCCGAACCAGGCGCACCGAAGAGGCAATCTGTTTCCATAAACAGAGAAACTTTCAGGTTCCGATACAGAGGCGCAAAGCACGATGTGCTTTGTGCCTTTATCATTTCCTGAAAGGAGCTATCCATGACAGAGGAACTTCTCAAAACGCCGCTGTATGACCGGCATGTGCAGCACGGCGGCAAAATCGTCCCCTTCGCGGGATACCTGCTGCCTGTGCAGTACGAGGCGGGCGTCATGAAGGAGCACCGCGCCGTGCGCGAGGGCGTGGGCCTGTTCGACGTCAGCCATATGGGCGAGGTGACCTTCCAGGGGCCGGACGCCCTGCCAAACATCCAAAACCTGCTCTGCAATGATTTTTCCACACTCCAGGACGGCCGCGTACGCTACAGCCCGATGCTCAACGCCCAGGGCGGCGTGATTGACGACGTGCTGGTATACCGCAAGGCGGAAAACGACTACCTGATGGTTGTCAACGCCGCAAACCGCCGAAAGGATGTTGCGCATATCCTCGGCCAGCGCTTCGGGGATGTGGAGTTCACCGACATTTCCGACTCGATCTGCCAAATCGCCCTGCAAGGCCCCAAGGCCGAGGCGATGATGCGCACGATCACCGATCAGCTGCCGCAAAAATACTACTCATTCATCGACCACGTGAATCTGGGCGGAATCGACAGCCTGGTCAGCCGCACAGGCTACACAGGCGAGGACGGATTTGAGCTTTACGCAAAAGCCGGGGACGGCGCAAAGCTCTTCGACCTGCTGATGGAACGCGGAAAAACGTTCGGGCTGCAGCTCTGCGGGCTGGGCTGCCGCGATACCCTGCGGCTGGAAGCCGCCATGCCCCTGTACGGCCACGAGATGGACGATACCGTATCGCCCCTGGAAACCGGCCTGGGCCGTTATGTAAAACCGGATAAGGGCGACTTCATCGGCCGCAGTGCATTGCTTGCTATGGGCGAGCCAAAGCGCGCGCGTATCGGCCTGAAAATCACCGGCCGGGGCATCGCGCGGGAGCACTACCCCGTGCTTGCAAACGGCCAGCAGATCGGCCTCACTACCAGCGGCACACACTGCCCCACCGTGGGCGCGGTAGCGATGGCGCTGGTCGACGCGCGCTATCAGGAGCCCGGCACCACGCTGCAGGTAATCATCCGCGATACTCCCGTGGAAGCTGAAATCGTGACGCTTCCGTTCTACCATAAAGCATAGGAGGACGAAACCATGGAAATCAAGCAGGGATTATGGTACGCCAAAACACACGAATGGGTGGAATTTATCGACGATATGACGGCTGCTGTCGGCCTGTCCGATTACGCGCAGCACGAGCTGGGCGATCTGGTGTTTGTCAACCTTCCGCAGGCGGGCGATACTATCGCCGTTGGCAAAATGTTTGCCGATGTGGAAAGCGTAAAGGCCGTCAGCGATATTTACGCGCCTGTGGCCGGCACCGTGTCCGAGGTGAACGAAACGCTTCTGGACGCGCCTGAGGCCATCAACCAGTCTCCCTACGAGGCGTGGATCGCCAAGGTGGAGGGCATCACTGCGCGCGGCGAGCTGATGGATGCCGACGCCTATGCCGCCTACCTGGACACGCTGTAGATTGGGGTAAAGCATGAGCCAATACCATCCGCATACCCCGGAAGAAACCCGGGAGATGCTTACTTTTCTTGGGCTGAACACACTGGATGAGCTTTTTGGGGACGTACCCCAAAGCGTTCGGGGCAGTGTGCCCAAAGCCGAGCATCCGGGCCTGACCCAGATGGAAACCCTGCGGGAGATGCAGGCCCTGGCGGCGGAAAACACGCAGTATACGCTGACCCTTCGGGGCGCGGGCTGCTACGATCATTTCATCCCGCCCATCGTGCCGCAGCTGGCAAATAAAAAGGAATTCCTGTCCGCCTATACGCCCTACCAGGCGGAGCTTTCCCAGGGCGTATTGCAGGCGATTTTTGAGTACCAGACGCTGATTTGCGAGCTGACGGGCATGGATGCCTCCAACGCGGGCGTGTACGATTTTGCCACCGCCGCCGCCGAGGCCGCCATGATGTGCCGCGAGCGCAGCCGCAGCGTGGCGCTGGTCTCCCAGGCCGTTCATCCCGATACCCTCGCCGTGATGAACACCTACGGCTTTGGCACGGATACACAGGTGCGCACCGTGCCGCTTAAGGACGGGCGCACGGATCCCGCAGCGCTCAGGGAAATGCTGAGGGAGGACGTTGCCAGCCTCACCATTCAGCAGCCCAACTACTTCGGCCAGCTGGAAGATGTTGCCGCCCTGTTCCAGGCCGCGAAGGAAGCGGGCGTCAAGTGCATTCTGGCGGTCAATCCCCTGTCGCTTTCGCTGCTGCCCAGCGGCGCGGAGGTCAAGGCGGATATCGTCTGCGGCGACGTACAGCCCTTCGGCCTGCCGATGATGTACGGCGGCCCGCACGCGGGCTTCATGGCCTGCACCAAGGACATGATCCGCAGGCTGCCGGGCCGCATTGCCGGGCAGACCGCCGATGCGGACGGCCGCCGTGCCTTTGTGCTGACGCTGCAAGCGCGCGAGCAGCACATCCGGCGCGAAAAGGCATCCTCCAACATCTGCACCAATCACGCGCACAGTGCGCTGACCGCATCGATATATTTAACGTACATGGGCCTGCAGGGCATCACCGCCGTGGCGGAAAGCTGCGTAAGCAAAGCGCACTACTTCGCGCAGGAGCTTTGCAAGATCAAGAGTGTCAATCTGCGATATAATGGCGAGTTCTTTCACGAGTTCGTCACCGACCTACCAAACCCCGCCAGAGTGGAGGCCGCGCTGCATGAGTACGGCATATTATCCGGCTTGCCCCTGGACGGCGGCATGCTCTGGGCTGTGACCGAAAAGGCAAGCAAGGCGCAGCTGGACAGAGCCGTCAAACTGGTACGGGAGGTGTGCGAAGGTGAATAAGGAAAGCATGCTGAGTTTTGAAAAGAGCCACGCGGGACGCGGCACCAACGTGATTCCCGCGCCGGACGTTCCTGCCTATGCCCTGCCCGTGCGCCGCGCCGTGCCGCCGGTACTACCGGAAATGGCCGAATGCGACGTGGACCGCCATTACGCCGAGCTATCCCACAAAACCTTCGGCGTCAACTGCGGATTTTACCCGCTGGGCAGCTGCACCATGAAGTACAATCCCGCCGTAAACGAGGCCGCCGCCGCGCTGCCGGGATTCCAAAATCTGCACCCCCTGGTGCCCGATTATGCCGCGCAGGGCGCTATCCAGGTGATGGACGAGCTCAAAGCCGCCCTTTGCCGCGTAGCAGGCATGGACGCCTTTACCCTGCAGCCCGCCGCAGGCGCGCACGGGGAATTCGCGGGGTTGTTGTTCATGAAAAAGTACTTTGAAACACGCGGCGAAACCAGGCGCAAAAAGATTATCGTGCCCGACAGCGCTCACGGCACCAACCCCGCCAGCGCCGCCATGGCGGGCTTCGAGGTCATCAGCGTGAAAAGCTGTGCAGACGGCCGTGTAGACCCCGACGACCTGCATTCCCTTTTGTCGGACGAGGTCGCAGGCATGATGATGACCAACCCCAACACCCTGGGGTTGTTTGAAACCGATATCCTGTGCATTGCCGATATGGTGCACAAAGCCGGCGGGCTGATGTACTATGACGGCGCAAATTTAAACGCCATCATGGGTACGGCAAGGCCTGGCGATATGGGCTTTGATGTGGTACACTTAAACCTGCACAAAACGTTTTCCACGCCGCATGGCGGCGGCGGACCCGGCGCCGGTCCCGTGGGTGTCAAGGCCTGTTTGCAGCCGTTCCTGCCCGAAACGCAGGGATCGGAGCTCAAGCTGAAAGCCTTCCACGGCAATTTCGGCGTGATGGTGCGAGCGCTTGCCTACATCAAGTTTCTGGGCGACGAGGGGCTGCAATCCGTATCGCAGCACGCCGTGCTCAACGCCAACTATCTCAAGCGCAGGCTGACCGCCGCGGGCTACACCGCAGTATCGGACAGGCTGTGCATGCACGAGTTTGTATTGACCCTCGCTCCTCAAAAGGAGCAATGCGGCGTACGCGCGCTGGATACCGCCAAGCGGTTGATTGACTACGACATCCATCCGCCTACGATGTACTTCCCGCTGATTGTGGAAGAAGCGCTGATGTTTGAACCGACCGAGACCGAAAGCCGGGAGACGCTCGACCGCGCCGCGGACGCGATGATCGCCATCCTAAACGAGATCAAATCGGATCCGGATTCCCTGCATACCGCCCCGCACGACGCCGTGATCGGCAGGCCGGACGAGGTGCTGGCCGCCCGTCGCCCCATCCTGCGCTGGACAAAGACCGACTAAGCTACCGAGGTTTGATAACATGATCAGACGCACTGCCTGCATCATCGCCAGAAGCACGGACCCCTACCGCAACCTTGCCATAGAGAAACAGCTTCTGGATACGCTGCCCGAAGAGACGGCGATCCTCTACCTGTGGCAAAACGCGCATACCATCGTATGCGGGCGCAACCAAAACCCGTGGTATGAGTGCCGCGTCAAAGAGTTTTTGTCCGACGGCGGCAGGATCGCCAAGCGGCTGAGCGGCGGAGGCACGGTGTATCACGACATGGGAAACCTGAACTTCACGTTTCTGATGCCCAAGGCGGATTTCAACATTCCCAGGCAGCTGTCCGTTATTCAGGCGGCCGTGGCCAGCTTCGGCCTCAGGGCCGTGCAGTCCGGCCGCAACGATCTGCAAATCGGCGAACGGAAATTTTCCGGCAATGCGTTTTATACCTCCGGCAATAATGCCTATCACCACGGCACCATCCTGGTGGACGCCGACATGAGCGTGATGGGCCGTTTCCTGACCGCCGATGAGCAGAAGCTGCAACACCGCGGCGTGAAAAGCGTGGCGGCGCGGGTGGTCAACCTGAAATCCATCGTGCCCGATATGACCATTGACGCGCTGGAAGCGGCGCTGTTCAAAGCCTTTGCCAAGGTATACGGTCACGCACCCGCCATTCTGGATGAGAAAATGATGGATCAGCCGACCATCCAGAAGCTGACCGAGCAGTACCGGAGCCCTGTGTGGATTTTCCCCCGGGAGGTACCCTACACCTTTGCGGTCAAGGAGCGTTTCCCCTGGGGCGGCATCAGCGTCAACCTCCTGATCGAGGACGGCATGATCCGCGACGCAAAGTTCTTCACCGACGCGATGGACGCGGGTCTGTTCTCAGTACTGGAACAGTCGCTTGTCGGGTCGCCGTCGCTGGTATCGTCCATCACGGCGAGACTTAAGCAAAAGCAGGACCTCATCAAGGACGAGCACCTCAAGCAGGTCGTCTCGGATATCGGCTCGCTGATATGCAGCCACATCCGCAAGGGCGACCGCGGCGCATACCAACCGGTTAGCGATGGCACCGCACCTCAGGAATAAACAAAAAAGCGCTTTGTCATAGCAAAGCGCTTTTTTATTGCCAGCCTGCATGAAAGGCGTACATTGCCGCGTTAACTTGTAGACAGAAGCATTTCATGTGTTCACTTTTACATTATGGAGGGAACCCAGTATGAAACAAAATCTTCGCCGTTTGACTCTCGGATTTCTTTGTTTGGTTTTGGCAGCGCTGATACTGCCTGCGTATGCGGATTCCGCGCTGTTTGAGGCGGCGGTTTCACTGCAAAGCGGCGCTGAACCGACCCAATTTCGCGTATACGCAAGTACGGAGCACGCTGCGGGGTTCCCGGACGATCCCGCGTTGCTGGCCGAAGTCACCCCGCCTGCCGGAGACCCCTACACCTTCCTGTTCCCCTCCGATGAGAGCAATCAAAATGACATCTTGCCGCTGCTGCGCTTTACGGACATGAACGGGGACGGCAACCTGGATGTTGAAGCGGTGTTTGTGCTTGGCGCATCCAACCTCACCTGTACCTATTATCTGTTCGACCCCGCCGACGGGCAGATGCACTACTCCGCCGTGCTCGGCGCGCTTGCCAATGCGGTGTACGATGCGCAGCTCAATGTGATTCTCTCCCAGGTCAGTGATGGCGCCGCAACCCAGTACTATTCACTGTTTGACCTGGCCGAGGGCGTGCCTGTGCTTGCGCGTACCGCGTGGATGGACGCCGTACCACAGGGCGATGCCTACACACTTTCCATCAACGTGACCTCCGCGATCACAGGCGAGGTGCTTTTGGAGGACAGCGTTCCCTTTCAGGACGACGAATCAGCCTTGTGGAACGCCCAGTATGACCGCATGATGCTGGCGCTTCTGGACGGCTACGCTGGCATCCCGGCCACAGAGCAGCCATAGAGCAAACACAAATATCTAGGATCGAAAAACCCCGCCTGGCGCACAGCGCCTGGCGGGGTTTTGATAGGTTCTTATAAAATACTTACTGCAGCTCTGCGAAGTATTTGATCGTGCGCACCATCTGCGAGGTGTAGCTGTTTTCGTTGTCGTACCAGGCAACGGTCTGCACCTGATAGGTGTCGTCGTCCAGCTTCTGGACCATGGTCTGGGTCGCATCGAAAATGGAGCCAAACTTGGTGCCGATCACATCGGACGATACGATTTCCTCTTCGTTGTAGCCATAGCTTTCCGAAGCGGCGGCCTTCATGGCGGCGTTGATCTTTTCAACCGTCACGTCCTTGCCCTTGACCACAGACACCAGAATGGTGGTGGAGCCGGTGCAAACGGGCACGCGCTGGGCCGAGCCGATGAGCTTGCCGTTGAGCGCGGGGATCACCAGACCGATGGCCTTGGCAGCGCCGGTGGAGTTGGGAACGATGTTCAGCGCGGCGGCGCGGGCACGGCGCAGATCGCCCTTGCGGTGGGGGCCGTCCAGAATCATCTGGTCGCCGGTGTAGGCGTGGATGGTGGACATGATGCCCGACTGGATGGGATAGGTGTTGTTGAGCACGTTGGCCATGGGCGCCAGGCAGTTGGTGGTGCAGGACGCGGCGGAGATGATTTTATCTTCTTTGGTGAGGATGTTTTCATTCACGGAGAAGACAACGGTCTTCATCTTGCCGGCGGGCGCGGAGATGATCACCTTCTTGGCACCGGCGTCGATGTGCGCCTGGCTCTTTTCCTCGCTGGTGTAAAAGCCGGTGCATTCGAGCACCACGTCGATATCCAGCGCGCCCCAGGGGCAGTCCTTGGCGTCTTTGAGGGCATAGATTTTGATCTCTTTGCCGTCAACGATGATGGAATCGGCCGTGGCTTCTACGGTGTGCTTGTTCTCGCCGTAAACGCCGCAGAACGAGCCCTGCGCCGTATCGTACTTCAGCAGGTGCGCCAGCATCGCGGGGCTGGTCAGGTCGTTGATGGCGACCACTTCATATCCATCCGCGACAAACATCTGGCGGAAAGCAAGGCGGCCGATGCGGCCGAAACCGTTGATTGCTACTTTGACCATGAATATTCTCCTCCTCTGTTCGGGTGATTGTTAATTGGGTGTCAACCCAATCTATTGTACTCAAAACACACCCTCAATGCAAGCGGAAACAAGTCCCGGTAAGAATGTTCTTTGATAAAGTCCATTCATGCGGTATGATATGGGATGGATTTTGCCTGAACCGATAAGCGGGGACCTCATCACAGCAGAGGCACTCTATGAACTCATCCTTGTTCGGTCAATAATCTACGGCGCATCCATCAGGCGAGGGAATCTATAGAAACTTGCGTCCCGATACGCTTCTGTCAATGTATCGGATTTAAAGATGCGTGGCCTTGAAAAGGCACCCCGCGTGCCCTATACTGAACTTACAGGGACTGCGGAATGAAACCCTGAAGGAGTACTGTGTATTGAGTATCATCACCATCGTCGGCGCGGGCATGATGGGCTCGGCCATGAGCGTCCCCGCGCGGGATAACGGGCATACGGTGCGCCTCGTGGGCACCCATCTGGACAGGGAGATTATCGCCCACGCGCGCAAAACCGGCGAGCACCTTACCATGCAGCGCCGATTGCCAGAGGGCATCGCGTTTTATCAGATCGAAGCGCTGCGGCAGGCGCTGAACGGCTGCGATCTAGTTCTCTGCGGCGTATCGAGCTTCGGGGTGGACTGGTTTTTGGATACGGTCGTCCCGCTGATCCCGGACAGGGTTCCGGTGCTCGCCGTCACCAAAGGGCTGCTGGAGGAACAGGACGGCACCCTGCTGCCCTTTCCTTCCTATTATCAGCACCAAACCGGCGGACGGCTGCCCTTTGGCGCCATCGGCGGTCCCTGCACCAGCTACGAGCTGGCGGACCGCCGCCAAACCTGCGTGGCGTTCTGCGGCGAGGATATGCGGGTTTTACAGCGTTTGAAAGCGCTGCTGGAAACCGAATATTACCACATCAGCCTGTCCACAGACGTGCTGGGCGTGGAATGCGCCGTCGCCATGAAAAACGCCTATGCGCTTGGGGTGACGCTGGCCGTAGGCCTGATCGAGAAGGAAGACGGCATCGGCTGCACCCCGGCCTACAACCCGCAGGCGGCGCTGTTTGGGCAGAGTGTGAAGGAGATGGCGGCCGTGCTGGAGCATGTCGGCGCGGGCGCAGGGAGTATTGTATACGGCGCGGGCGACCTGTACGTGACCATTTTCGGCGGCCGCACACGCAAGCTTGGCACCCTGCTTGGGCGCGGCATACCGTTCCCGGAGGCCATACAGGAGCTCAGCGGCATCACGCTGGAGTCCGTCGTTATCGCAAATCGACTGATTAGCGCTGTCACCAAGGCCATTCAGGCGGGAACGCTATCGGACACACAATTCCCGTTGCTTTTACACGTGGGCAAGCTCCTGCGCGGAGATACCAATGAGGGCATTCCATTTGCACGGTTCACGGACGCAGAGATGTAAGCCCCGTTCGATAGTACAGTTTTCATACATCACATTTGCATAATTATTCTATACGGGATATATCTCAGAAATCCTTACCCCATAACATATATTGTGGTTTTCGCACCAATCGGAGTGCATAATCCCCGATTGATTGTGCAAATTTAAACAGGAAATGTCCAAAATAACCATTGACAAGGCCGCAAGCCTTCTGTATAATACACAGTTGAATATACGAAAGATTTTCCACGGGAAAGGAGAGCGGAAGTTGAACGCAGTGCTCATGGGAGCGGCTCTTTACCGAAAGAAAACGCTCCGGCAATGTGACTTGATGATCCGGCAGGGCGCGCTGTTTCCTCTTCTTTCACCGATTCATGAAAGCGGAGCATCCGTTCTTTCCCTTTCAGGCAAAGTAATCATTCCCGGTTTCGCAGATGTCCACGTTCATTTGCGGGAACCGGGTTTTTCGTATAAGGAGACCATCCGCACCGGCACTCGCGCGGCGGCGCGCGGCGGCTACACCGACCTGTGCGCCATGCCCAACCTGAACCCGGCGCCGGATCGCTTAGGCACCCTCGAAGAGGAGCTGCGTATCATCCGCAGCGACGCCTGCGTACATGTTCTCCCCTACGCCTGCATCACCAAGGGGCAAAAAGGCGCGGAGCTTGTGGAT
The DNA here is from genome assembly GCA_036759125.1 of Candidatus Limiplasma sp. GTDB lineage: Bacteria > Bacillota > Clostridia > Christensenellales > Aristaeellaceae > CAXXOK01. The sequence continues at coordinate 10,800 of DAIOVG010000060.1, forward strand.
TTTCAGGCGCTCAAGCCCTTCACCGCCGGGTTTTCCGATGACGGGCGGGGTGTGCAGTCCGAGTCCACCATGCGCAGCGCCATGGAGCAGGCCGCGAAATACGGCTGCCTGATCGCCGCGCACTGCGAAGACGACAGCCTGCTTGGCGGCGGCTACATCCACGACGGGGACTATGCCAAACGGCACGGCCATAAGGGTATCCCGTCCGCAAGCGAGTGGCGGCAGCTGGAACGCGACCTGAAGCTCGCCAAAGAAACCGGCTGCAAATACCACGCCTGCCACATATCTACAAAGGAAAGCGTCGCGCTCATCCGAAAGGCCAAGGCAGAGGGCGCGGATGTCAGCTGCGAAACCGCCCCCCACTACCTGTGCCTGACCGATGAGGACCTGCAGGAGGACGGACGCTTCAAGATGAACCCGCCCATCCGCAGCAAGGCCGACCGGGACGCGTTGATTGAGGGACTTTTAGACGGCACGATCGATATGATCGCCACCGACCATGCGCCCCACACGGCCGAGGAAAAATCCCGCGGGCTGCAGCACAGCAGCATGGGTGTGGTCGGGCTGGAAACCGCGTTTGCGATCCTCAATACCTGCCTGGTGAAGCCCGGCATCCTGCCGCTGGAACGGCTGCTTTTGCTCATGGTCGATACCCCGCGCGAACGCTTCGGCCTGCCGGAGCGAACGCTTGATGAAGGGCAGCCCGCCACCTTTGCGGTGCTCGACCCGGATTGGGAATGGGTCATCGAGCCGGAGCGCTTCCTGTCTAAAGGGCGGGCCACGCCGTTTGCGGGGATGAGGGTGCAGGACGACTGGACAATGACAATGATTGGAGGTGAAGCCGTATGGAAAAGCACGCACGTAAGCTGGTAATGGAAAACGGTGCGGAATTCCTGGGAACGTCTTTTGGCGCGGTCCGGGAAACGCTGTGTGAAATGGTATTCAACACCTCCATGGTCGGCTATCAGGAGATCGTAACCGATCCAAGCTATACCGAGCAGATGGTGGTCATGACCTATCCGCTGATCGGCAATTACGGCATCTGTGACGACGACCACGAAACCAAAACCCCCACCATGGGCGCGATGGTTGTGCGCGAGTACAACGATCTGCCCTCCAACTTCCGCGCGACCCAGACCCTGAGCCAGCTTTTGGAGGCCTACGGCATCCCCGGCATTCAGGGCGTGGATACGCGCAAGATCGCCCGCATGATCCGCAGCGAAGGCAGCCAGAAGGCGATTCTCTGCGCGCCGGAGCTCAGCCGCGAAGAGGCGCTTGAAAAGCTTCGCGCCTACCAGCTGCCCCACGATACGGTCTCCCGCGTATCGGGTAAACAGCCCTGGCGCTCGGAGGCTGAAAACGCGCAATACACCGTGGTGTGTGTGGATTGCGGCATCAAGCTCAACATCATCCGCGAGCTCAACAAGCGCGGCTGCACCACGATCACCGTGCCCTACGATACGACGGCCGACGAGATCCTCGCCTACAAGCCGGACGGGCTGTTCCTATCCAACGGCCCCGGCGACCCGGAGGACGTGCCCACCGTGATCAAAGCGGTGCAGCAGCTCAAGGGCAAGCTGCCGATCTTCGGTATCTGCCTTGGGCACCAGATGATCTCGCTGGCCTACGGCGCAAAGACCTATAAGATGAAGTTCGGCCACCGCGGCGGCAACCACCCGGTGAAGGACCTGCGCACAGGCAAGATCGCCGTCACCAGCCAAAACCACAGCTACGCGGTGGATTTGGATAGCCTGAAAGAGACCCGGCTCACGCTCACCCACCTGAACCTGCTGGATCATACCGCCGAGGGTGTGGAATGCGCGGAAGACAAGCTCTTCTCCATCCAGTACCACCCCGAAAGCGCCCCCGGCCCGCAGGATTCCACCCACCTGTTTGACAAATTCACCGGACTGCTGGCAAAGGAGCGTGAACAGCATGCCTAAGCGGACAGATATCAAGCGCGTGCTGGTAATAGGCTCCGGCCCGATCGTCATCGGCCAGGCCGCCGAGTTTGACTACGCCGGCACCCAGGCTTGCCTGGCCCTGCGCGAGGAAGGCTACGAGGTGATCCTCGTCAACTCCAATCCCGCCACCATCATGACCGATGTCAACATTGCCGATAAGGTGTACATGGAACCGCTGACACTGGAATACGTGGCGAAAATCCTGCGCTTTGAGCGGCCCGATGCCATTTTGCCCGGCCTGGGCGGCCAGACGGGCCTGAACCTCGCCATGCGCCTGCACACCAAGGGCGTGCTGGAGGAGTGCCAGGTGGAAATCCTGGGCACAAGCTTTGATTCAATCAACAAGGCCGAGGACCGCGACGAGTTCAAAAAGCTCTGCCAGTCGCTGGGCGAGCCGGTGCTGCCCTCCGTAATCGCAACAACCATTGAGGAGGGCAAACAGGCCGCCGAGGAGATCGGCTATCCGGTCATCCTGCGCCCCGCGTTCACGCTGGGCGGTACGGGCGGCGGCTTTGCCGATGATGAGGCAGAGCTCATCCCCCTCATGAAAAACGCCCTGAAGCTCTCCCCCGTCAACCAGGTACTGGTGGAAAAGAGCATCAAGGGCTACAAGGAAATTGAGTACGAGGTCATGCGCGACGCAAACGATACCGCCATCACCGTTTGCAACATGGAAAACCTCGATCCCGTGGGCGTGCATACGGGCGATTCCATCGTCGTCTGCCCTAGCCAGACCCTGACCAACAAGGAATACCAGATGCTGCGCGACTCGGCGCTGAAAATTATCCGCGCCCTGAAGATCGAGGGCGGCTGCAACGTGCAGTTTGCGCTGGACCCCGTGAGCTTCCAGTACTACCTCATCGAGGTCAACCCGCGCGTGAGCCGTTCCTCCGCCCTGGCAAGCAAGGCCAGCGGGTATCCCATCGCGCGCGTATCGGCGAAAATCGCCGTCGGCCTGCACCTGGACGAAATCCAGCTGGCCAACACCCCGGCGAGCTTTGAGCCGGCGCTGGACTTTGTGGTGACCAAGATCGCCCGCTTCCCCTTTGACAAGCTGGAGGGCTCCTCCAACACCCTCTCCACGCAGATGAAGGCAACCGGCGAGGTCATGGCCATTGGCCGTACCATGGAGGAAAGCCTGTTAAAGGCCGTGCGCTCGCTGGAAATCGGGGTCAGCCACCTGCACATGCCCAAGTTCTCCGGCATGGACGCCGAGGAGCTGTTCAGCTATATCCGCATTGCGACCGACGACCGGATTTTCGCCATCGCGCAACTCATCCGCATCGGCGCGACGCTCACGCGCATTCACGACGAAACGATGATCGACATGTTCTTCCTGGAAAAGATCAAGAACATCGTCTACTTCGAAGCCATGCTCGTCAATGGCAAGGACGACCCGGATGTGCTCCGCGCCGCCAAGCACCTGGGCATTTCGGACAAGTACATCGCCCAGATGTGGGGGCAGACGGAAAAGGACATTTTCCGCTTCCGCAAGCGGGAAAACCTGCTGCCAGTGTACAAGATGATCGATACCTGCGCCAGCGAGTTTGAAAGCTACGTGCCCTACTTCTACTCCACCTACGAGG
>DAIOVG010000061.1:0-14255 GCA_036759125.1 Candidatus Limiplasma sp.
CTTTTATAGCCTGTGTTTGAGTACCAAAGAATTAATAGGCGCAGCGGAGATAGCTCTTGCCATGAATGCTTGGCATAGGGTGAATCCGGAGCATTGAAAACCGCCGATCATTTTGTAAGATCGGCGGTGAAAGTTAAAAACCGGAAGCTGCGAGCGTTTCCCATTCCTGATAACAGCGTATGATGCCGTTGATGACCGCAGAAGAAGAGATTGTCGCACCGCTGATCGTATCCACATTGCCGTTCAAGGTCGGCATTTCGGCAAGACCAACGAATTGTCCGGTAAACTCCGGTCCTTTGACCTGTGTACCAAGCCCCGCAGTCTCGGCGAATTTACTGCCGCCAACGGTGAGCCCCGTGATCACACCCTGTGTATCAATACCCATAATGATCTGAATGGGACCCGCGTACCCGGAAACGGTGATTTGCAGTACCTGCCCAAGGGTTTCCGTGTCCGATTTCGCGGTGGTAACGCTGTCAAGCCCAGCAAGATCCCCGACTGCTAAGTCTTCAAAGCTGCTTGCTTGCGGGAACACTGCCTTGCGTGCAGCTTCAATAGCTAAAATGCGCTGCTGCTCGATTGGACCGGCGGTTACCATATTGGTGGCTGCCAGAGCAACGCCTGCGACCAGCGCGATCAGAAATAGGATTAACCAGGCCTGTTTTTTCACAATAGATCCTCCGTTTACTGATTGGTTGGCCGATTCAGGTACCGGCTGGGCGGGAAGTGGCGCATCAGTGTTTTTGCGATCATCCCGGTGATGAAACCCATCGCAGCTCCGGCCGGCATGAGCAGACCGAGGTAAAATACAAGCGATGGCGTGGAAAGAATGATCATTGCCAGGAGCACTTGTCCAATGTTGTGCGTAACCCCTCCAGCAATACTGACACCGATAGGGCTGACGCCGCGTCTTTTGTACAGGATGCTCATCACCGTCAGGCTCAAAATGCCTCCGGCAATGCTGTAGGGGATCAGCATGGGGTTTCCCAAAAGCAGTCCCAACAGCACATTCTTGATCAGCATGATCTGGAAACTGACTGGGATACCAAGCCAATACAGTGAAACGATCAGTGCGCTGTTGGCCAAACCAAGCTTGATGCCGGGCACCGGGGATACGGGAAGCATACTCTCCAGATAGCCAAGCACCAACATAATAGATATTAATACGGCTGCCAGCGCCAGCCTGCGTGTTTTGATCATTGGGCAGTCTCCGGCTCAGCGCCATCGGCACTGACTAGCGAAAGCACCAGCTTGTGGGGGAGACAAATCACTTCGTTGGCCAATGCCCGCCCGCCGATGTTATCTACCGTAACCTCACCCTGATGGATGCAGTCCTGGTTGTAGCAGTTTGCCTCTGTAATCTCAAACCCGCCGTCAAAGATATGGATAATATTATAGTCACCGTTGTCCTGCTCGATGCGAATCTCGCGGTCTTCAGTCAGCGGAACAAGCTCCTGCTCCTGCCCGGCAATTGATACCCGCATATAGACTCCGGCGGACGCATCATCAACAGCCTTGGGGCGAAGAAGATATAAGGTCAAACTCGCAACCAAAACGATTACAAGAATGATAATGTCCCTGCGCTTCATGGCCCCTCCAATCTGTCGCTGCACGCACGCGAGCGATTCGATATATTATATCATTTCAGTGGATGGGTTTCAATGGAGAAACGGCATTTCAATGTAAAACCAGGAAATGCTGGCGCCTGTTACAACCCAATGAGCGATCAATGATATGCAGAACGCTTGCAATCAGTTGATGGAACAGTACCGGACTCTGTTAAAAATTTGCAAAAAAAAAGCGTACCACGAGGTACGCATGGATTGCTTACTGATCCTTTTCCCATTCCGAGAGGTTGTCCTGGATCGTGGTCAGTATCTCTTTGAGCGCTGTCCGTTGCTGATTGTTGAGGCTTTTGGGCATCGGGCCAATCACGCTGTTGTTGATGCTGCCGGACAGTAAATAGTCCACGCTTACATCCAAAGCGTTTGCCATCGAAACCAAGGTTTCCAGGCTGGCTTTTCGGGAACCGCGCTCGACATGACCCACAAAAGAGGTGGATACATTCACACGTTCCGCCAAGGTTTCTTGCGTCCATCCACGCTGTGTACGTTGTTTCCTGATACGGCGTCCCAGATCGATATAATCCATGTAGTGCTCATCCCCAATGTAAAAAATATGAAAGTCTGTTCAAAAATCGAACAGAAGTCGAGTTCAATATATCGAATCCAACGATGTTTGAAAAGTGTCTGATGGTCCGATATACGACTTAAGGGTGTACTGATAGAAGGAGTGCAGAAAAATTGTTAAATCTACGTAAATGAGACTTGTTTTATGAAATCAGGGAAATATGGCTATACAAAGACGGTTGATCATGGTATAATGTCGCAGATGACCCAGCCAAGGTATGAGGTATCGGTTCTTCCTCCTTCGTGCAACTATGTCCGGAAGTTTGGAAATCCACACCGTAATCACTGGAAAGCTTGGGACACAGATTATCAATTTGGAGGAGACCATCATGTTTGAAGACAAAACACTGAACTGTAGGGATTGTGGTGAGGAGTTCGTATTCTCTGCCAGCGAACAGCAATTCTTTGCTGACAAAGGCTTTCAGAACGAGCCCAGCCGCTGCCCCGGCTGCCGTGCCGCCCGCCGTGCATCACAGAACCCCGGCCGTGGCGAGCGCCAGATGTACGAAGTGATCTGCGACGGCTGTGGCGTGACCACGCAGGTGCCGTTCCAGCCCCGTGGCGATCGTCCCGTGTACTGCCGCGAGTGCTTTGACCGCAATCGCCAGTCCCAGTACTGAGCGTAGATCGGCAAGTCCAGCGCTTCCTCTTAGCAGAGGAAGCGCTTTTCGTTTGCAGATCAAGCGAAAAACAGGATTCACGTTGATCGATCGGTATTGTTTATCTGTACTATTGTACGCGTTTGATGGTTTCTCTCAGCTTAGAAAATACGTCCAGAAAGTCTTCTCTGAAAGCCAGGGGATAGGTAATCTGAATACAGTACAGCACATTGTCAATGGTTACGGCATGAACACGACCGCCAACCTCCACACCGGTGACAAGCTTGCCGGTATACTGCGCATATACGCCAAGGCTTCCCATCAGGTGGCGCGTTGCGGTGTAGCTTGGCTTCCATTCCACAAAGTTCAACGAGCCGATGGTGTTTAGGCGCTGTTTAATCTCCTGTTCAAGCTGTGACTGGGAATAATCGCTGATGACAGGCACGGCATAGACGTTGATAATGCCTAGTTGACCGTTTTTCATCTGGCTTTCAGGCTCGGATAGGGTAAACACTTCGTTGTAGGTTTCGTCGGGCACCCAGCCGGCGGGGGCTTCAAAGGTCACGCCAACGGTGGTGGGGCTATAGTTGATGTAGGTGAAGTTGAGCGGTGCCTGAGGCGTAGGTGTGGGCGCGTCAATGGGATCCAGCGGGATTGGAGTGCTTCCGGAATACGGGTACTCGGTTGCGTTGGCATTGTCGGTCGCACTTGCAGAAGAAAACAAGTTGGTCTGTGCCGCGAGTCCGGCATCAAAATTACTGGCGGGCGTCTGAAGGTCAGTCGTGATGTCTTCCTCCGCCAGCGCGTCATCTTCAGTAAACTCAGCTGTTGTATCGATTGTCGGGGTTGGTGTGGGCGCAGGGGTATCTGTCGCGGCAGGCCCGATAAACTGAGTTACCTCAGGAATGATATCTTCCTTCTGTCCCTGACATCCGGTCAGCAGCAGGGCAAAAGCCGCAAGACACAGCAGCACAAGGGCTGTACGCTTCATATCAATTTCCTCCGATTCCTGGCAAGCGGTGCTTGCGGAGTTGGCGTTGTATAGTCAGGCTTCGTTTTTTACGGTCAGTACAATTGTATTTTATCATTTTGCGCAAAACGCGTCAACATGCACGACTTTCAGGGTCTGCCGGGACGCTTTATTTTACATTATCTTCAGGCTCTTGTTCCTGTTCAAGCTGATCATACTGCGGCTGATAGAGCCTACGTTCCAGTGACCAGATCTTTTCGGAAAACACGCCGGGCGGCACCTTGGCAAGGGCGGTACTGATTTCGTTCATACGCGCGTCCAGGATATCCAGCCAGTGCAGTACCTCGGCTTCGGGGAACATAGGCTTACGCGGACTTCCATACATATCCTCGCCGTGATGGCTTAAAAGCATATGCTGTAACAGCAGCAGGGGCTCGCCCTGAATGCCAAGCTTACCGGCAACTTCACCAAGGCGCGTGACACCGATGGAGATATGCCCAAGTAGCAAACCCGCTGCTGTATAATCCTTTACAATACCCAGCTCGTCACTGTCCAGCTCTTCCATTTTACACAGATCATGAATCACCACGCCGGATATCAACAAATCTGCGTTGAGCTGAGGATAAAGCGGCAATACCGCCTTGGCGAGCTGCAGCATACCCAGTGTGTGGTGGAGAAGACCGCCGCGCTCCGCATGGTGGATGCGCTGCGCTGCGGGGAAATAGGGGAGTTTATCGTTATACAGATCCAGCATTCCCCTGACAATTGTACGCAAAGGGGAGCTGGAGATACTATCTACGACTTCGTTCAGCTCCGCAAGCATGGATTCGGCGCTTTGCGGGGCGCTGGGCGTCAGCAAGCTCATATCCACCTTATCCGTTTCCTCCAGCGGCCGCAGCTTTTCAATGCGCAGCTGCAGCCTGCCGTTATATTCCTGTGTGATACCGCGAACCTTGATCACGCTGCCCGCGGGGGGCGGATCGGTATTCCCATCCCATAGCTTGCCGTTAAGCTCTCCGGTACAGTCCGCCAGGGTGAGATCCAGGTACTTGTTTCCGGTATTTCCGGTACGCTGCGCGCTCATGCGAACCAGCACGTATCCTTCAAACCGCATATCCTTTACTAGAGTCATGATACTCTGTTGCTTCATGTCAAACTCCGTTCTCGTTGATGTAAGAGGGCACACGCACACCCGGCGGATTGATGAAGCGGGCGAATTCATCCTGCCATTCCGCTTCCACGGTTCCAACAGGACCGTTTCTCTGTTTGGAGACGATGATTTCCGCCATGCCCTCGTCCGCAACCGGCTCATCGTTGGGTTCATCGCTTTGGTAATACTTCTCACGGTGGATGAAAAGCACCACGTCGGCATCCTGCTCAATACTGCCCGAATCGCGCAGGTCGCTCAGCTGCGGGCGTTTATTGTGCCGCTGCGTATTGCCACGGGCAAGCTGTGCGGCAGCCAGCACCGGTATTTTCAGTTCCAGGGCAATGGCTTTTAACCCGCGGCTGATATCGGAAACCTCCTGCTGGCGGTTATCCTGCCGCTTGTCAGATGACATCAGACCCAAATAGTCGACCACGATCAGATCCAGTCCGTTTTGCTCCATCATCAGGCGGCGTACGCGGCTGCGCATTTTGGATGGCGTCAGGCCAGGCGTATCGTCGATAAAAATACGGCAGGTGCTCAGGTGGTTCAAGGTATCGCCGACCTTCATCCACTCGTCGTCGCTGAGCATACCGGAGCGAAGCCGCTGCATGTTGATGCTTGCGGCGTTGGAGAGAATACGCATGCCGATCTGTTCTTTGGGCATTTCCATGGTGAACAGGGCAACACGGCTGCCGACATGCTCGGCTGCAAACAACGCAATGCCCAATGCAAACGCAGTTTTGCCCATGCCGGGGCGCGCACCCGCGATAATCAGCTCGCCGCCGTGCAGGCAGGTGAGCTTGCGGTCCAGCTCATAAAGTCCCGTAGGTACGCCGCTGAGCTTGCCTTTGAGGCGGCTTAGCTGTTCCAGCTTGTCAAATGTTTCCATCAGCACCGCGCTGAGTGGCGTCAGGGTATCGCCGCCGCCGCGCCGCATGACGATATCAAAAATCAAACGCTCGGCGTTGGAAAGGAGCGTATCCATATCGTCCATCTGCGTATAGCATTCTTCTTCAATGCGTCGGCAAGCGGTGATCAGCTTGCGCAGGGTGCTTTTTTCCTGCACGATGCGGATGTACGAAGCCGTATTGGCGGTGGTGGGTACGTAGCGGCAGGCGGCCAGCAGGTAGGCTGAACCGCCAATGCCTTCCAGCGTACCCCGGCGGGATAGCTCGTTGGACACCGTCATCACGTCGATGGACGCGCTGGAGGAGAACAACGCTTTGACCGCGTTAAAAATCTCCTGATGCTCGGGAGAATAAAAATCGTCGGATTGCAGCGTTTCCACGGCAAGCGTAGCCGCACCGGAGTCCTGCATGGCAGCGCCAAGCACCGAACGCTCCGCATCGACGCTGTTTGGCGGGGTGATGCTGATCAGATCCTGCTGCTGCATGCTGCGCTGCCTCCCTTCTGCACTGGACACGAATGAATATTACTTGTCGCCTGTGCCGGAAACCAGCACTTTCATTTTCGCGGCGATGCCGGAATATACGGTCACGTTCACATCGTACTCGCCGGTTTGGCGAATGGGATCGCATTCCACCTTGCGCTTGTCGATTTCAAACCCGTACTGCTTTTTAAGCTCGTCGGCAATTTCCTGATTGGTCACGCTGCCGTACAGGCGCCCGGTATCGCCGGACTTAGCGGTTACGCGAATCACCTTGCCGCTCAGCGCCTTTGCTTCATCCTGCGCAGTCTGTCGGCGTTCTTTCTCCTGTTGCTCTTCGGCGGCGCGCTTGCGCTCAATCTCCTTGATGGATGCGGGCGTGGCCTCCACAGCCCACTTGCGCGGGAACAGATAATTGCGTGCATACCCATCGGAAACCGTGAGTATATCTTCCTTTTTACCCTGACCTTTCACATCACAAAGTAAAATAACCTTCATAACTTTGCTTCCTCCTTCACTTTGATTGCTCAAGATCCATGAACCGTAAAGAATATTATATCGTTACGAGATGGCTACGTCAATGCTCGGCGCTATGTCGTCCTTCAAGGCAATTTTTGGCAGCAGAACGGAAAAACGCGTGCCAGACTCCCCGCTCAAGCAGTCAACGGTACCGCCATACGGCTTGAGCGTGTTTTTCACGATGGACAGCCCCATGCCGTGGTTCTCGCCTTTGGTGCTGACACCTTCTTCGAAAATGGTTGACAGCAGTTCTTCGGGGATGACCGCGCCGTTGTTATCAATCGTAAAGCGAAACGCGCGGATATCTTCCGCAATGGAAAGGGAAATCTGCGGGTGTTCCGCCTGCCTTGCGGCATCCATGGCGTTATCAATCAGGTTGCCGAGCACACGGCACAATTCCCAGGCGGGCATGGGCAGGTCCTGCAGCGGGCTTTTAATATCCATCTGCAAGGAAATGTGTTCATGCGCGCAGGCCCCGGCCTTGACCTTGAGCAACGCGTTAACCGCTGTGGAGCGGGTAGACAGGAAGCTGGACACTGCGCGGATGTCGCCATAGACCTTTTCCAGATAATCAGTTGCTTCGGCGTATTCGCTCATCTCCATCAGGCTGTACACGACCTGCAAATGGTTGAGGAAGTCGTGCCGCTGTGCGCGCAGGGTGTGGTTCAAATCATCCATCTGCGTGTTGGTCTGCTCCAGATCCATAATCTGAAGCTGGCGTCTTCGCGCCATCAACGCTTCGCGTATGTCCAGAAACGCGCCCCAGCTGGCCATCAGTCCACCGATGACCGCAAAAAGAAGAATAAACTGCCGGTTTTGCGGGGTAATGCCGGTGAACAGAAGGTAGACGACAAAGCCCATCAGCACCGCGATTTCGGAGATGTTGACGATGATGGCGTATAGGGATGCCTTGCTGACATCGATTTGGCGGGTGACTTTTCTTCTGTTCACGCTTTTTTATCCTTCCCAAACCTACGTTCCAGTCTGGCTTTCAGCTTTTGCTCGTTCCCCTGGTCGCTGGGGCGGTAATACACACGGTTTTCGTACCCTTTGGGCATATAGGTCTGCTTGACGAAATGCTCCGGAAACATGTGCGGGTACAGATAATCGGAATTCTTTTCATTGGCGGGCACCATGCTCTGGTCACGAAGATAAACAGGAACGGCGGTAAAGTTGCCGTTTCTGGCGTCGGCCTCGGCTTCGCCTAATGCTTCGACCACACTGTTGCTCTTCTCGGCCAGGCAGATCGCCAGAATCGCCTGCGCGATGGGGATGCGCGCTTCGGGCATCCCGACGGTTTCCAGGGCATTGGCTGCGGCATGTGCCTGTAGCATCGCGACCGGATCGGCAAGCCCAACGTCCTCGCTGGCGTGTACAATCAGCCGCCGCACAATCAACCGGGGATCGATGCCCGCGTACATGAGCCGCGCAAACCATAAAAGCGCAGCGTCCGGATCGCTGCCGCGCATGCTCTTAATGAACGCCGACAGCATATCGTAGTACAGCCCCTCATCCAGCTTCATGATCGGCTTTTGAACGCTTTCCTGCGCTACGTCCATCGTAATATGCTTCACGCCGTCCGAATCTTCTTTCGTGGTCAGGAACGCGAGCTCCAGCGCCGATAATGCCGTGCGAACATCCCCGCCGGACATACGGGCGATGTAGCGCAGCGCGTCGTCGCCGCAGTCCACCATATAACGCCCGTAGCCGCGTTCCTCATCCTTGAGTGCAGATAAAAGGGCTTGATGGATATCGTCGGTCGTCAGCGGCTGAAAGGCAAAAACACGGCAGCGGCTGACGATTGCGGGGGTCATGCTCGCCATGGGGTTTTCGGTGGTCGAGCCGATAAAGCGGATCAACCCGGATTCGATCGCCGGGAGAATGGAATCGCTCTGCGCTTTGGACCAGCGGTGGCATTCGTCAAGCAGTAGGTAGGTCGCCTTGCCCTGTAACAAGCGCCTTTCTTCGGCGGTTTTCAAGACCTTGCGCACGTCGGCTACGCCGCTGGTCACAGCGTTCAACTTCACAAAATCGCTGCCGGTCATTCCGGCGACAATATGCGCAAGCGAGGTCTTCCCGCAGCCGGGTGGTCCCCAGAAAATGCTGGATTGCAGCTTGTCCGCCATGATGGCGCGCCGAAGTAGCCGGCCTTCGCCAACCAGATGCTCCTGCCCAACGAACTCTTCCAGAGTGCGAGGGCGCATACGGTCGGCCAGGGGCGACTGTGTGGGGTGATCGACCATGGTGCTCCAAAGCGTTTGCTGATCAAACTCTTTCATAATACAGTAAAATGCATCGGCGGGAACAGCGGGAACGGTGTTTTGACAGTCTTTCCCGGGTACCCGGATTCCTCCGTCCGAACAGTTGTTTTCCTTTGCCTACTATACCATAAAGTTGCCTCTTTGGGAACCGTTTCCGGTATGCACAGAGGCAGTCTTGCGCGGGAATCGTACGCAGCCGCACATTGCTTTTTTATAAGAAACCTGTATAATTTAGGGGAAACTGCCGGAAGATATTCCCGGTTACAGCCGACCGTTACGGAGGAGGAACCATCTTGGAACGCAATGAAACCTTTCCGATTGAGGAGCTTCATGAAATAATCGCTCGTCTGGCGTGGGCGCAGCTGGAAATCATTACAGATGATACAGAACAGATTCAGATCCTCGCCTCAGGCGACGAACGCACCGTATCTGAGCTGAAAATCGCGGTCGACGACGGCGAACTGATCATCGAACAGCCACAGTATGGCCTGACACTGGATATCACGCATGGGCATTGGATGGAGATTCTGGTTCGCGTACCCAAAACGTGGGACCGGATCACGCGTCTGAACACCATCAGCGGGCCAATCAAGGCGCGCGGGCTGGGCGGCGAGAACATCGCCATCGAGACCATTACCGGAGACCTGAAAGCCACACAGTTAACTGCGGGCTCCATCGCGCTGCGCACCACGGCCGGTGCTGTGAAGGGCACGCAGCTGATCTGCGAAACCTTTGCGGGCCGCTCCGTCAGCGGCAACATCGCGCTGGACAATGTTTCTGCAAAGAACTACCGCTTCACCACCGTCAGCGGCAATATCCGCATTGATACCAGAGGCGAGTTCGAGCAAATGGAACTGCGCACGGTATCGGGCGACAGCGAAGTAAGCACGGAGCTTGGAACGCTGAACGTTTTGGCGCGCTCGGTCAGCGGACACAAAACCATACACGGTGTCACACTCACAGATGATAAATCTGCGCCTATGGTGCGCCTGACAGGCGTATCTGGCGATTTGAAAATCAGCTTACGGCAGGAAGCATAGGAGGAGTATCATGGCAAGAAATCAATTCGGCGGTTTCGGTGGCGGCGGGGGAAATATGCAGCAGCTGATGCGGCAGGCCCAGAAGCTGCAGGAACAGATGACCAAAACCCAGGCTGAGCTGGACGAACGCGAATACACCGCCCAGGCTGGCGGTGGCATGATAACAGTTACGGCGACCGGAAAAGGCGAACTCAAGGCGATTGCAATCAATCCTGAATGCGTGGATCCCGATGATGTGGAAATACTGCAGGATATGATCCTCGCGGCTGTGAATGAAGCGGTTCGACTGGGCAAGGAAGCACGCGAGCAGGAGCTTGGCAAGCTGACTCCGGGTATGGGAGGCATGTTTTAAGCATGTCCAAACCGCTTGAGCCCATCACGCGGATGGTAACGCAGCTTTCCAAGCTTCCCAGCATCGGGCAAAAAAGCGCGCAGCGCCTGGCGTATTATATCATCTCCATGGAGCTTGAGGATGTACGCGAACTGGCCTCGGCTATCTACCAGGGACGCAAGGAAATCCGATACTGCAACGTCTGCGGCAATTATGCTGTGGACGAGCTTTGCGATATCTGCGCCGACCCAAGTCGAAAAAACGGGCAGATCTGCGTAGTACGCGATCCACGCGATGTGGCGGCTATCGAGCGCATGCACGACTTTGAAGGCGGCTACCACGTGCTGCATGGCACCCTGTCGCCAATGGAGGGCATCGGGCCGGACGATATCCGCATTCAGGAGCTCCTCAAGCGCCTCGCGGATGGAGCGATTCAGGAGGTTATCCTCGCCACCAATCCTGATATCGAGGGCGAGGCAACGGCCAGCTATATCGCGCGGCTCATCAAGCCTATGGGCATTCTGGTCACCCGCATAGCGCACGGTGTGCCTGTGGGAAGCGATCTGGAATATACTGATGAAATTACACTTTCCAAGGCCATGGAAGGCCGGCGGGAGATTTAAGCGAAAAACCTGCGTACCGCAGGTTTTTTCACACAAAAGCATAACGATGGGGAGGATACCGGATGTTTCCACTGGAACCGTGGCAATGGCTGGCAACCGGACTTCTTACGCTGCTCGTGATCTTGATGATCGCGGCGCTGGCGCTTCTGCGCAGGCGGCAAAACGGCGATGCGCTGGTGCAGAACCTCCGTATGCTGCAATCTGCGATCAGCGAAGACAGCCTCCGCCAGCGGGAAGAGCTGATGCGCACACTGCATGCCATTAATGAAAGCCTTCTGGGAAACCTGAACCGAAACGCCGAGTATCAGGTAAACCAGTTCTCCGCGCAGGAGGGGCGTCAGGCGCGTATGTACAGCTTTACTGAAGAAAGCCTCAACAAGTTTGAGACCCGTATGGCGTCAATCGATAAAACCCTGGAGCAGGAGCTTACCAAGAATGAGGCCCGCATTAAAGAAATGCGGGAGATGATCGAAAAGTCCATCACGGGTATGCGCGCCGACAACGAAAAGAAGCTCGACGAGATGCGCAAGACGGTCGATGAAAAGCTGCAGGACACCCTGAACAAGCGCTTGACACAGAGCTTCACGCAGGTCAGCGACCGACTGGAGCAGGTGTACAAGTCCCTTGGTGAGGTCCACAGGCTGGCCGAAGGCGTAGGGGATTTGCGGCGAGTGCTGGGCAACGTAAAGCGTCGCGGCGTATGGGGTGAGATTCAGCTTGGGAACCTTCTGGCCGAGGTGCTGACGGAGAAGCAATATGAAACCAACGTACAGCTGCGCCCCGGCGCAGCCGAGCGTGTGGAATTTGCGGTGTGCCTGCCGGGGAAAGAGGACGATCATCCTGTATACCTGCCTATTGACAGCAAATTCCCGCAGGAGGACTACGCAAGGCTTGCAGACGCCAGCGAACAGGGCGACGCATTGGCGACCGAGGCGGCCCGCACGGCGCTGATCAATGCCGTGAAGCTTGAAGCGAAACGAATTGCAACAAAATACATCGAGCCACCCTATACCACTGATTTTGCTGTGATGTTCCTGCCGCTGGAGAGCCTGTATGCCGAGGTCATGCGCAACGCCTCGCTTGTGGAGACCGTGCAGCGGGAACAGCGCATTGTGATCGCGGGACCCAGCACGCTGCTGGCGATGCTCAACAGCCTGCAAATGGGGTTCCGCA
This sequence comes from Candidatus Limiplasma sp., assembly GCA_036759125.1. Lineage (GTDB taxonomy): Bacteria > Bacillota > Clostridia > Christensenellales > Aristaeellaceae > CAXXOK01. The sequence goes on from DAIOVG010000061.1 coordinate 12,243, forward strand.
CCCTTGCTATCGAGAAACGCTCGGCCGAGGTCTGGCGGCTTCTGGGCGCGGTGAAGAACGACTTCGGTTTATTCTCCCAGGTGCTGCAAAACACGCAGGAAAAGCTATCCCAGGCTAGCAAGACCATCGACAAGGCGTTTGTACGCACCCGCAGCATTGAGCGCAAGCTGCGCGGAGTGGAAGAGCTGGATGAAGGTGAGAGCAAGAAACTGCTTGGGGATATTTACGAGGACGCGGATACAGAACGGACATCGGAGGATGATACGGACGCATAACAGTAGAATAGCGTTTTTCTTAAGGAATTCATGATTGGGAATCATTACGTGATAGAATCGAAAACCCTTGCTAAATAATCGGTTGCAGGGTATTGTAACAAGAAGAACTTCTGATTGCTATTTTTTCCAAACAATGGTTTAATTGGGTAGACTTATGGAAAGGGGGCTCCCCTTTTGGATATACAATGGTACCCGGGGCATATGGCCAAGGCAAAACGCCTGCTGGGGCAGCAGCTCTCCAAGGCGGACATCGCCGTGGAGCTGTGTGACGCGCGCATTCCGCTTTCAAGCCGCAACCCGGATCTGGATCGGCTGCTGACGGGTAAAAGCAGGATTTTGCTGTTGTGCAAGGCGGACCTCGCCAATACGGACGCTACCAACCGTTGGCTGAAATACTTCGAAAACGAAGGCATACAGGCTATGGCCTACGATACCACCCCGCAGAAAACCAAACGGGTGCGGGATCTGATGGATGTGGCCGCCAAAGCCTTTTACGAGCGCGCGGAACGGCGCGGTATCAAAAAAACACTGCGGGCAATGGTCGTTGGCGTGCCAAACGTGGGCAAGAGCACACTGATCAACCGCCTCACCGGCAGCGCAACCACCGATGTTGGCGACCGTCCAGGGGTTACACGCGCCAACCGCTGGGTGAAGGTTAACCCTTATCTGGAAATGCTGGATACGCCAGGCATGCTCTGGCCAAAAATCAGCGATAACAAGGCCGCGATGCGGCTTGCCTATATCGGCACCATCCGGGACGCCGTATACGATCAGCTGGAGCTCAGCATCCACCTGCTTTCGGAATTGCTGGAAGACCGCAGGGATATAACCTGTGAACGCTTTAAGATCAAAAATCCCGACGCCAAAGGCATAGAGCTTCTGGATGAGGTCTGCCGCGGACGGGGATTTCTGCTCAAAGGCGGCGTTGCGCATTACGACCGCGCTAGCGCCGTGATATTGGACGAGTTCCGCGCAGGAAAGCTTGGACGCATCACGCTGGAAGAGCCGCCCGGAAGCGCAAGGCTGCAAAAAGCATGACCAAGCCCAACGCAAAACGACTGCAGCGAAGCGAAGCGCTGTACTCCCACGACTGCGCATGGGACGCCTTTGGCGTATCGCTGGCCGGGATGGATGAGGCGGGGCGCGGCCCGCTGCTGGGTCCTGTAGTGGCTGCCTGCGTGATCATGCCCAAAACGCCAGTGCTTCCGTGGGTTGACGATTCCAAGAAGCTTTCACCCAAGCGCCGGGACGAAGTATTTGACGAAATCCTGAAACACGCGCTGTATATCGGCGTAGGGGAAGCCAGTGCGGAGGAGATCGACGAGATCAACATCCTCAACGCCACGAAGCTTGCCATGCAGCGCGCGGCGGCCGAAGCGCCCGCCACCCTGTGTCTGGTGGATGCGGTACGGGGTCTGGACGTTCCCTTTTCCATCAAGCCGATTATTCACGGCGACGCGGTTAGCTACTCTATTGCGGCGGCAAGCATTATCGCCAAGGTGACGCGTGACCGCCAGCTTTACAGCCTTGCGGAGATGTATCCGCAATATGGTCTGATGCAGAACAAGGGATATGGCACCTCAGATCACATTGAGGCACTCCGCCTGTATGGCCCATGCTGTGAGCACAGGCGTTCGTTTATCAGAAATTTCACCGGGGAGAATGACGGATGAAAAAACTACTTTTCGGCTTCCTGATCGCGCTGCTGCTGTTTGGCTGCGCAACGGCGGGCAGCACG
>DAIOVG010000062.1:0-13555 GCA_036759125.1 Candidatus Limiplasma sp.
AGCGTGCCCGCAAGCGCGCTGATCCAGAACGAACGCCTGGGAACGCTGAAAATCTCTTTTCTGTATTTGGGATTCAAAAAGGTGATCCCCGCCATGATGACCACGGTAAACGCCAAACGGAACACGTTGAGCCACAAAGCGTTCAGACCCGTGAGGAAGCCCAACCTGTAAAAAAGCGGCGAGAACGAGATCCCTACCACACAAACCGTGATTGCCAGATACCCTTGAAACATCCGGTTGCCGCCTTGCATTGCCATCCTCGCGTCCCCTATCGTAAAGGTATAAGGTGCAGTATACGCGCAGCCGCTTCGCCCGTCAACGGCTTGACGCATATCGGCGGACGGCATATAATAACAGATGTTCCTGAAGTGTGCGCCAGCGTCTAGTTTTTACCGACACTTCACAAATGGAACTTGCGTTCATTCACGGATGTCAGGCCCCCGTAGCAATACGTCAGGGGAAGGCAAATGTGTGTGACAGAGTACCAACCTGCTTATACATAGCGGGTGAAAAACGTGACGCAGCGGCACTTTGGGATTATTTTTTGCCTATTTGCCTTTGAAGGAGAGCCCCTATGCCCAACCAAACCCCCGGCAGCCGGGACGTGGCCCGCGCCGCAATACTGATGAGCATGACCCGCACGCGCGAAGAAGAAATGCAGATGAAGAAGACGCTCCTGCTGCAGGAGATACAAGCAGCTGCCGTCGATTTCGGCGGCGAATTTGTGCCGTCCATCATCCGCATTGTTGAGCGCACGGTTGTCGCCGCCAAGCGCGAGGGACTGATCAACGAAAGCCACCTGGAAGAGGGCGGCGTAGCCGGAGCTGCCAGAGAAGCGCTCAGTCAGATCACCACCAAGGCGCTGGGGATGAACGTCGGCGGCAAAATCGGCATCGCGCGGCACAAAGACCATGTCGCGGTCGCGGTGTATTTTGGCATCGGGCTTGGGCATCTGGATGAAATCTGTATTGGATTGGGGCACCGCGCGATATGACGGACAAGCACATTACCATCGCCATCGACGGACCCGGCGGCGCCGGAAAATCCACCGTGGCTGATGAGGTTGCCAAAAAATTAGGGATTCTGCATTTAGACACGGGCGCTATGTACCGTGCCTTTGCCTTTCAGGCGTTATCGGAGGGCATCGATCCCTCCGACGAAGCGGCTTTGACCGAGCTGGTCGGCCGAACCCAAATTGATGTGGAACTGCTGGAAAACGGCGTACAGCGCACGCTGGTCAACGGCGTCGACGTTACCGACAAAATACGGACGCCGGAAATATCCTTTGCGGCGTCCACAAGCTCCAAATGCGGCGCGGTGCGCCGGTTTATGGTGCAAAAGCAGCAGGCGCTTGCCAAGACCCGCTCCATGATACTGGATGGGCGCGATATCGGCACCAAGGTGCTGACGGATGCAACCCTGAAGGTTTTCCTGACCGCAACGCCGCAGGAGCGCGCCAAACGGCGCTATGAGCAGATGCTGGCGGCCGGGCAGCCCGCCGATTACCAACAGGTGCTTTCAGACGTGATCGCGCGCGATCATCAGGATTCCACCCGGAAGATCGACCCGCTGCGGCCCGCGGAAGATGCCGTGATTGTAGATAATACCGATTTCGTACAGGCGCAAACGGTTGCCGCCATTCTCAAGCTCCTGGAGGACAGACTATGAAGGATTCCGTCGCCAGGCCAAACCGTTTCTCCCTGTTGTATGCGCTGGTCGTGGGCATTGCGGCCGTTTTATTCCGTACCTTCGTTCCCGTCAAGTATCACAACATCGAGCGCGCCAAGCTGGACGCGCCCTATATCCTGATCGCCAACCACCTGTCGATGATCGATCCGGTCATCATCGGTTATGGCTGCCGCAAGTACCAGATTCGGTTTCTGGGCAAGGCCGACCTGACCAAAAACCCCATCCTGCGGTTTTTGTTCGGGCGCATCCATATGATCTCCGTTCGCCGCTACAATACCGATATGAAGGCCCTGCGCGCATCCTTGCAGGTGCTCAAGGACGGAAACGTTTTGGGCATCTTCCCCGAGGGCACACGCTATAAGGAAGGCGTCATGGAGGACATGGAAGGCGGCATCGGGATGATCGCCCTGCAGTCAGGCGTACCCATTCTGCCAGCCTACATCCAGCAAAAGCCGGGTCTGTTCCGTACAACGCATTGTTATTTCGGTGAGGTATTCACGGTTTCGGATCTAAAGGCCAAGGGTATTAATAAGGATACGGGTCAGGAAGTTCTGCAGCGCATCCGCGAAATTTACCGGAAATTTGTGCGGGATACCGCGCAAACGCAGGAATAATCACTGTTTTTTCGCTTTTTATCGGAAAAATAGAAGGAATTTGCAAGTTTGAACCGAATATAAAGACTGATTACCCGTATGGAGGTTTTTCAATGCCGATACGCACGGCAAAATACGCTGGCTTCTGCATGGGAGTCCAGCGCGCTGTGGATGAGGCAATGAAGGCTTCCGAGCAATACGGCAGCATCGTGACCATCGGCGAGCTGGTACACAACCCGCAGGTGATTGAGCTTCTGGAAACCAAGGGTGTCAAAGCGGTGGATACGGCGGCGGAGGCTTCCGGGCAAACTGCGGTCATCCGCAGCCACGGCGTAGCGCCGGCGGTGTATGAGGAGCTTGAAACAGAGGGCTGTGTGACGCTCGACCTGACCTGCCCCTTCGTCAGAAGGCAGCACGAAATTGTCAGCCGGTATTCACACGACGGCAAAACGGTCATCCTGGCGGGTCAGCCGGATCATCCCGAAGTGATCGGGACCATCGGCTGGTGCCGGGGCCGGGTGTACACCGTGGCAAGCGCCCAGGAGGCAGAAGCCCTGCCGGAAATGGACGAAGCGCTGCTTGCGGCACAGACCACCTTCCCGCCCGAACGCTGGGCCAGTATCCTGCCCGTGATCCAGCGCAAAGTCAAGCACCTGACGGTCGAAGACACCATTTGCACCGCCACGGCGCAGCGGCAGGACGAGGCGCGCAAACTCGCGGCCGAGGTAGACGCCATGCTCGTATTGGGCGGCAAAAAAAGCGCCAATACGCAAAAGCTCTACGAAACGTGCAAGGCGATTTGCCCGCGAATATTGCTGATAGAGTCCGCAGACGATATTCCCGCGGACTTTGCAGATATTCATTCCGAAATCATTGGAATAACCACCGGCGCAAGCACTCCGGATTGGTTACTGAAGGAGGTTGTCACACGCATGACAGACAATGAACAAATGGACCAACAAGTACCCGTTGAAGAGACGGAAGAAAACAGCTTTATGGCAGATGTCGAAGCCACGCTGGTGAAGATCCGGCCGGGCCAGACTGTCACTGGTACTGTTGTACAGATGACAGATGACGAAGTCTGTGTCAACATCGGTTTCAAATCCGATGGGCTGATCAAACGCGAAGACCTGGTCACCGAGGACGTGAAAATGGGCGACGAGATCGAAGTCGAGGTCGTGAAAGTCAACGACGGCGACGGAAACGTGCTCCTGTCCCAGCGCAATATCCTCAAGCGGAAAGCCTTTGCGAAACTTGTTGAAAAGTTTGACAATGACGAATACGTGGAGGGCGTAGGCAAGGAAGTCGTCAAAGGCGGCCTGATCTGCGACGTGGACGGTATTCGCGCGTTTGTACCGGCGTCTCAACTCTCCAATCGTTACGTGGAAAAGATCGGCGAGTTCATTGGGCAGACCCTGACCCTGAAAATCATCGAGCTCGACGAGCAGAAACGCCGCATCGTTGCCAGCCGCAAGGCTGTCATGAAGGCCGAAGAAGCCGAAAAGAAGACCGAAGCCTGGGCTTCGCTTGAAGAAGGCGCGGTCGTTAAGGGCATCGTTCGCAGGCTGACCGATTTCGGCGCGTTTGTGGATATCGGCGGCGTAGACGGTTTGATTCACGTGACCGACCTCAGCTGGTCGCATGTCAAGCATCCGTCCGAGATCGTGCATCCGGATCAGGAAGTGGAAGTCAAAATCCTCAACCTCGATCACGAGCGCGAGCGCATCCAGCTTGGCCTCAAGCAAATGCAGCCCAAGCCCTGGGACGTCGCCCCGCAGAAGTACCCCGAAGGCTCCGTTGTGGTCGGCAAGGTCGTCCGCATCACCACCTTCGGCGCGTTTGTGGAGCTGGAACCCGGTGTGGATGGCCTGGTGCACATCAGCCAGTGCGCAACAACCCGCATTGATAAGGTAGAGGATGCCGTAACCGTTGGCGACGAAATCAACGTGAAGGTGTTGAGCATCGATCCGCAGGCCAAGCGCATCAGCCTGAGCATCCGTGCCCTGTTGGAAGACGAAGCGCCCAAGCCCGCGCAAAGCGCTGCCCAGCCTGAGGCTGTTGATGAAATCGTTCCGGTTGATATCGAAGCCGTAGGCAAGCAGCTGGAAGAGGACGCCCAGAAGGAAGAAGCCAAGGAAGAAGCCGTGGCTGAAACCGAAACCCAGGAAGAAGCGGACGAGAAGCCCAAGAAAAAAGCGCCTGCCAAGAAAGCCGCGAAAAGCGACGACACGCAAGAAGAAACCGAGGCCTAACCTCTGTTACACATCACGGGGCTGCCGTAAGGGCAGCCCCGTTTTTAACCTATCAGGGAGGTATTCCTATGCCGGAAACCATCACTTCTGCACAGAGGGACGCTCTGCTGCAAACCTTGTCCATACGATTTGCGGATACCGCGCGCCTGCACCCGGCTCTCCGCTGGGAGCAGGTGAAAACCAAGCTGGAGGCCGCACCGGAAAGGCTTGCGGCGCTGCATGCCATGGAGGCGACCGGCGGCGAGCCGAATGTCGTTCCCGATCCCGAGCATCCGCAGGATATCGTATTCATGGACTGCGCGGCGGAAAGCCCTGCTGGCCGCCGCAGCGTATGCTACGATGAAGACGCGCGCCTGTCGCGCAAGGCAAACGCGCCGGCAGACAGTGCCGAGCACATGGCGGAAACGATGGGCATCACGCTTTTGTCCCAAGCACAGTACCGCGCGTTGCAGACGCTGCTGGATCTGGATCTGAAAACGTCCAGCTGGGTACGAACACCCCAGAATATTCGAAGCCTCGGCGGCGCGTTGTTTTGCGATAAGCGCTACGGGCAGGTATTTCTATATCACAACGGCGCAGACAGCTATTATGCCAGCCGTGGGTTCCGGGGGTTTCTTATACTGTAATATTCGTTGTTTCAGGCCCTGGAACGTGCTATACTATACGTCATGCTCATAGACGCATCCACGCGCCATCTTCCAAATACTGGAGGGTTCTCTTTGACCAACTGGCTTTTCAGACATTTCATCAAATCCCCGGACGACCTTGCCGATCGCGGCGTACGCGCGGCGTACGGAACGCTTGGCAGCGTGACGGGGATTATTGTCAATGTGCTGCTGGCAACGCTTAAGTTTGTTGTCGGAACGCTGTCGGGCTCGCTGGCCGCCACAGCGGACGCCGTGAATAACCTGTCGGACTCGGCAGGATCGCTGATGGCGCTGATTACAGTGCGCATGGCCGTCAAACCCAACGACGACTCTCACCCCTTCGGCCATGGCCGTATGGAGTACCTTGGCGCGCTTGCGGTGGGCGTGATTATCCTGATCGCCGGCGGAAAGCTGTTCTACGAAGGCATCAAAAGCGCCATCTCCCCCGCCGCGCTGAACGTAAGCCTGGTGCTGCTGAGCCTGATGGCGGCGTCCATCCTGGTCAAGTTCTGGCTGTATTTCTATTACCGCAGAATCGCGCGGCTGATCAACTCTAAAACCCTGTTCGCCGCCGCCAAGGATAGCCTGTCCGATATGCTGGCAACCGGCGCGGTCGTGATCAGCATGCTTTTGCAGTGGATATTCGGCTGGCGGATTGACGGATACATAGGCGTGGTGGTTGCGCTGTTTGTTTTAAAGACCGGGTTCGATGTCTGCAAGGATACCATCGACAGCCTCTTGGGCGGGAAATCCGACCCGACCCTGGTGCGTGATATCAAGCGAATTATGCTGCAGTACGATGAGATTTCCGGCCTGCACGACCTGATTCTCCACGATTACGGTCCCGGCCGCTGCATCGCCTCGGTACACGCGGAGGTCAGCGCGTCCGGCGATATTGTGGCCATTCATGAGGTGATCGACCGGGCGGAGCGCGACCTGAAGGATCAGCTGGGCATCGAGGTTTGCATTCATATGGACCCTACCGTGACCGACGATCCCAAGATCAACGCCCTGCGCAAAAAAATCTCCGCCTTTTTGAAATCACAGGACGAGCGGCTGTCGCTGCACGATTTCCGCGTGGTACCCGGCGAAAAGCAGATCAACCTGGTGTTTGACTGCCTTCTACCCAACGAAGAGATCGATAAAGAGCAGCTTTACACAGCGCTTCAGGCGTTTGTCAAGCAGCTCGATCAACGCTATGCGCTTGTGGTGCAGTTCGATACGGATTTCACATAATTTGACGGGCGTTGGTTGTTCATCCGGCTTGCTTAGAAGACCTGCGTTGCAGGATGCAAAAGCGTCAAAACGGGGTCGCTTACCCTAGGGTAAGCGACCCCGTTGCCATCCTTTGGCTTACAACGCAGATTCAGTTTCTGAACAGCCCTTTATTTTGCCTTGTGGCGGAGCAGCCGGTAGTACCGGTCGTTATCGGCATGCATGACAAGCACTTCCAGTTCCTGGTCGCCCATCACGGTGTTGCGGCCCTCGGCATAGAGGGCGTCCACCTGTTCCTTCACGCTCTTGACCAGATCGTCCTGCTTGTTGACACGATGCGCGCCCTTGAGGCGGAAGAACGCGTTCATCCAGTGCGCGACGCCCGCAAGTCCGGAATGACTGTCCACGGATACTGTCGGCGGACGGTTCAAAATCTTCGTCGTGTTGAAAATGTTATAGATTTCCTCGTCCTTAAGCATGCCGTCGGCGTGGATGCCCGCGCGGGTGACGTTGAAATGCCTGCCGACAAACGGCTGCCGGGGGCTGATTTCAATGCCGATCTCTTTTTCCATGTATTCGGCAATTTCCGTCACAACTGTCAGGTCCATGCCGCCGGTTGAGCCGCGCAGCGCCTGATACTCAATCGCCATCGCTTCCAGCGGGCAGTTGCCCGTGCGCTCCCCGATGCCCAGCAGCGAACAGTTCACGCTGGAGCAGCCGTACAGCCACGCCGTTCCCGCATTGGAAACCACGCGGTAGAAATCGTTATGACCGTGCCACTCCAAGAGCTCGCTTGGGATCTGCGCATAGTGGTTCAGGCCGTAAATGATGCCCTGCACGCTTCTGGGCAGCGCCGCGCCGGGATAGCTGACGCCGTAGCCCATTGTGTCGCAGGCGCGAACCTTGACGGGGATGCCGCTCTGCTCGGAAAGATCGTTGAGCTTCTCTGCAAACGGCAGCACAAAGCCGTAAAAGTCGGCGCGGGTGATGTCCTCAAAGTGGCAGCGCGGGCGAATCCCCTTTTCCATGGCCGCTGTGACGATTTTCAGGTACTGGTCCATGGCCTGAGCGCGCGTCATTTTCATTTTTTTGAAAATATGATAATCGCTGCACGATACCAGAATACCGGTCTCCTCCACGCCCGCCGCCTTGACCAGATCAAAATCCGCCGGATTGGCGCGAATCCAGGTGGTGATTTCCGGAAACTTGAGGCCCAGCGCCTGGCATTTTTCCAGCGCCTCCCGGTCTTTATTGGTGTAGACAAAGAACTCGCTCTGGCGTACCAGGCCGTTCTCTCCCCCAAGTCTGGAAAGGAGCTTGAACAGATGCACGATCTGTTTGACCGAGAACGGGCTTACGCTCTGCTGGCCGTCGCGGAAGGTGGTATCGGTCATCCAAATCTCGTCGGGCATATTGGGGGGCACCAGACGGTTGTTGAACGTTACCTTGGGGATTGTGTCGTAATCATAGATTTCGCGGTATAAATTGGGTTCCGCAACATCCTGCAGATCATACTGGTATTTGGACTGCATCAACTGATTGTTTCGCTTGTTGAACTCGATCATACGCGGCTACTCCCTTTCCCGAACTGCTCCGGATTTGTCAATAAAATGTGGATAACGCCGGAATAACCCTCTGTTTTTGTGGAAAACCTATGGAAAACGGTAGGGAAACCAGTGGATTGCCGCTCCCAGGTTTTCCGTATTGCTGTGGAATTTGCCTTGTGCAGGCCGGCAAACAGTGACAGGAATTCAGTTCTGAGCATCTTCACGATATGGAAAAGCAAGTGGAAACGTTATGGGTAGGAATCAGTCGGTCAGCCCTTCCGCGAAATTTCGGATGCGCCTGACGCCCTCCAGGAGGTTTTCCATCGACAGGGCGTAGGTCAGGCGGCAAAATCCAGGCGCATAGAACTCGGCTCCGGGTACGACGGCAACCTTCTCCTGCTCCAGCAGCATTTCGGCGAAGGTGGAACAGCTGTCGACCTCCTTGCCGTCTTTCTTTTTGCCGATCAGCTTTTTCACGTTCATCATGACATAGAACGCGCCATCGGGCTTCAGGCAGGAAATGCCCTCGATTGCGTTGAGGCCTTCCACCAGCGCGTCTCTGCGCTGCTTAAAGGCTTCGCACATCACGTGTACAGGCTCCTGGTCCATGGTCAGCGCCGTTATGGCCGCGTACTGGGCGGGGGTGTTGGGCGCGGAGGTCGCCTGGCTCTGGCAGGCGGCGATCGCTTTCATCACATCCTTGGGGCCCGCCGCATAGCCGATGCGGAACCCGGTCATGGCGTAGGTTTTGCTGACGCCGTTGATGGTGATGGTCCTCTCCTTCACCTTTTCGCCAAGGGTGGCGATGGAGATATTCTTCTCGCCATTGTAGAGCAGGTGCTCATAGATTTCATCGGTGATAATATAAAAATCGTGCTTTACGGCCAGGTCCGCCAGCGCCTGTAAATCGGCAAGCCCCCAGCAGCTACCGTTGGGGTTGGAGGGCGAGGTCAGCATGAACGCCTTGGTTTTTCCGGTGATTGCAGCTTCGATCTGCGAGGGCTTGAGCACAAAATTGTCCTCTTCGGTGGTTTGCGCAAATACCGGAACACCGCCGCACATTTTGACCATTTCAGGATAGCTCACCCAGCATGGCGTAGGGATAATCACTTCGTCGCCGTCATCAATCAGCGCAAAAAAAGCATTGAAAATAGAATGCTTGGCACCGTTGGAGACCACGATCTGGCTGATATCATAGTCAAGGCCGTTCTCAGCCAGCAATTTCTGCTGGATCGCTTTACGGAGTTCAGGCGTACCGGAGGCGGCTGTATAACGGGTTTTCCCCGTATCCAAAGCGGTTTTAGCGGCGTCGCGAATCGCGACCGGTGTATCAAAATCCGGCTCTCCGCTTGCAAATCCGATGACCTTTTCTCCCGCAGCTTTCATCGCGGTAACCTTTGCGTTCAGCGCCAGCGTAGCGGATGGCGCAATCCCGGCAGCTTTCCTGGAAATTCCCAAAGCCATATTGAATCCCTCCTGTCGGTCTGCAGTGATTTTCATACATTTTACACCTTGTGGCTTGTATAAAAACAATTCGCATTATACCATGGAGGTATGTATTGCGTAAAGAACTATACGTTTCAGAGCAATACATTTTGGTTACAATATTTCGAGAGGTGATTAATTATGCGACTAACATTCAAAAAGGCAATCGGTATCCTGTTGGCGGTCCTTTTGGTGACCACCATTTTTGTGACTGGTATTGCGGACGACGACAAGTACGAAAACGACGACGATCGTTACGAAGACAGCGACCGTTACGCAGACGACGACCGCTACGCAGACGACGACTCGGACTCCAGCCCGGACCGTACCGAGGACAGCGAGTACAAGGACGATACCCGCATTTATCTGGCTGACTATTATGCGGGAACCAAGCTTGATCTGGAACAGTACCAGGGCAAGGTCGTGATCATCAACTACTTTACGGAATGGTGCCCCTACTGCATGGAAGAGATGCCGGACTTCAAAAAAGTGCTGGACACCTACAATCCGGAATCGCTCGTTGTGCTGCTCGTGCATCCCTGGGACGGCGAAGACGCGTCCAACTCCGCTTCTGTAGTAGAACGCTTCGGCCTGCAGGCTGCAACCGTGATTGAGGATGAGGATTTCGCGCTCACCAGCGCGATCGGCGTACCCGGATACCCCACCACTGTGGTTGTCGACCCGTCTGGATACGCAAGCTACGCATGGCAAGCAAGATAGATTTTGAAACCATCGCAAACGTTCTGGATACCCTGGGCGTGGCCAAGGCCGGAGAAGCGCCGTCCATCTTCACCACACCCGCTCCCGCAGGCAGCACCGCGCCCGATACCACCTCAGGAGCCACACCGTAACCTGAAAGGACGAATGTTTTGTTTGCCGAAAGTGTAGAACAACTCTCCCTCTGGGCGATGTTTTTAGGTGGTCTGGTCGCCTTTGTATCCCCCTGTGTGCTGCCGATGCTGCCCGTGTACACGCTCTATCTGGTCGGCAGCGCCGACGATGGCAAGAAGAACGCCTGGACCGGCGTACTCCTGCGCAGCCTGGGGCTTGCATTGGGATTCATCCTGTTATTTACGCTCATCGGCGCGGGCGCCGGGCTGATTGGCGGCGTCATCAAGAATGCCGACCGGGGTACCCTGAACATCGTCACCGGTGTACTGATGATCGTGTTTGGGCTCTGGACAGCCGAATTTCTGCACTGGAAGGGCGTTAACGCGCCCAAATGGGCGGGAAAGATGGGCTCGCTCCGGCCCAACGGGTTTTTCTCGGCGCTTCTGTTCGGTATCGTCATCGCACTGAGCTGGACTCCCTGCCTGACGCCGATCCTCGCCAACGCGCTGATTCTGGCCGCTTCAAGCGCCACTATGAGCACGGGCATGCTCTCGCTCGCGGTGTTCGCGCTTGGGCTTGCCGTGCCGATGCTCATCTTCATTGTGCTCTACCAGTGGCTCAAGCAGGCGTTTGCATGGCTGAGAGACCATCAGCCGCTGCTGCGCCGTATCGGCGGCATCCTGATGGTCGTATACGGCCTGTACCTCATACTGACCGGAATTCTTTAAACGAAGTTTGTATTTTCAGGATGACCGCCTATTATACGCGTACATTCACCCGTATGATAGGCGGTCATCGCGTTGTTTTTTTGGTAATTTTCAGCTTGCTGAACAAACGCAGCTGCTCGCCGTGTTCAGCGAGGATTTATTCATAAATCCCCAATGGCAACGATAGCGTCGTCAGCCTGTGCCGGAATCTTGGTTGCGTTACTGCCACGGCACTTTCGGCAGGCTGATGATCGCGTACTTGATGCAAATTGCGTGATTGCAGGATCAGCGAATGAAGTCGCACACATCCGTAGCGAGCACACCGTGCTCGCCGTATTCTTTTGCGGCGGCCTCCCCTGCCAGCCCATGCAGGGCGCAGGCGGTTTGCAGCAGGCGAATGCCATGCAAACCGTAGGCTTCTCGCCCCGCAAGCAGAGCGCCGAGGATGCCAGCCAGCGTATCGCCGCTCCCGGCCTTGGCCATGGCGGGCGTACCGAAGCGGCTGATGGCTTCGCCATCCTGCGCGATTAGAACACTGGTCGCGCTTTTCAGCACAATGCTGCCTCCATAACGCGCGCGCAGCTCCCGCGCCGCCCTGGCTTGTTCCAGTTTGACCTGCTCTGTCGGCCAGCGCAATAGCCGGGCCGCCTCCCCAAGATGCGGTGTGAGCACCACACCATCCGGAAAGCGAAGGGACTGCGACAGAAATTCATCCTGATATTTTGCCAGACCATTCAGCGCGTCGGCATCCAGCACCGCAGGCAGATCACGCGAGCACAGATATTGTATCAGCCGTTCGATCAGGCGGGACACCGCGTGGCTTTTCCCAAGGCCGCATCCGGCGATCAGCACATCCGCCTTTAAAAGTGCGGGCTCCAGAACGCTCCAGGGTGTTTCGTCCGGGAGGGGCAGGCTGGTGGCGCAGGGGCAAATGGATAGAACGGTTTGCGCAATGCTCCTTGGGCAGGCGACCGTGACCATGCCCGCACCCGCGCGCAGTGCGGCCAAGGCGCTGATGCCCGCCGCGCCCGGCATGGCGAAGGAACCCGTGATTGCCAGAAGCTTGCCATAGCTGCCCTTATGCGTGTTTTTACGGCGCGGAGACCGGATGACATCCTCCGCTTCCATGACCAAAAAGCCCCTGGCATCGTCATACCCTGCGGGAATGCCGAGATCGCCAACGGTGATCTCGCCGCAGAAATCCGGCCCGTCCCCCAGGTACAATCCGTTCTTTGGTCGGTGAAACGTGACGGTTACATCAGCCTGTACAACCGTACCGCCTTGCGGCGCATACCCGGTTTCTCCGTCCAGGCCGCTGGGAATATCGACGGCAACCACAGGCAGATCACCTGCGTTCAGCTCTTCTGCCAACGCAAGCGCCGCGCCGGACAGCGGACGCGATAAGCCCGTGCCCAAAAGCGCATCGATAGCGCATACACAGTCGGCCGGAATAGTCGGCGCAGTTTCACCGACTGTTACAAATTCCACACGATTTCCGTATGCCCGGAGCCTATCGGTTTGCTCCGCCGTTTCGGGCGACTGCTGGCCCGCAAGCTGATAGACCACGCATTGCAGGGTTTCATACCGCGATAAAAGAATGCGCGCTGCCGCCAGCCCGTCTCCTCCGTTGTTTCCGGTTCCGCAAAGAGCCAGCAGCTTTGCGCCATGCCAAAGATATGGCATACAGGCGTCGGCTACGTGCCCGGCGGCCCGCTCCATCAGCGTCAGGCTTTCTGTTTTCGTTTCCTCCATGAAGCGCTGTTCAATGCGTTTCATGGCGGATGGTGTGATCGTATACAGCATACGCTACTCCAGCACGCACACGGCGGCGGCGATGCCCCCGTCGTGCGTGATGCTCAGAAACGAGCTTTGCGCGCCTTTCAGGCGCATTGCCTCGACCGCTTTTACGGACAGGGCGTAGGTCGGACAGCCGCGCTCGTCGTGGGCGACCCCGATATCCGAAAGTGCGACGCCGCCTGACAGGCCGACGCCCAGCGCCTTTAAAAACGCTTCCTTGGCGGCGTACATGCCCGCAGCGCTTTGGGCGCGCGTTTTATCACGCAGATACTCGCGCTCCTCCTGCGTATAATAGCGGTTTAGGAATCCATCGCCCTTTTGCAGCGCTTTTTCGATGCGCTCCACCTGGCAAACGTCGATGCCAAGCCCAATCATCGCTTGCCCCCAAGCCAGGCGGCGTTGGCAATCGCGCGGGCGGTGACCTCCGCCGCGGCGGCGCATAGCTGGATCATATTCACATCCGCGTTCACGCGTCCGGTAGCCAGGGCAAACACGGTATCGCCGTCGGCCTGGGTATGCACGGGGCGGATGGCCCTGGCCATGCCGTCGTGTGCGCAGGACGCGACACGGTTGGCCTGGGGCTTGGTCAGCATCGCGTCGGTTGCGACCACCACCAGTGTGGTATTCCCCCGTTCGGGGATTTTCAGGTGTTCGGCTGCGGGCGCAGTACCCAGTAAAAGTCCCTCGCAGGGTATGGGCTTGCCGTCGCTCAGGCGGCCGCAGGCAAGCACCTTCCCGGTGTGGGGGTGGTACACGTCCCCGCCCGCATTTACACAGGCAATCGCTCCGATG
>DAIOVG010000063.1:0-13460 GCA_036759125.1 Candidatus Limiplasma sp.
CTGGTGTGCCGCAGCGATCACGAGCTGCCGTTTGAAGTCCGCGAGAAAATCAGCATGTTCTGCAATCTTCCCGTGGAACGTGTGTTCCAGAACCTCAACGCAAGCTCGCTGTACGAGGTTCCACTCATGCTGCACGAGGAGGGTCTGGACGCGCAGGTAGTAAAGCTTCTCGGGCTGGATTGCCATGAGGCGGATATCACCGAGTGGAGTGCCATGGTCAACCGCCAGCTGCAAAGCAAAGATACTGTCACGATCGGTCTCGTCGGCAAATATGTTGAGCTTCCCGACGCCTATCTGAGTGTAGTCGAAGCGTTAACCCATGGCGGCATCCACCACGGTGTGAAGGTGAAAATCAACTGGATTCCCGCTGAAACGGTTACGCCGGAAAACGTGGAAGAAAAGCTCAAAGGCGTCAACGGCATCGTGGTACCGGGCGGCTTTGGCTCTCGTGGACTGGAAGGCAAGATGAACGCGATCCAATATGTTCGTGAGAATAATATTCCGTTCCTGGGCTTGTGTCTTGGCATGCAGATGGCGGTGATCGAGTTTGCCCGCCATGTGCTGGAACTGCGCGATGCACATACTTCAGAAGTGGATCCGCATACCACGTATCCTGTGATTGACCTGATGGCCGGTCAGGATTTGGAAAACCTCGGCGGAACCATGCGCCTTGGCAAGTATCACTGCGTGATCGCGCCCGGCACGAAGAGTGAAAAGGCATATGGTGAGACCAATATTTGGGAACGTCATCGTCACCGTTACGAATTCAATAACGAATATACAGATCGCTTTCTCGCCGCCGGTATGGTCATGGCCGGTCGCAACCCGGAGCGCAACTTAGTGGAGATTATTGAGCTGCCAAATCATCCGTTCTTTGTCGGCGTACAGTTTCATCCGGAACTGAAAAGCCGTCCCAACCGTCCGCATCCGCTATTTCGGGATTTCATCGGTGCAGCAGTGAAAAACAAAGCCGAATAATCTGCGAAATTAACATAAAACAGCCGCATCCAAGGATGCGGGTGTTTTTGCTGTCGGGTCAGTTCGATTCCTGCTCCTGATCATAGGCTTCCCATAATGGTTTGTAAATGGCGACAGCCGCATTGTGCTCTTCCAGCGTCTTGGAAAACGCAAGTTCGCCCGATGCGGGATCCTTGGCGCAGAAATAAAGATACTGTTCGGCAACAAACACCGTGTCAGGGTATAACGCAGCACGGATGGCATCCGGCGATGGATTGCAGATCGGGCCAAGCGGCAAGCCCTTATGGAGATAGGTGTTGTACAGGGAATCAATCGCAAGCTCGCTGGTTGTCAGCACCATGCGACGCTCACCGGTAAGGTAGTTGACAGTTACGTCGCTGCCGAGCGTCATCCCTTTTTTCAACCGATTATGAAACACTGCCGACACGCGGGCGAAGTCTTCGGTCTTGGCTTCCCGTTCAATCATCGATGCCAGGGTCAGTACCTGGTCCATGGTCATCCCAATTTCGGTGGCGCGTTCCTGCCATGCGTAGTCAAACACTACATCGGTCTGATCCAGAAGCTTCTTAAGAAGCGCGGCAGGTGTTGTATCTGTATAGATTTCATAGGTGTTTGGCGCTAAGTAGCCTTCCAATAAATATTTTCGCTGCGAAACATTTGCAGTTGCTAGCACATCGCGAATGAAGTAGTAGTCAGAAAGGCCGTCGCCAGATCTGCACAGTGACAAAAACGCCGTGGTATCCTTGAAAATGCCTTCTTCTTTCAGCATGTCAGCGACGTCTTCCACTGTCCAGCCTGGAATGATAGTAATCATTGCGGTCAGCGGTTTGCCGTCGCCTGTGGTGAGCAGCTCGGCTATCTCAAAAACGTTCATATTCTTTTTAATGATATAGTCGCCCGCCTGAATCTTCTGCCCGAAGCCGACAAAGTCGCAGTAGTACTTGAATACTGAATCGTTTCGAATCAGCCCCTGTGTTTCGAGGTTCTTGGCCACGCGCGTCAGGCTTTGCCCACTGGCGATGGAAAAAGGAATTTCCGTAGCATCCTCAATATCGACAGCACTGAAGTAATTGTTGTTGATCGTATTGAAAAGACCGCTTAGCAACCCAAACACGAGCACAATCGCCGTTGCGACGATCAGTACAGATCGAAGTACGCGCCATAGAGAGGCATACCAGTAAAACCCATACTGGCGATCCTCCTGGTGCGGCTCTTGATTGTATTCCTCGTAAATATCGCTGCGGCGTGCCATGCGTCCTCCTACATGCCGGGAAGCTTAATGTCCAGCTCGGCAGCCTGGGTGATGGTCTGGAAGACCTCGCTGAGCATCTGCTGCAGACGAATCTGCGCCATAAAATACTGCGAGATGCTCGCGTTCATCATCAGGAGCCCTGACATTTGCTGAAATCGCTGCACGTCGTCAGCCGTTGAATCAGCGCCGGTCACGGCGGCCATTTGCAGCTTGGTTTGCAAGCGCTGGTACTCATCAATCAGCGCTTTATTGGTTGTGTCTGCCATGACGGCATCTTTGATTTGCTTGTAAACGGCGTATTCGTCACTCTTGCGGATGGCCGCAGCCAGCTGCGCGGACGCTGTTTGAATCTCGTAGTTTGCCATATGCTTGCCTCGGTTCAGGCGTGTAACGAACGGATGACCGACCCGTCAAACGCCTTGATTTCAAATCGATCGTTATCCCAGTCAAGCGTCATGTAGCTTTTGGGCTGACCCTCATGCGGCAGCGCGGCCGAACCGGGATTGATGTAAGTGACGCCTGCATGCTCCTCCGTGGTATTAATGTGGGTATGTCCGTGAATAATAAGGTCACCGGAGGAAAGCTGGGGCATATTGTGGATGTTATACAGGTGTCCGTGCGTAATGAACGCGATATGGCCGGAGTGGAGGGGAAGCATGGTATAGTCCGCCATGATGGGGAAGGACAAAACCATTTGATCGACTTCCGAGTCGCAGTTGCCGCGCACAGCCAGCGGTTTGACCGCCAGCTTGTTCAGCGCGTCAGAAACTGCCATGGGGCTATATTCGTCGGGCAGGGGATTGCGTGGACCGTGATACAGCAGATCGCCAAGCAGAATCAGCCTGTCGGCCTTTTCGGTCTCAAGCTGTTGAAGGATGGCCTTGCAGGCCGCAAACGAACCGTGGATATCGCTGGCAAATAAAAACTTCATCGGGATCCTCCTTACGTAAGGTCGAGCGTCAGGGTCACGGGGCAATGGTCGCTGCCGAAGATCTGGTCTTCTATATCGGCGTCAATCACCTTGCTTGCAAGCCGCTCGCTGACCAGAAAATAATCAATACGCCAGCCAACGTTCCGGTCCCGCGCCATCATGCGGTATGACCACCAGGAATATCGGTCAACTTCATCGGGGTGCAGCAAACGGAAGGTGTCCACAAATCCTTTGGACAGGAGCCGCGTCATCTTTTCGCGTTCCTGTGGGGTGAATCCGGCGTTGGCCTCATTGGTTTTCGGGTTTTTCAAGTCAATTTCCTTGTGCGCCACATTAAGGTCGCCGCAGACGATCACGGGTTTCTTTGCATCCAACGCCTTCAGGTAATCCGCAAACGCTTCCTCCCAGGTCATGCGGTAGTCAAGCCGCTTGAGTTCATTTTGACTGTTTGGCGTATACACAGTCACCATATAGAATGCAGGATATTCCAGGGTAATGACCCGGCCTTCCTGATCGTGCTCCTCGATTCCGATACCGTAAACAACGCTCATCGGTGTGTGCTTGGTAAAGATCGCTGTGCCGGAATAGCCCTTTTTTACCGCGCTGTTCCAGAACACCTGATATCCGTCCGGGTTCAGGTCAATCTGGTGGGGTTGAAGCTTGGTTTCCTGTACGCAGAAGAAGTCCGCGTCCTTGGACTCAAAATATTCCATGAATCCCTTATTCATACAGGCTCTCAGGCCGTTAACATTCCATGATACAAACTTCATACTTACCTCCTGTGTCGGTTACAATATGATACCATCATAGCATATAAACAAAACGTCAACAATCGCATGGAAAGACTGTTACAGGTTCATTTTCCAACACAGAAGGAAGAAAAGATTTCGTCCAGCAGCTTGTCGTCCACACTATCGCCCGTGATGCGGCCCAAAAGCCATAACGCTTCCCGCAAATCGACGGCGATCAGATCCAGCTGCGTACCGTCTCTGAGTGCTTCAATAGCCAGAGTAAGCTTTGCAGCCGCTTGCTGTGCCAATGCAATATGGCGCTGATGTGTGAGCATATCTTCGCGCGGCTGTGTCAAGAACTGGGAAAGGTACGTGAGAACCTGCGAAAGTCCAATTCCGTTCTTTGCGGATATCGAAAAGACGGGAACATGTTTTTCGGCTTTGATATATTCGACAGTTAGAACAGGCGGTTGATCTTCCTTATTTAAAAGCACAGCGCTGGGGCAGCGCAGTTTCATCGAAAGCAGCTCATGCTCCGCTTCGTCCAACGGTTTGGTTGCGTCGATTAACAAAAGCGCTACGTCGGCATTATCAATAACCTGCCTGGCGCGCTGTACGCCAATGATTTCCACAGCATCGCTGCTGTTGCGCAGGCCCGCGGTGTCCAGCAGAAACACCTGTAAGCCGTTGAGGGTAAAGCTGCCTTCCAGCACGTCGCGTGTTGTGCCTGGTATATGGGTAACAATGGCGCGGTCTTCCGCAAGCAATGCATTGAACAGCGTGCTTTTCCCGGTGTTTGGCGAGCCATACAGCGCAACGCGCAGGCCGGACCGTAAAATTCGCGAGGCCCGCTCGTTCGCTGCGGAGCGCAGTTTACCTGCAAGGGTTTCCAGTCCGCAAAGGAGGGAGGCGGTAGCTTCGTCTTCACCGATTTCCTCCGGATAATCTATATAGGCTTCCACGCCTGCAATCAGTTTGATCAGCTCATTTTGCGCTTCCGCAATGAAACGGCTTGCCCCGCCGGACAACAGCGCTTCCTGGCTTTTTAACGCCGCTGCTGAGCGCGCGCCGATGATACCCATGACAGCCTCGGCCTGCGCCAGATCAATGCGGCCGTTCATAAACGCCCTGCGGGTAAATTCACCCGGTTCGGCAGGCCTTGCGCCTTGCTCTATAAGCAGTTTCATCACAATCGATGCGGCGGCATGTCCGCCGTGAACGTGCAGCTCACAAACGTCCTCCGCCGTATAGCTGTGTGGAGCGGCCATGACCACGCCCATGGCCTCGTCAACAGTATCGTTGTTTTGATCGACCACAATGCCGTGCATCAGTAAATGATCGGGAAACGGCGGCCTGCGGCCGGACGCATGAAACACAGAGGTGAACAGCACAATAGCGTTTTCACCGCTGATTCGCACGATTGCGATTCCGCCCTCGCCCGGCGCTGTTGCAACGCCTGCTATGGTATCCGACATCGCTGTCACTCCCCAAATCGTCTTTTCTGTGATATCATATCATATAGAGAACTGACAACGCAAAAGGAGGGTTGCGCATGGGAAATATACGTGTTCTCACGGCCCGTCCGCATCGACTCCTGCCAAAGATAGTGCAAACAATCGGAGAGCTTCACAGCGAGGGGAAAGAGTGTCTCTTGCTCGTTCCCGAGCAATTTACATTGCAGGCCGAGCGCGAAATTCTTACACGCCTGAAGCTGCCGGGACTGTTTTATGTTGAAGTTATGTCGCCTACACGGCTCAGGCACCGTGTAACAGAAGCCGTTGGAACGGACGAGCGCGTACCGCTGTCCGCCGCCGGGCAGCAGATGGCGGTCAGCTTCGCATTGGAACAGTGCCGGGATCGACTGAAATTCTATCAGGCATCCGTCAATCGGCGCGGATTTGCACAAAAGCTGACGGCGCTGATTTCTGATATGAAACGCGGCGGACTGGAACCCGAAGCCCTGATGCAGTACGCTGATAATTTACCAAACGGTATGCGCAAGGAAAAACTCAATGATCTGGCCTTGCTATATTCACAGTACCGTGAAACGCTGAAGGATAAGCTGGGCGACAGCGACGATCTGAACCTGTATGTCACCAATCATCTTGCGGAAAGCGGCGTTGTCGCCGGAAGGCACGTATTCTCTTACGGGTTTGACGCCATGTCAGAGCAGATGATCGTTCTATTGTGCGCAATCGGCAGCAACTGCGAAAGCCTGACAGTTGGACTCATCTGCGACACAAGCTATGCAGCGGATGAGGCGCTGTATCAGCCCGTGCGGCAGAGCATCGCGCGCTTTCGTATGGCGCTGGAGACGCATGGTCTGGATTTGAGTGAAACACCCGTTCCCAAAGAAACGCTCCGTCACGCACCGGCAATCAGTTTTTTGGACGAGGTACTGTTCTCCTATCCACATCGGAGATTTGAAGGCGAGCAGAACAGTGTGTATCTGTCGCAGTTCCTTTCGCCGTTTGAAGAAGCAACATTCGCTGCCCAAAAGATATTGCAGCTGAACCAGCAGGGTGTATCGCTTGAGCGGATCGCCGTATTTTACCCTGATCAGCACGGATATCCGTTTGCGGTCAGAGCCGCACTGGCGGACAGCGGGCTTCCGTATTATACAGATGAAAAGCTCCCGGCATTCTCTCATGCGCTGGTCTGCTATCTCATGGCGGCGCTGCGCTGTATTTCTGACGGATATAAGAACGAAGATATGTTTGTGCTGCTGAAAACCGGATATGCTAAGATCGGATTTGACGATGCCAGCTTTTTGGAGAATTACGCGCGCGAATTCGGCATTGACCGCAGCCGTTGGCTGACGCCGTTCAAACTCGGGGACGACGTTGTCTGCCGGTATGCCGAAGCGCTTCGGCGCGATGTTGTTCAGCCGCTTGTCGAGGCTCGTGAAATGCTCGTGCGGGCAAAGGATACCGCACAATCACTCAGCGCCGTTATGCACCTGCTTACCAGCGTGGACGCATATGAGACATTAGGGCAGGAAGAAGATGCATTAGTCGCGGAGAATCTTCTGGTTCGGGCTGGACAAAACAGCCAGATTTGGCAGATGATTCTGGAGCTCATGGATCAGCTGATGATTTTATCCAACGGCAAGAGAATTCCCCTGAACGCGATTGCGGACAGGTTTGAGAGCGGTTTCTCCGCCATTTCACTGGCGGCGCTGCCTCCCGCAGCCAACATGCTGCATGCCGGCGTTCTGGGACACTCACTTTCCAGCGATGCGGACACTGTGTTTGTGCTGGGCATGAACGACGGCATTCTCTCCAAAAGCACCGAAAGCCTCCTGACTGAGAATGAGCGCGCGGAAACGCAGGAAGAGACGCAGTCCTTTTTGGGTATGACGGAGGATAGCCGCCTGGCATATGCAAAACTGGATATAAAAAGCGCGATGACATTGCCGAAAAGCACACTGTATCTCAGCTATGCCAAGACCGATCCGGCGGGGAACGCGCTGCAGCCGTTGGACCTTGTGAATGATCTGGAAGAACAGCTGTTTGAATATCTTCCTGACGCAATGACGGCTGACGAAATGTTGCCGGTATCCTCCGGTCAGGCGATGTCTGTACTGAGCGATTTATTGCGAATGTATGCAGATGGTGATACGCAACCCCTCCCGGATCACTGGAAGAAGCGGCTTGGCACATTGTTGTCTTCTCCCAAAACTTCTGCACAGGCATTCCGGCTTATAAACGCAGCTGGATTTCAGGTAGAATCCCTTCCGCTGACGCTCGAAACCGCCAAAGTGCTGTTTGGCGATCGCGCCCTGTCCGTCAGCCGCCTGGAGGATTTCGCCGCCTGCCCCTTCCGGCATTTTGTAACCTATGGTCTGCTGCCCGAGGAGCGCAAGGAGTGGGAAGTAACGCCCATTGAGCGCGGCAACTTCTTCCATGCCAGCTTGCAGCGATTTGCGCAAATCGCGGTAGCAACACCGCAGTTTCCAAACTGCACAATCGACGAATTGAAAGCAATGACCGATGCCGCCGCCGCGCCGCTGATTGACGAGCTGGAAAAGGGCCCGATGGGCGATGGGGCGCGCAGCCTTGCCTCGCTTGCACAGGCGCAGCGCGTAATCCAGCGAGCGTGCATGGCGGTGACCGAACATCTTGCATCCGGGGCGTTCCGGCTGGAAACAGCAGAATCAAGCTTCGGCTTTTCCGGGGAAGAGAGCTTCCCGCCTGTTGTGCTCCACTTGCCGGACGGTACGGAGGTTTCCCTGCATGGCAGAACCGACCGTATCGACCGCTACGACACGCCTGATGCCGTTTACCGGCGTGTGGTGGACTATAAAAGCGGGACCTATGCGTCGCTTGACGCATCACAGCTCTGGCATGGCCTGCAATTACAGCTGATCCTCTATCTGGACGCTGCGACACGTAACAAGGGCGATGCCAAGCCAGCCGGCGCGTTTTATTTTCATTTGTTTGATCCGCTGTCCAAAGCGGATGACACGCAGGCGGGCGCTGTGGATGTAGATATCCAAAAGCAACTGCAAATGGATGGCGTCGCCCTGTCGGACACGGCAATCCTCGATGCCATGGATACTGGCGAAACGCCCGTCTCCATTCCCTCCGCCGTCACCCGGAAGGGCGAGCTGCGAAAGGGCGCGAAGGTGTTGGATGAAACGCATCTCTCCGCGCTGATGAACCATACACGCGGCAAAGCCACAGCGTTTGCCCAGGGCATGCTTAAGGGGGATATTACGATACGCCCTGTGAGGCAAGGTGCCAGGGAGAGCTGTGATTATTGTGATTATCGCGCGATTTGTGGGTATGACCCGCTGGCCCGCGGCGCGGAGAACACCGAAATATTCTCCATGTCCATGGAAGATCTTGCCGGAAGGCTGGATTCGGAATCGGATACGTAACAACAACGCAAAAGAGCGTTTCATGTTTGAAACAACCGCACCGGAGATTGGACAAATGCCTGCCGAGACGGTATAATTTATGCTTGCAATAAACTTGGGGGAGGGCTGCGGTTGAAGCGGAGTGCCCGGCGAATTTCTATCGTTATCACGGCAGCCGTTTTTGCCGTTTTGTTGATTGGCAACGGTTTCACATCGGCGTTCGCCCAGGATGTTGCTGAAGTTGTTAATTATTACGAACCCCAGTTACCCGCAGGCGCGCAAGTTTACGACCCGGAGCATCCGGAAATTCTGCTGGCCGAACAGCTGTATGCCAAATCCGCAATCCTGATTGAGGCCACTTCCGGAAAGATCATTTTTGAAAAAAATGCCGACCAAATGATGTACCCGGCATCCACGACCAAAATCCTGACCGTGTTTCTAGGTATCATCAAAGGCGATTTGGAGTCGGAAGTCACCGCGACTGCTGAATCCGTCAATCTGCCATACGGCAGTTCCAGTATTCCTTTGGAACTCGGCGAAACGATTAATTTCAAAGACCTGCTATACGCAACCATGATCCGTTCCGGCAATGACGGCGCCAACCTGATTGCCGAGACCGTGGCTGGCAGTGTTCCCGCCTTTGTGGATGCCATGAACCAGGCCGCGGCCATGATCGGCTGTACAGGCACTCATTTTACAAACCCGAGCGGTTTGGATGATATCAATCATTATACGACCGCGCATGATATGGCGCTGATTGCCAAAGAAGCAATGAAAAACGATCTCTTCCGCGATATCGTCAGCACCTTTACCTATAGCCTGCCGCGCAGCAATATCCGCGGATCTAGAGTGATGGTCGGCACAGATACAAACTGGCTTAACGCAGCGGACGATAACGAGTTTTACTATCCTTATGCGATCGGCATCAAGACCGGATTTTTGAACCGATCCGGCTATTGCTATGTTGGAGCAGCTCAAAAGGATGGCGTCGAGCTGATCTCAGTCGTATTCTATTCTTCAAAGCCGGGCCGGTGGACAGATTCCATCAAGCTGATGAACTATGGCTTTACGCAGTTTGTCAGCGTGACGCCGATGGAACTGTATGCAATGAATCCCACTGTTATTGCAACGTCTTCTTATTCGCTGGACGACCCGGATATCGGCAGACTGCAGCTGGGTATCCGCGCAAGCATGAACACCCGCCCCGTCGAAATCGTTTCTACCATAGCCGAAGTGGAACAAATGGCCAGAAATCTGCGCGAGAACGTTTTGATCGAGTACACGCGCGATACCTTTGCCGCTCCCATTACCATGGGGGAAACGTTTGGCACCCTGACCTACTATCCGGAAGATGGCGGCGACCCGGCGGTATATGAGCTGTACGCCACACGATCGATCACCCGGCGTGAGAACGCGTTTAAGACCATTGCGGAAATTAAAGAGGAAGTCTACGCCGATCCCAATCCATTCCCGCCGTTTTCACTGGAAGTGCTGTTCCTGCTGGGATGGCCGTTCCTGATCCTGATCGCTGTTATCTTGATTCTCCGGCGTGTTTTCCGCAAGAAGAACAAGCGCGGGCGTCAGCAAAAAGTTCCCAAACCCAAAAATCGTTACTTCCGTTGAGGTACCGAAGTTGATCGCACATGTGATAGTGGACGTTATACATTCTAACGTCGCCAAACCGTTTTCCTACCTGATACCGCAAGGTATGCAGGCGGAAATTGGTATGCGCGTTAATGTGCCGCTGGCCAACCGCAACGTCGACGGTATTATTGTCGAGATTACGGAATCCTGCGACGTACCCGCCAGCAAGCTCAAGCCCATCCGGAAGCTGCTGGACGCGTATCCCGTGATTTTGCCGGATATTCTCATGCTCGCGGAAGAAATGGCGTTTGAGGATCATTGTCCGCTGTCTGAAACGCTTCGGCTCATGCTGCCTGCCGCTATGCGCACCGGCAGAACGCATGCCAAACGGGTTTCAATGTATAGAATCGCGGATATTCTTACCATAGACCAGCAAATAGAAGCGCAAGGGCGATCGCAGAAGCGAAAAATGCTCCTTCGCGCCCTCAGGGACGGCGAAGAAAAATCAGCCGAAGAGCTGGCACAGTGGGTCAACGCCCCGGCTGAAGCTCTTCGCAAACTGGTTGCCGACGGTTTTATTCTGCAAACCTTCAGGCAGGAAATGCGGAGCCCATATAAAGATATGGAAATCGCCCGAAACGACGCTCCGGTACTTACAGAAGAGCAAACCCAGGCGCTGCAGGTGATGCTTCCAGATCTGCGAAAGGGGCGGGGAGCCTATCTGCTGCACGGGGTTACAGGCAGCGGCAAAACGGAAGTCTATCTCGCGATGGTCGAAACGGTGCTTGCGATGGGGAAGACCGCTATCATCCTGGTTCCGGAAATCGCACTTACACCGCAAATGGTGTTATGGTTTCGCAACCGCTTTGGCCCAGGAACCGCCGTGCTGCACAGCCGCCTGTCCGACGGTGAACGCGTGGATGAATGGCAGCGTATCCGTTTAGGGGATGCAAACGTAGTAATCGGCGCGCGCTCGGCAATATTCGCGCCGCTTCAGAACCTAGGCCTGATCGTGATCGACGAAGAACACGAGCAAAGCTATCTAAGCGACAGACACCCGCGCTACGATGCCCGCAAGGTAGCCAAAAGCCGCGCTGTGCGGGAAGGCGCTACGCTGCTCCTATCCAGCGCTACGCCAAGCATCGCAAGCTTTTCACAGGCGCAAAACGGCGAATATACGTTGGTGGAAATGATGAGCCGTGTCAATAACCTGCCGCTGCCCGCCGTTACCGTGGTGGACATGCGCAAGGAGCTTGCGGCCGGAAACCGTTCCATGCTTTCCGGGATGCTTTCTCAAAAGCTCAGCGAATGTTTTGCCCGGGGCGAACAGGCGATGCTGTTCATCAACCGCAGGGGCTATCACACCTTTGTCAGCTGCCGAAATTGCGGCTATGTGATGCGGTGTGATCAATGCGATGTGAGCCTGACGCTTCATCAGCCCAAAGACGGTTCCAAAGGTCTGCTGCAATGCCATTTTTGCGGCAAAACGGAACAGCCGCCAGATGTCTGCCCAAGCTGCGGAAGCAAATATATCCGCTATTTCGGCGCAGGAACCCAAAAGGTGGAAGACGAAGTCCACAAGGCTTTTCCGCAGATCAAAACCATCCGCATGGATATCGATACCACCCAGAAAAAGGACGCGCACTATCACATGCTTACGGCCTTTCGGGAGGGGAAGGCACAGGCGTTGATCGGAACACAGATGATCGCCAAGGGGCTCGATTACCCCAAAGTGACGCTTGTAGGAATCATTGCGGCGGATCTTTCGCTTTTCATTCAGGATTATCGCGCGCAGGAGAGAACGTTCCAGCTCATCACCCAAATGGCCGGCCGTGCGGGCAGGGCTTCCGGCGTCGGCGAGGTGATTGTGCAGACTTACAAGCCGGAGCATCCCTGCATCATTGCCGCCGCATCGCAGGATTACCGTTCGTTTTTCTCCGATGAGATTGAGCGCAGACGTACAGGATTGTATCCGCCGTTTACGCTCTTTGCCAGACTCCTCATAGAGAGCGCGGACAACGACGCGGCGAAACAAAAATGTGACGCGCTGTTTGAAAAGACGAATGTCTTTGTAGACAACCATCCAGCGCAGAAGAAACGCGTCTTGTCCATCCGTGCTGATGAAGCCCCTGTGAAGATGATACGCGGCAAGTACCGCTACCATGTGTTGCTGAAGCTCTTCGACCAAGAGGATACTAAGCCCGTGCTGGATATGCTCAGCGATCTTGCGCTGGACAGCGATGATCGCTGTCAGGTATATTACGAAATGAACCCGTCGACTTTATTATAGGAGACATTGCAGATGGCGATTCGGAAAATTATCACAATCGGCGACGAGAAACTTCGCAAGGTGGCCAAGCCGGTCACCAAGTTCAACGCACGCCTGCAAACCTTTTTGGATGATCTGGTGGATACAATGCGCGAAAACAACGGCGCGGGTCTTGCTGCTCCGCAGGTGGGGGTGCTCAAGCGCTGCTGCGTTGTGGAGGTGGATGATCAGCTGTTTCAGCTCGTCAACCCCGAAATCATAGCACGGGAAGGCGAGCAGGCTGGGTCGGAAGGCTGCTTGAGCGTTCCAGAGCGGATGGGCTTTGTCAAGCGCCCAATGAAGGTCATGGTCAAAGCGCAAAACGGCAAGGGAGAAGAGATCGTCGTCACAGGCGAGGGCCTGTGCGCCCGCGCGCTTTGCCATGAGATCGACCATTTAAACGGAGTGCTGTATGTGGATATCATGGATCACGAAATCTTCCAGGAGGATCTGGAAGACGATGACGACCTCGAACAGGATCAGCTATGAGAATCGTTTTCATGGGCACGCCTCAGTTTTCCGTGCCGTCGCTTGAGGCGCTGATCCGTTCCAAGCATCAGGTTGTCGGTGTTTTCACCCAGCCGGACCGACCTAAAGGCCGTGGGGGAAAGGTACAGATGAGTCCGGTGAAGGAGCTCGCCCTTAAGGCGGGTATCCCTGTCTTTCAGCCGCTTAGGATCCGCAAGGATGGGCTGGACGACCTGACAGCCCTTGAGCCTGACCTGTGCGTGACGGCGGCATTCGGACAGATTCTAAGCCAGGCCATTTTGGACGTTCCCAAAATCGGCACGGTAAACGTTCACGCATCGCTTCTG
>DAIOVG010000064.1:0-13422 GCA_036759125.1 Candidatus Limiplasma sp.
AGCTGGATTGCTCGGTCGCCATCATCAAAAACGCGAAATCGGAACGCATGGGCCGCAAGGACATCATCAAGATTGACGAACTGATCCCTCTGAATATGGAGATCATCAGCTATATCGATCCCGGCGCGACAGTGAATGTCATTCAGGACGGCAAGCTGGTTGACAAAATCCGGCTGACCGTTCCAGAGCATGTCAAAGGCGTGCTCAAGTGCAAAAACCCGCGCTGCATCACCCAGACCGAACAGGAACTCCAGCATATGTTCGTGCTCAAAGACCGTCAGAAGGGCACCTATCGATGCTACTACTGTGATACCATCCATAAGCCCGAGGACTGAAACCGGGAGGCATACCGTGAACGGACAAACCATCAAAAAGGCTCTCGCCTGGCTGCTGCTTATGGCGCTGCTTTGCACACCGCTGCTCGCTTTGGCAACCCAAACCGCACTGCCGGCCGTACAGGGGCAGCTTCCCAAAGTCCTGCGCATTTTGCTCACGCGCCCCGGCATCACCACCCAGGCGGATCTGGAACTGGACGGCGTGTATACAGCCGATATCGGCGGCGTGACCATGCTGTTTCCCTATGCCAGCAAAATTGTCGTTTTGCTGATCGACGATCAGCTCTACATTGATTACGCGGGGATGCGGCTGGGCACGGGCACAGAGCTTGTGCTGACGCGGTATCAAAACGATGCCGGCGGCGAGAACGGGTTCCGTTTTTACGACAATCCTTCCCTGTATGAGGGCGACGTAACCCTGCGCATTCAGGACGGCATGATCCGCATGATTCTGTCCATCGCGGTTGAAGACTACCTAAAGGGCGTCGTCCCTTACGAAATGAGCGATTCCTTCCCACTCGAAGCGCTGAAGGCCCAGGCTGTCGCCGCCCGCACCTACGCGGTGCGCAAGGCTCTGAACAACCCAAACGGCGAGTATCAGCTCACCGATACCACCAACGACCAGGTGTTCAAGGGCACGCGCGATGAAAACAAGCGCTCCCAGCAGGCCATTGCCGAAACTGCAGGCGTCTGCGCGTTCTATAACGACAAGCTGGTGATGTGCTATTACGGCTCTTCCAACGGCGGACAGACCGAGCTTGTCGAAAACCAGTGGGGCCCAGGCGACGAAACCGGCTACCTGGACATGCGGGACGACCCCTATGACGTGGAGAATCCCAAGAGCGTGGTCAAGTCCGCCTACCTGCTCAAGACCCCGTTCACGGTCGAGGACACGCCCTACGGCCTGCGCGCGTTGATCGCCCAAGCGCTATTCAGCGATCTGACCGCCAAGGGCTACGATCCCGCCGCCGAGAGCGTGCGGATCGACAGCATTTCCGCCGTATCGGTCGATACGCCGAAATTCGCGGCGCCGTCGCGGCTGTATACACAGTTCCATATCACCTTCACCTACTCCGGCCGCACGCGAACCGACTATACGCCGCCGCCAGGTCAGGTGCTTAAGAACGATATCGAGATCAGCCTGTTTACCGCCACGCCCGCGCCTGACGCGACGGCGACCCCCGTGCCAACCGATACCCCGGAGCCGACCGCGACGCCCGAACCCACCCCCACCCCGGCGCCGGTATACGGCGCGTTTGAGCCGGTTGAGGGCGAAATAACGCTGGACATTCCCATCTTCCGGGACGCGGAAAACGCGCTCGGATTAAGCATCAACCAGTATGATAACGAGCTGTGGACCGTAGAGGAGACCGGTGACGCGTTCGTCGTCGAGTCCCGCAGGTTCGGCCACGGTGTGGGCATGAGCCAATACGGCGCGGAGTGGATGGCCGCGCAGTATGGTATGGCCTACACGGAAATTTTGTCGTTCTACTATCCCGGCATCACCCTGATGCGGTATACTGAAACGGCAGCGGCTCTCCCCCACATCTCCAGCGCCTTCACCAAGGCAGCCGACCCGCCGCCCACGCCTACGCCGCGCCCCACGCTGATGCCGGTTACCACCGTCGCGGGCGAGGGCCAGTGGTACGTGCGGGTGACAAACATCGGCGAGAATTCCTGGCTCAACCTGCGCTCGGACCCCAGCCTTTCGTCGGATATCCTGATGCTGTTGTTCAAGGATCAGCGCCTGCTGGTGCTGGAGCGCATGCCCCAGGAGGGCTGGCTGCACGTGAAAACCGACGTCACCGAAGGCTACGTCATGGAAGAGTTCACGACGCCCGAATAATATACTGTGAGGTAATGCTATGCTACTCATCGGAATCTGCGGCGCGAGCGGAAGCGGAAAAAGCACCCTGGCCGAGGAACTGAAAACATCCATCGGCAACGGCTGCACCATTATCAACCACGATAACTACTACCGCGATTTTCCAAACCTCAGCTTTCCGGAGCGCGCGCGCCAGAATTACGATGAACCCAGCATTTTCGACCACGACCTGTTCCTGTCCGATATCACTGCGTTGCTGGACGGCAAAGCCATCACGCGCAAGGATTACGATTACACCATCCACCGCCGCGCCGACCACGACGACGAATGGATCACCCCTGCCGATGTGTGCATCATCGAGGGTATTCACGTATTCCATGACCCGCGGCTTTGCGAAAAGATGTTTTTGAAGCTCTATATGAGCGTGGAGGCAGACATCTGTCTTCTGCGGCGCATAGAGCGCGATATCAAAGAGCGCGAGCGCAGCATCGACAGCATTTCCGCCCAGTACCTGACCACTGTGAAACCCATGTATAACAAATACATCCGCAACTACATCGAGCTTGCGGATGTGATTGTGGCCAACGGGGGCCGCAACGCGCGGATTGTGGATATCCTGACCGGGTACGTGCGCGACGCGCTGCAAGGGTCATGACAGCGTTTCGATAACCCCGTCAATCAACGCGGCAAAGATGTGCTTGACACGCTTGCCGGTCTCGATCACCTCATACATGTCCAGCTCCTGATCCAAAATCCCCGCCGCCATGTTGGTTATGCAGCTGACGCCCATCACCTGCATGCCGCTGTGCCGGCCGACGATAATTTCGGGAACCGTAGACATGCCAACAGCGTCCGCGCCCAGTATGCGCAGGGCGCGTATTTCTGCGGGGGTTTCGTAGCTGGGCCCGGTCAGCCAGCAGTACACGCCCTGCTGCAGGGGGATCTCCAGCTTTTTCGCGGTGTCTCTGGCAAGGGTCTTCAGCGCCGGGTCCAGCGCGTAGGTCATATCCGGAAAGCGCGGACCGAACTCCTTAAGGTTGGGGCCGATCAGCGGATTTCTGCCGGACAGGTTGATCACGTCGTCGATCAGCATGAGGCAACCCTGGGGAAACTCCGTATTGATACCGCCTGCCGCGTTGGTCAGGATCAGGGTCTTGACCCCCAGCCGCGCCATGACACGGATGGGCATGGTGACCTCCTCCATGCTGTAGCCCTCGTAGGCATGGAAGCGGCCCTGCATTAAATATACTTTTTTGCCGTGCAGCGTGCCCGCGTGCCAGTTGCCCGCGTGGCCCTCCACCGTGGATACGGGGAAATGCGGAATGCTAGCGTACGGAATGGTTTTGGCGTCCGTCAGCCGCTCGGCGTAGTCGCCCAGGCCGCTGCCAAGCACCACGGCGATCTCCGCCGTGCCGCAGGCTTCCCTGATATAGGCTGCCGCCTGATCGATCGTCTCCAGATAGGTCATGCTCTGTTCCTCCTAGCGTATCATGTCGGCAAAGGATGCAGCGTCAAAGCGCTGCGGCAGGCCGAACAGATCGGCAATCGTGGCCGCGATATCGGCAAAGCTCTGGCGCGTTCCCAGGGGCTTGAATGTACGCATGGCTTTCGTCCATACGAGGATCGGCGCGTGCTCGCGGGTGTGATCGGTGCCGCGGTAGGTGGGATCGCAGCCGTGATCGGCGGTGATGATCAACACATCGTCCTCCCGGGCCATAGCCTTGGCCTCGCCAAGCTTTTCATCGAACTCTTCCAGGGCTTGTGCGTAGGCCTTCGTGTCGCGCCGGTGGCCGTAGAGCATATCAAAATCCACGAGATTGATGAAGGTCAGGCCGTGAAAATCCCGCCGCATCATCTTCAGCCACTCGGCTATGCAGGCGGTGTTGCCCGCGGAATGCACGCTTTCGGCGAGGCCTTTTTCAGCAAAGATGTCTTCAATCTTCCCAACGCCCATGGTGAAGTAGCCCGCATCCAGCAAAACGTCCAGGATGGTCGGCTCCGGCGGCACAACGCTGAAATCCCTGCGCCCCTTGGTGCGGGTAAAGCCGCCCTGATGTCTGCCGATAAACGGCCTGGCGATGACGCGGCCCACGTTGTGTTCGCCCGTCAGCATTTTGCGGGCGATTTCACACCATGCGTAGAGGGTTTCCAGCGGGATGATCTCCTCGTTGCAGGCGATCTGGAAAACGCTGTCCGCCGAGGTATACACGATGGGATAACCCGTGCGCAGATGCTCCTCGCCCAGGTCTTCAATAATCACGGTGCCGCTTGCGGCGTAGTTGCCAAGCGTTTTGCGGCCGATGGCTTTTTCAAATTCGGCAATAACGTCCGGCGGAAAGCCGTCCGGATAGGTCGGGAAGGGCCTCTCCAAACGAATGCCAGCCATTTCCCAGTGACCGGTGGTGGTATCCTTACCGGGGCTTTTCTCCATGGCGCGGCCCGCCGCGCCCACAGCGCTTTTGGGACGCACATAAGGGATGGTATCGATATAGCCAAGCCCCATATGCCCCAAATTCGGCAGCTTTGGGTTTTCCTTCAAAATCACATGGGCCAGGGTGTTTGCGCCCTCGTCGCCATAGGCGGCGGCGTCCGGCAGCTCGCCCGCACCTACGGAATCCAGCACGATCAAAAATACGCGCATCTTTACATGCCTCCCTTTGCAGTTCCACTGTTCATATTGTACACCCGTTGCCGGGGAATGAAAAGCGCTTACACGCCGTACAGGGCATGCAGCAGCTCTTCGCCCGTCTTTGTGCGAAATACCTTGCGCTGAAACGCACGGATCGCATTTTCGCTCATGCTGTCCTCAAAGGCGTTAACCAGGAAGTCCGCCTCGATGAGGATTTGGTAATCCGGTCCGTCGACCTGCGAATAGGTATGGTGATGGGCGATCAGGAAGCACACGCGCCGGGTGATCTCCTCATCCACGCCCAGAGTACGCAGCAGCTTCTGCGCCTCAGGCGGGCCTTCGATCTGCTGGTGCTCTCCGGACGAGCTGCCGAATTTGGCCTCGCTGTTTTTGATACCGATATCATGCGTCAGCGCGGCGACATCCAGCACCGTCTGCGTGCGCGCGTCCAACCCCTCGCCCGCGCCGATGGCCTTGGCAAAGCCATAGACCTTCAAAAAATGGTTCACCCGGCGCGGATCACCGCTGTAATACGTTATCATGGCCCGCAACACTTGCTCAATCATCGCGATCCCCCGCTTTCTATACCCATTGTACACAAGCGCGCCGCGCTTGAAAAGGATATTTCGGTTTACTTTTGCGGCGCGACAGCGTACACTAAGCGGATTGGAGGAGATACCATGACCCAGACTTTTATCGCCTCGGCAGCCTTCGGGCTGGAAGGCGTGGCGGCCTCGGAACTCCGGCACATGCACCTGCCCGTGAAAGCGGAGGCGGGCGGCGCGCGCTTTGAAGGTGAGCTGATTGACGCCTTCCGTGCCAACCTGTGGCTGAAAACGGCCGACCGCGTGCTCTGGCTTTTACACGAGGGCGAGGCTACAACCTTTGAAGACCTGTACCAGGCCGTATACCGCATCCCCTGGGAACGCTATATGCAGCCGGACGCACAGGTGCTGGTCAGCGGCAAGTGTGTGCGCAGCCAGCTGATGAGCGTGCGCGACTGCCAATCCATCGCCAAGAAGGCCATCGTCACCCGCCTGATGGAAAAGCACCGCGTACAGCGGCTGCCGGAAACAGGCGTGCCGTATCCCGTGGATATCGCCATTCACACCGATACCCTGCGGGTAACGCTGGATCTATCCGGCGACGCGCTCAACCGGCGCGGCTACCGCACCTGGAACGGCGAAGCGCCGCTGCGCGAAACGCTGGCCGCGGCGATGGTGGAGCTTTCGCCCTGGAAGCCCGATATGCCGCTGTACGATCCCTGCTGCGGCACGGGTACGCTGCTTATTGAGGCGGCGTTTCGCGCCACGCACCGCGCCAGCGGTCTGAAACGCAGCTTTGCCTGCGAGCGCTATCCCTTCATGCCGCATGATGCAATGCAGCGCCTGCGCAAGGAAGCGGAAGCGGCCTACGCGCCGGAGACCGCCTTTGATATCGGCGGCAGCGATATCGACCCCGAAGCCATTCACCTGTGCGAAAAGCACATCGCGCAGGCAGGCTTTCCCTACCGCATTCCCGTGGAGGTCCAGGATTTGCGCACCCTGCAATTACCGCAGGAGCGCGGGGTGTTCCTGTGCAATCCGCCCTACGGCGAGCGGCTGTCCGACCGCGACAGCTGCCGGGCGCTGTACCGCGACCTGGGGCTGATGTTCAAACGGCATCCCGGCTGGAGCCTATGCGCTCTGTCGGCCGATCCGGCGTTTGAGCGCAATTTCGGCCGCAGAGCCGATAAAAAACGCCGCCTGTACAACGGGCGGCTGGAATGCGAGCTGTACCTGTTTATTCGCTGAAGTCCGGCTCAATCTCCGGCATATTCTGGAGCACCATGAGCAGCGCGTCTTCCCCGTTATCGGTATAGTACTGCTTGCGAACGCCGAGCTTTTCAAACCCAAGCTTACGGTACATATCCTGCGCGACCATGTTGGATCGGCGCACTTCCAGCGTCATATACTGCACACCCAGATTGGCGGCGTACTGGATCAGCGCTCTGGTCAGCGCGATGCCGATGCCCTGCCCCCGAAAGTCCTTGCGGACGGCGATGTTGGTGATGTGCGCTTCCTCAAATATCATCCACGCGCCCGCGTAGGCGATCACCTCGCCTGCGCTGTTTTCCGCAACCAGATAGCGCGCCGCCGGATTTTCGTCCAGCTCGTGATGGAAGCTCGCTTCCGGCCACGGCACGGCGAAGGTATTCATTTCGATCTCGAACACGGCCTTGATATCGGCCTTTTGCATGCGACGAATCGTCATAACGTGCCTTTGCGGGCGCGCTCGGCCTGCGGAGCGCGCAGATAGTAGGGCATCAGCGTCAAATAATCCACTGGCTCCGCAAAGCCCGCCAGCATGGCGACCGATGCCGGACGCAGGTAGCCTTGGTGCGCGGGCAGGAACACCGCGCGTTCACCCAAAGCCTTTTGAATCGCATCCTGATAGGTCAGCACCCCGTCGCCGACGAAGCAGAGCTTCTGGCCGCTCTCAGCGGCCTGCAATACCGTATCCAGATAAGTGCCGAGCTTCTCGGCCATGTCGTCGACAACGCGCATGGGCGGCATACCGGCTGCAAACGCCGCGCCGTATACCTGCCCCGCCCGCGCATCCTGGATGGGGCAAAGGAGCATACCAGTATCCGTGACGCCAGCAGCCAGAGCTTGCAGGGCGTTGACGCCAGCGCACGGCTTGCCTGCGCCATGGGCCATGCCCTTGACGGTGCTCACCCCGATGCGCACCCCGGTAAACGAGCCGGGGCCGGTTACGGCGGCGAACAGATCAACATCCTGCACGGTCAGCGAGCAGCGGCCCAGCGCTTCGGAAATCATGGGCAGCAGGCTTGCGGAATGCGTGCGCTTGTTCACAGCGGCGGCCTCGTAAACGATCCGGCCGTCCCTGCTGAGGGCGACGCCGCACACCGGGCCGGAGGTATCCACCGCCAGAATGATCATAACGCCGCCTCCAGTTTTACATAATCCAACGCGTGAAACCCGCCGACGGGCACGAAGGAAAACCGCCTGTC
The DNA here is from genome assembly GCA_036759125.1 of Candidatus Limiplasma sp. Lineage (GTDB taxonomy): Bacteria > Bacillota > Clostridia > Christensenellales > Aristaeellaceae > CAXXOK01. The sequence continues at coordinate 7,803 of DAIOVG010000064.1, forward strand.
ATTGTCTCCGGTAATGGAGATATTGATCAGCAAATGCGTTTCCGGGATCGCCTCTCGCGCCATGGACGGCCATTCGATCACCGATACGCCGTCCGCATACAGGTACTCGTCCAGCGAGAGCTCGTACAGCTCCTCCGCGCTGCCAATCCGGTACCAGTCGAAGTGGTACAGGGGCAGTTTGCCGGTTTCGTACACCTGCAAAATTGTAAAGCTCGGGCTGGGCACATGGCCGGAGATGCCCAGGCCGCGGGCGATGCCGCGCGCAAGCTCGCTTTTGCCCGCGCCGAGGTTACCCTGGAGCAGCACCACGTCCCCGGACAAGAGCTGCTTTGCCAGCGCGATGCCCAGGGACTTGGTCTGCGTTGTGCTTACGGTGTTTACGGCCGGCATGAACGTGTCCTTTCGTTACGCCTTGCGTTTCCCGATCCTGCCGTGCAGGATTGGCGACAGGGGTTTATAAATGATCACGGAGACAATCGCGATTGCCGCCCACTTGACAATATTGAACGGCGCGGTGATGGTGAGCACGAATTTCCAGATGGTGTCGATGCTTGGCGCGATGGTCTGCCCCATGGCAATGATCTCCTCCACCGGCAGGTGGAACGCCCAGCCGTAGAAGGGAATCAGGAGATATACATTCAGCAGCACGCCTGCGGCCGTTGCCGCCACAGCGCCGATCTCCATACCTGTCATGGCGTTCTTGCGGGTTTTATCCCGCTTGTAGTATAGCCCGGCGGGCAGGATCATTGATAGCCCTATCAGGAAATCCGCCAGCTCGCCCACGCCAAGCGACGTGGAGAACAAAAGCCCCGTCAGGCTCTTGACGAACAGAATGATGACCCCGGTCAGCGGCCCCATGGCGAAGGTGCCCAGGAGCACCGGCATGGTGGAAAAGTCCAGCTTGTAGAACAGTACGATGGGAATCTGCAGCGGCGGCAGAAACAGCACGATCGAGATTGCCGCCAGGATGGCGATCAGCGTGATGCGTTGGGTTGTGAAGTATGCCTTGGTTTTTTCCATGGTTTTTCCCTCCGTATCTGAGAGGTGATCGGGGAATTCGCGTTTACGGTTGCCAGGGCAGTGTGCGGCCGATTTGCCTGAAGAGAACCGACGCTGTAGCGACGCTACCGCGAGGTTTGATGAAGGCGAAGCTGCCGTGTAATGCCGACGCAACTGTGAATGCTGATTTCCATGACCACCTCTCATCAAAATTGCCCCCGATGGTTCTATCATCAGGGGCAACTGCTGTTTTGCAGAGGTTGCTCTTCTTTCATCCGGACTTTGCGGCGTATGCCGTTTACCGTCGGCTTCGGATTTCCACCGAATCGGCCTCCCCGGCTGGGCCGGAAAGGTTCGCGGGCTATAACCGCCGGTAGGGAATTTCACCCTGCCCTGAAGAACCCATGGGTTCGACCAAAGCGTATCACGAGTCCAGGAAATTGTCAAATCTCCACATGCAATTCCAGCGGTTTTTGTCCCGCCAGCCGCACGCTGACGGCATCGGCCTGGCTGCCGCCGACATAGAGGGTGAACTGTTTGCCCTGCACGGGCTTGCCGTCCATGTCGATGGACTGGAACGCGGTTTTGGCCATGGGCAGCGTAACCTTTGCCGATGCTCCGGCTTTCAGCGAGATGCGCTTGAACGCGCAGAGACTGTGGTTGCGAACGGCAAACGGATTGCTCAGGTCCTTGACGTACACCTGCACCACCTCGTCGGCATCATAAGCGCCGGTGTTCATCACGGTCACGGTGACCGCGCCGTCTTTATACACGGCGGCGGAATAGGCGAACTTCGTATAGCTCATGCCAAAGCCGAACGGGTACAGCGCCTCGCCCTCAAAGTAGCGGTAGGTGCGGTTCTTCATGGAATAGTCGGTAAACTCCGGCAGATCCTCCACACCCTTGTAGAAGGTAACGGGCAGCCTGCCCGATGGCGATACCTTGCCGAACAGGAGGTTGGCAAGCGCCGTGCCGCCCGCCTGGCCTGGGTACCACGCCTGCAAAATCGCGTTGCCGTCCTTCACGGCGAGCGCGCTGCCGGAAGACAGCACCACAACGACGGGCTTCCCGGTTTTGAGTACGGCGCTGATCATATTCATCTGTCCGGGCGGCAGGTTCAAATCGTTCTTGTCGCCGGAGGAGTACTCGTTTCCGGTATCGCCTTCCTCGCCTTCGAGCGTCGCATCCAGCCCGACGCACAGGATGGTCACGTCCGATTGCTCGGCGACGGCCACGGCCTCGGCAATGCGGTCGTCCGGCAGCGACAGGTTGCTGGTGGCCTTCTTGAACAGATGGCTGCCCTCAGAGTACAGCACGCGCGCCTTGCCCCTGCAGGCCTCGCGGATGCCCTCCAGGTAGGTAACATAGCGCGACGAGGTGCCGCAGTAGTTGCCGTTGAGGCAGTCAACGCTGTTGGCGTTGGGGCCGACGACACCGACGGTTTTGAGCTTATCCAGATGCAGCGGCAGGATGCCGTCGTTTTTGAGAAGCACCATGCACTTTTCGGCAACCGTACAGGCCAGCGCGTCGTTTTCGTCGGTATCGCACTGTTCGTAGGCAATCGTATCGTACTCCGAGCCGCCCTCGCCCAGGGCGCCCAGCAGATACCGCGTCGTCATCAGCCGTTCGCAGGCGGTGGTGATCTGATCTTCGGTGATCAGCCCCTCCTGCAGGGCCGCAAGCACCTGCAAATACACCACGCCGCAGTTCAGGTCGCAGCCGTATTTCATGGCGAGCGCGGCGCTCTGGGTCGCGGTGTCGGTCACCTTGTGGTTCATGTGGAAGTCTAGGATGGCCCAGCAATCGCTGACGACGTGGCCGTCAAAGCCCCATTCGTCGCGCAGGATATCCTTCAAAAGCACCTTGCTGCCACAGGCGGGCTCGCCGTTGACGCGGTTGTACGCGCCCATGACGCTTTCGACCTTCGCTTCCTTGACCAGCGCTTCAAAGGCGGGCAGGTAGGTTTCGCGCATGTCCTTTTTGGAGGCAATCGCGTCAAAGCTGTGGCGTCCGGCCTCGGGACCGGAATGAACGGCATAGTGCTTGGCGCAGGCGGCGAGCTTCATGGTATCCCCGTCGCCCTGGATGCCCTTGACAAACGCAACGCCCAGCCGGGCAGTCAGGTAGGGGTCTTCGCCGTAGGTTTCCTGGCCGCGGCCCCAGCGCGGATCGCGGAAGATGTTGATATTGGGCGACCAGACGGTGAGCCCTTTGTAGATATCGCGGTCGCCGTGGGCGGCTTGCATATTGTACTTGGCGCGGCCCTCGGTGGAGATCGTATCGGCGATCGTGTACATCAGGGTATCGTCAAACCCGGCCGCCAGGCCGATGGCCTGGGGAAACACCGTGGCCGTACCCGCGCGGGCCATGCCGTGGAGCGCTTCGTTCCACCAGTTGTAAGCCGGCACGTTCAGGCGCGGGATGGCCGCCGCCTGGTACGTGAGCTGGGAGGCCTTCTCGTCCAGCGTCATTTTGCTGACGAGCGCTTTGGCAAGCGCCTTGGCTTTATCCTTGGTCATGGTTCCGTCCTCCTGTGTTATCGTTTTTGGTATCGCTTCACCAGCGTGAACAGGGCGCTGGCCAGCTTGTTTTGATTCTTCTTGGAGCTGCGTTCCATTTTCGCAACCAGCGCCTGTATGCGGCTGCCCGCATCCTGCAAGCGCTCATAGGCGGCGCTTTCACGTCTGGGTTCCGGCTCCTCTGTTTCCTGCCTGGGCTGCGGCTTGGGTTTGAGGCCGGGCGTTTCATGCGCGCGCTTGATCTTCTCCCTGTTGCCCACTTTGAGCATGATATCCTGCGTCAGATCCCAGCTTTCGCCGTTATACGGCGCGGTGGCCTGCAAGCCCAGCTCGTCATGCACCCGCGCGGCAAAAAGCTCCGTGATGTCATCGTCGCCATGCAGCACAAACACATGCCGGGGCGTTTTGCCAAACGCGCCGATCCATTCCATGAGCCCCCGGTTGTCCGCGTGGCCGCTGATACCGTCGAGCTTGCGGATTTCCGCTTTGACACGGATGGTTTCGCCAAAAAGCTTCACCTCGTCCGCGCCGTCCTGCAAGATACGGCCAAGCGTACCCACCGCCTGATAGCCCACAAACAGCACCGTGCACTCCGGCCGCCACAGGTTATGCTTCAGGTGGTGGCGGATGCGCCCCGCGTCGCACATGCCGCTGGCGGAAATGATCACCTTGGGGGTCTGGTCCTCGTTGATCAGCTTGCTTTCGTCGGCGGTCTGGGCAACCTTGAGGCCGTCAAAGCTGATGGGATTGATGCCCTGCTTCAAAAGCGCTACGGTTTCCTGGTCCATGTATCCGTACATGTGTTCCTTGAACACCTGCGTCGCCTCGATGGCCAGGGGGCTGTCGATATACACCGGGAAGTTTGGGTGTTCCTTAATCAGGCCATCCTGCTTGATCTGGCGCAGGAAGTATAAAAGCTCCTGCGTGCGTCCCACGGCAAAGCTCGGAATCACCACGTTGCCGCCGCGCTTGAAGGTGGTATTGAGCACATCGACCAGCGTGCCGATAAAGTCCGGCACCGGCCCGTGGGAACGGTCGCCGTAGGTGCTTTCCATCACCACGAAATCCGCCTCGGTGAAGTAGTGCGGATCGCGCAGCAACGGCTGGTTTTTGTTGCCGATATCGCCGGAAAAGACGATTGTTTCGGTCGTCCCGTCCTCCGTCACGCTGACCTCGATGGAGGCCGAGCCCAGCATATGCCCCACGTCGATCATGCGGATGGCAATGCCGGGGTACACGTCCGTTTGGGTCATATACTTGATGGGGGCAAACAGCTTGATGGTCTCGGTGGCGTCCTGGGTGGTGTAGGCCGGTTCCACAGGCGGTTCGCCCTTGCGCGTCGCCTTGCGGGTTGCCCACTCTGCCTCCATCTCCTGGATGTGCGCGGAGTCCATCAGCATGATGGCGCACAGGCTTTCCGTCGCCTCGGTGGTGAATATCCTGCCGCGAAAGCCCTTCTTGTACAATAGCGGCAGCCAGCCGGAATGGTCGATGTGCGCATGGGTTAAAAACACACAGTCGACGGACGCCGCGGGCAGGGGCAGCGGTGTATTCTCATACAGGTCCAGGCCCTGCTCCATACCGTAATCCACGAGGATGTTTTTGCCGCACGCTTCCAAAAGGAAACGGCTCCCCGTTACCTCGTGGGCCGCTCCCAGAAATGTGAGTTTCATCGGTTACCCTCCCGTATACGTCCGGCGAACGCGAACTCTATATGAATATATTGTCTCACTTTATGGTTTTGGGGTCAACACCGACTTGAGAAATTGACCCGTATAGCTGTCCGGGCAGGCGGCAACATCCTCCGGTGTGCCGGAGCAAATGACTGTTCCGCCGCCATCGCCGCCCTCCGGGCCGAGGTCGATGACATAGTCGGCGCATTTGATCACATCGAGGTTGTGCTCGATCACAACGACGGAGTTTCCGTTTTCCACCAACTGCTGCAAAACCTGCAAAAGCTTGCCGACATCGTCCATATGCAGGCCGGTGGTCGGTTCGTCCAGCACGTAGATGGTGCGGCCGGTAGCCCTGCGGGAAAGCTCGGACGACAGCTTGATGCGCTGCGCCTCGCCGCCCGAAAGCTGGGTGCTGGGCTGCCCGAT
>DAIOVG010000065.1:0-13333 GCA_036759125.1 Candidatus Limiplasma sp.
GACGGCCCCACCGCCATCTACCTGACCGGCAAGCTTGCCCCGCATCTTTTGGGACCGATTGCCGTTGCGGCATATAGCTATATGGCTCTTGTGCCCGTAATCCAGCCGCCCATTATGCGCGCCCTCACCACCAGGAAAGAGCGCGAAATCGTCATGGAGCAGCTGCGCCCCGTATCCAAGCGCGAGAAGATTATTTTTCCGATCGCGGTCACGATCATCGTCACGCTCCTGCTGCCCTCCGCTGCGCCGCTCATCGGCATGCTGATGCTGGGCAACCTCTTCAGAGAGTCCGGCGTGGTAGACAGGCTGAACAAGGCCGCGCAGAACGAGCTGAACAACATTGTTGTAATCTTCCTTGGCGTAACCGTCGGCGCGACGGCCAGTGCCGAGACCTTTCTGCAATGGACCACGATCAAAATCATCGTGCTGGGCGTTGTCGCATTCGGGTTTGGCACCGCGGGCGGTGTGCTGCTTGCCAAGCTTTTGAATAAGCTGTCCGGCGGCAAGATCAATCCGCTGATCGGTTCCGCAGGCGTTTCCGCCGTGCCGATGGCGGCGCGCGTCAGCCAGGTGGAAGGCCGCAAAGCCAACCCCGCAAACTTCCTGCTGATGCACGCCATGGGCCCCAACGTGGCCGGCGTAATCGGCTCCGCTATCGCGGCAGGCATCCTGTTAAGCATGTTCGGCACCTGATCTGAAAGGAGATACCATCATGGCGAAAGTCGGAATTACCGATACAATTCTGCGTGACGCGCACCAAAGCCAAGCCGCGACGCGTATGACCCTAAAACAAATGGAGCCCGCCTTTGAGCGGCTGGATAAAATAGGCTATTTCTCTTTGGAGTGCTGGGGCGGCGCCACCTTTGACAGCTGCCTGCGCTTCCTTAACGAGGATCCCTGGGAGCGCCTGCGCGTGATGCGCAAGGGCATGCCCAACACCAAGCTGCAAATGCTGCTGCGCGGCCAGAACATTCTGGGCTACAAGCACTACGCAGACGATGTCGTGGAATACTTTGTCAAAAAGGCCATCGAGAACGGCATCGACATCATCCGCTGCTTTGACGCGCTAAACGACCTGCGCAACATGGAAACCGCCGTCAAAGCCACCAAGAAGTACAAGGGCATCGCGGAGGTAGCCATGAGCTACACCACCTCGCCCGTGCACACCGAAGATTATTTCGTGAAGCTTGCCGAGGGCATTGCCGAGATGGGCGCGGACATCATCTGCATCAAGGATATGGCCAACCTTCTGCTCCCCTACAATGCCTATACTTTGGTCAAGCGGCTCAAGGCAGCCACCGACCTGCCCATCGTTTTGCACACGCATAACACCACCGGCACCGGCGCGATGACGCTTTTGAAGGCTGTGGAAGCAGGCGCGGACGTGATCGATACCGCTCTGTCCCCCCTTGGCGACGGCACGGCCCAGCCCTCCACCGAGGCGCAGGTTGCCACCTACCGGGGCACGGAGTATGATACCGGCATTGACCTGGAAAAGCTCATCGACCTCGCCAATTATTTCCGCGACGTTGCCGATGATCTGACCAAGGCCGGATTCCGCGATCCCGCCCGCGTGCTCGCCACCGACGCCAATACGCTTTTGTATCAGGTGCCGGGCGGCATGTTATCCAACCTCATCAATCAATTAAAACAAGCCAACGCCATGGACAAGTACTACGACGTGCTTGCCGAGATCCCGCGCGTGCGCAAGGACTTCGGATATCCGCCGCTGGTCACGCCCACCAGCCAGATCGTCGGCACCCAGGCCGTGATGAACGTGCTGTCCGGCGAGCCGTACAAGATGAACCCCAAGGAAAGCCAGGCGCTGATGCGCGGCGAATACGGCCGCCTGCCCGCACCGGTGAACGAAGAGGTGCGCAAAAAGGTTATCGGCGATGCGGAAGTCATCACGCATCGCCCCGCCGACGACATTCCCCCGGAACTGGACAAATACCGCGAGGAGATCCGTGAATATTACCAGCAGGAAGAAGACGTACTCAGCTACGCGCTGTTCCCGCAGGTTGCCATCAAGTTCTTCCAATACCGACAGGCCAAGCAGCTGCAGGTCGACTCGACCATGCTGGACAAAGAAGCAAAGGTTATGCCCGTATAGGAAGCCCATGGATGCCATACCCCGTCTGCGCTATGCCGGCGGGGTTTTGCAATCAAATCTTTAGGAGTGGTTTTGCTTGGAGTATCGCCTGGCAACCCTGGATGATCTGGAACACATTATCCAAATGCGAATCAAGTATCTGACCGAAATCAACAACAAGCTATCGGAGAAGGAGAAAGGCGCGCTTCTATCCCATCTGCCCGGCTACTATCAAAGGCACATGGGTAAGGATTTCTTCGCCTATCTGGCTATGGATGGCGAAACGCCCGCGTCCACCGTATTCCTGCTGATCATCGAACGTCCCGCCAACCTAAACTTCATTACCGGCAAAACCGCGATTCTGCTCAACGTATATACCTGCCCGGAGTATCGCAAACGCGGGCTGGCATCCGTGCTGCTCCAGATGGCTGTCGCGGACGCCAAAAAGCTGAATGTATCGAATATCGAGCTACAGGCAACGGAGATGGGGATTCCCCTGTACGAAAAGCTCGGTTTCACCCACAAGCAATCGCAACATACTTATATGGAGTATCGCTTCGACACCCCGGGCGACAGTACAGCCCCGAAGCCTTGAAATTCCTGAAAATTGGAGTATGCTGGTACATGGAATCTCATTTCCCGGCATTATCCAAATTCTTCCGGAGGTAACCCATGTATTTCTACGATTGGACCATCATTCTGATCATCCCCGGCCTGCTGCTGGGGCTGTGGGCGCAGTTCAAAGTAAAGAGCGCCTATGCAAAGTATGCCAAAATAGCGACCCGGCAGGGCGTGACGGCCGACGCCGTTTGCCGCGATATGCTTGGCAGGGCCGCCAGGATACCCGTATCGGTTGAACCGGTGCAGGGCAAGCTGACCGATCATTTTGACCCGCGTTCAAACACGCTGCGGCTGTCCGAAGGCGTGTACGGCTCCCCTTCCATTGCGGCGGTCGGCATCGCGGCGCACGAGTGCGGGCACGCCTTGCAGCAATCCGATGCGTACAAGCCGCTTCTGGTGCGCAGCGCCATCGTGCCGGTTGTCAAGTTCGGCTCCATCGCTTATTTTCCGATCTTTTTAATCGGACTTCTGGCAAGCTGGGAGCCGCTCCTGTACGCGGGTATACTCTGCTTTGCCGCGACCTTCGTATTCTCCCTGGTCACCCTGCCGGTTGAGTTCAACGCCTCCAAACGCGCCATGGCGGCGCTGCAGGATGGCGGCTATGTGACCGGAGAAGAGCTTGATGGCGTCCGCGCCGTGCTGTCTGCCGCCGCGATGACCTATGTTGCCGCCGCGGTATCGAGTCTTTTGCAGCTTTTGCGGCTGTTGCTGATCGCAAACAGAAGACGATGAGGAAACGTATTTGGATCGCCGCAGCTGCCCTGGTTGTGGTAGCTGCAATTATCGTCGGCGTTGTTCTGGTCACCCGTCACCAGGAGGGAAGCCACGGCATTCTCTATCGCGTTACAGGCGACCAGGGTACGTCGTATTTGCTGGGGTCCATCCATATCGGCACGGACGAGATGTATCCGTTCGGAAACGCGATTGCGCAAGCCATGGACAGCGCCGACACCTTCGTGTTTGAATCCGATACGGATTCTACAGACAGTATTATACAATTGCAGGCGCGTATGAGCCTGCCTGACGGCGTTACGCTGCGCGATATCCTTGGCGATGCGCTGGTGGAGCAAGTTATTGCCGCATACAAGGAAAACGGTCTGAATCCGTCGAAAATCGATACTCAGCAGCCCTGGGTGATCATCAGCACGCTGGCGGTGTATTCCACGGCAAACGAAATGGGCATCACCAATGTGTCAAAGGCGATCAGCCTCGGCGTGGACAGCAGTGTGAAGGACTATGCCGATCGCCACAATAAGCAGTTTCGCTATCTGGAAACCATGGACGAGTTCGCCGATATGATGGAGAGCTTTTCCCCGGAGCTGACCCGCTACCTCATTGCTGATGAAGTCAAGTGGATTCTGCACCGGGAGAGCGACGCCCCAGAAACCGTGCTCAAGCAGTGGCCTGTTTATTGGCGAGACGGCGACGCCGAGGCCTTCTGGCGCTCGTATCAGCAGTCTCTGGCCGACGCGGATCAGGATTTATACCGCGAATATGAGGATAAGCTCGTGGCGGAACGCAATGTGAAGATGGCTGATCGGCTGGACGCGATGTTTCAGGAGGGCGACAGCTATTTCGTGACGGTTGGACTTCTGCACCTGATTACACAGGAGGGCAGCATCCCCGAGCTCCTGCGGGACATGGGATATACCGTCGAAAGAGTATTGAACTGACGTATACGAAAGCTCCCGGCGCGGTTGCGCCGGGAGCTTTTTCATATCACTTGGCCGCATGTTCCAGCAGCGCTTCCCCTGCGTGGTAGGAGCTGCGCACAAACGGACCGGACGCGACATGAACAAAGCCCAGCGCTTCAGCCTCCTGCTTGAGCTTCATAAACACATCGGGATGAATATACTCCACCACCGGATGGTGCCTGGCAGAGGGCGCAAGGTATTGCCCGATAGTCAGAAACTCGCATTGCGCGGCGCGCAGGTCCCGCAAACACTCCATCACCTCGGAGACCGTCTCCCCAAGCCCCACCATGATCCCGGACTTGGTGCGTATCCCTGGACTGATCGCTTTTATGCGTTCGAGGAGAGCCAATGACCGTCGGTAATCTGCCATCGGCCGCACTTCGGGGTAGAGCCGTTGCACGGTCTCGATGTTATGGTTGATGACCGTTGGTTTTGCGTCGATCACGGTTTGCAGCGCATCGACATCCCCTTGAAAATCCGGAATCAGCACCTCGACGGTCGTGCCCGGGCAAGCCTCCCGCACCGCATAGATCACTCTGGCGAAGTGATTCGCGCCGCCATCGGGAAGATCGTCGCGGGTCACGGAGGTCACGACGACATGCTTGAGTTCCAGCTGCCTCACCGCCTGCGCGACATGATCAGGCTCCAAGGCATCCACGGGCTGCGGCTCGCCTTTACTGACCTGACAGAACGTACAATTGCGCGTGCACTGGTTTCCCAAGATCATAAATGTGGCCGTTTTACTGCAATAGCACTCGCCAAGGTTGGGGCACCCTGCCTGCTCGCAGACCGTGTGCAGGTTCAGCCCGCGCAGCGTTTCCTCAATTTGCCTTCGTTCCGGCCCGTATGGCACTCGTTTTACGATCCAAGCAGGCTTTGCAGTGTGCATTCGCTCTCCTCCATGCAAAAAACCTCGCAGAACAGCTGCGCGATGCGCCTGTTCAGATGCGGTATATCCTGTGTTTCTCCCGTCAGCTCCTTGAGCGAGGTTACACCCCGGTCGCTGAGGCCACAGGGGTTAATCCACCGAAAATGCGAAAGATCCGTATTGACATTGAAGGCGAAGCCGTGCGTGGTCGTCCAACGCCTAACATGGATGCCAAACGCGGTAATCTTTTGATTCCCAATCCAGATTCCGGTATACTTGCCGTCCTCCCGGTGCGGCGCGAACCCAAAATCCCGCGAAAGCAGACGCAGGAACACCTCCTGCACATTGCACATAAACGCGTGCACATCCTTGCCATGGCGGGTCAGGTTGAAAATCGGATACCCCACAATCTGCCCAGGTCCGTGGTAGGTCACATCCCCGCCGCGATCCGTTTGAAATACGTCCACGCCGAGTATCCTGCGTTGCTCCTCGCTCAAATAGACGTTCTCATGCACAGCGCTCTGCCCCATCGTGATCACAGGCGGGTGCTCCAGCAGCAATAGCGTGTCGTCCGTCTCGCCGTTCATGACACGCGCATGCAGCGCCGTCTGGATATCCAGCGCCGCCTGATAGGCGGTCTGCCCCATATACACTACACGCAAGGTATTCATCTTCATTATTCATCTCCACTCTTCTCAAGGATGTCTTATTATAGCGGATGGATGACAATCCATCAAATATGGACAAGTAAAAGGCCCGGCGCAGCTGCGCCGGGCTTGAAACGAAATCAGATTTAGAACTTCAGCGTGTTGACCTTCACGGCCGGGCCCATGGTCGCGCTCAGGTACACCGAGCGGAGGTAGGTGCCTTTGGCGACAGGAGGCTTGGCCTTGATGATGGCTTCCATGAGCACCTGCAGGTTCTCATTGAGCTTCTCTTTGCCAAAAGACGCTTTGCCGATCGGGCAGTGGATGATGGCGGTCTTGTCGACGCGGTATTCGACTTTACCGGCCTTGATGTCGGAGACGGCCTTGGCAATATCCATGGTAACCGTGCCGGACTTGGGGTTAGGCATGAGGCCCTTGGGGCCCAGGATACGGCCGATGCGGCCGATGACGCCCATCATGTCCGGGGTGGCAACGATGACATCAAAATCAAACCAGTTTTCGGTCTGAATTTTCTGCACGAGCTCTTCCGCGCCGATGAAATCCGCACCGGCTTCTTCGGCTTCCTTGATCTTATCGCCCTTGGTGATGACAACCACGCGGACGGTTTTGCCCGTGCCGTGCGGCAGCACGATCGCACCGCGGACCTGCTGGTCTGCGTGGCGGGGGTCGACGTTGAGGCGGACGGACAGCTCGATGGTCTCGTCAAACTTGGCCTTGCTGGTCTGGATCGCCAGATCGCAGGCTTCCTCGGGATCGTAAGCTTTCTGCGGCTCAAGCAGCTTGACGCTGTCGGTATATTTCTTTCCGTGTTTCATGATTCAAATCCTCCCTGTGGTAATAGCGGCGCAATGTCCTCCCACAATTCTAGCAATGTTATTCCTCAACCGTGATGCCCATGGAGCGCGCGGTGCCTTTCACCATGCTCTCGATGCTTTCGATGTCCGTCGCGTTCACGTCGGGACGCTTGATCTCGGCGATCTTGCGCACCTGCTCCTTGGTGAGCTTACCCACCTTGTCACGGTTAGGCACACCGCTTGCGCTTTCCAGCCCCAGTTCTTTTTTGATCAGAACAGGCACCGGCGGCGTTTTGGTAATGAAGGTAAACGTACGGTCGGCATACACGGTGATCACCACGGGGATGATCAGGCCGGCATCCTTGGCCGTGCGTTCGTTGAAATCTTTACAGAAGCCCGGGATGTTCACGCCGTGCTGACCCAGCGCGGGGCCGATCGGCGGCGCAGGCGTAGCCTTGGTGGCGGGCACCTGCAATTTGATGATGGATTGGATCTTCTTTGCCATGGGTTATTGCCTCCTCAGATTTGTGGTCATACGGAACAGTACATGCTCCTCCCACGACCTTTCCACAGTGGAAAGGCGCAGCGCGCACTGCGTGCGCTTTGTTGACCGCCTCAGCGATCAATCAAACCTTGGTTACTTCTTCCAGGCCGACTTCTACGGGCATTTCGCGCCCAAGGAACATCTTTACCTTGACGGTCAGCTTCTGCCGCACGGTATCGACATCTTCCACAAAGCCGGTGAAGTTCTCCAGCGGGCCGGACAGAATGCGCACCTCTTCGCCGATGGCAATGCCGAACTCCACGCTGTGTTCCTGCGTGGACAGCATCATGTTCACTTCGGCGTCCGTCAGCGGTACAGGTTTGCTTTCCGGGCCCACAAAGCCGGTAACGCCGCGGGTATTGCGCACAAGGTACCAGCTTTCGCTGGTCTCGATCATGTGCACCAGCACATAACCGGGGTATACCTTGCGCTGGGTTTTGACGCGGCGGTTGTTTTTGATCTCGACAACATCTTCCACGGGAACGCGGACGTCCAGGATCAGATCCTGCATGCCGTTATTCTCCACAGATTTTTCGATGTTGTCCTTCACCTTATTCTCGTAGCCGGAATAGGTGTGCACAACATACCAGCAGGGCTCGTTTTTTTTCTCGGCCATTCCCTTACTCCTTATGCCTTGGGCATCATCAGCTGAATCAGCGCGGACGCGCCGGTATCCAGCAGCCCGATGATCACCATCAGGAAGACGATCATCAGGATGACGATGATGGAAAAGTTAACCAGCTTTTCCCTGGTCGGCCAGGTGACTTTGCGCAGCTCGTGCCAGGTGTTTTTAAACGCGTTTCCGATCTTCAAAAAGAACCTTTTGAAGGCGGAACCGGTTTTCACCAAAGCGTTGGAGCTTTGCTTCTTGGCCGGCAGTTTGTTTGTGTTTGCCATCGTACTTTGCTCCTATCCGTTACTTCGTTTCGCGGTGAGCCGTGTGCTTTTTGCAGAAACGACAGTACTTATTCAGCTCAATGCGATCGGGCGTGTTTTTCTTGTTTTTGAGCGTATTGTAATTTCTCTGCTTACACTCGGTGCAAGCCAACACAACTCTGTTCCGGGCGATACTTGCCATTGCCGGCACCTCCAATATCTGATTTCGTTAGTCTTCTTTGCGTCCGGATACCTTTTCGGCGATGCTCTTGGGTACCTGTTCATAGTGATCGAACTGCATCGTGAACAATCCGCGGCCCTGTGTGCGGCTGCGAAGGTCTGTTGCGTAGCCGAACATTTCGCTCAGCGGCACAAACGCGTGCACGCTCTGCTCGCCCATGCGGGCTTCCATGCCTTCGATGCGGCCTCTGCGGCTGGTGATGTCGCCGATCACATCGCCCATATACTGCTCTGGAATGATGACCTCGACCTTCATGGAAGGCTCCATCAGGCAGCTGTCAGCGTGCTTGAGGGCTTCTTTGAACGCCATGGAGCCGGCGATTTTAAAGGCGATTTCCGAGGAATCGACCTCATGATAGCTTCCGTCGAAAACCGTGGCTTTGAAGTCCACAACTTCGAAACCGCCGACGATGCCGGACTGTGAGGCTTCCTTGATACCCGCGTCGATCGGGGCAATGAATTCCTTGGGAATCACGCCGCCGATGATTTTGGACTCGAAGGAGTATCCGGCGCCGGGCTCTGCCGGTTCGATACGGATTTTACAGTGACCGAACTGGCCGTGTCCGCCGGTCTGGCGCACATAGCGGCCTTCGCCTTCGGCTGTCCTGCGGATGGTTTCGCGGTAGGCCACCTGGGGTTTACCCACGGTTGCTTCCACCTTGAACTCACGCAGGAGCCGGTCCACGATGATTTCCAGATGCAGTTCACCCATACCGGCAATAATGGTTTGCCCGGTCTGGGGATCGGTGTAGGTTTTAAACGTCGGGTCTTCCTCGGCGAGCTTGACCAGCGCCAGAGTCATTTTTTCCTGACCGGCTTTGGTTTTGGGCTCGATGGCGACCTGGATCACGGGGTCCGGGAACTCCATCGACTCGAGGATGATGGGATGTTTCTGATCGCACAGCGTATCGGCGGTGGTGGTGTCCTTTAGGCCGACGATACCGCAAATCTCACCGGCAAAGACAGTTTCAACCTCTTCGCGGTGGTTGGCGTGCATCATCACCAGACGGCCGATGCGTTCGCGTTTTTGCTTTGTGGAATTATAGGTGTAGCTGCCGGCATCAATCTGGCCCGAGTACACGCGAACAAACGCAAGCTTGCCCACGAACGGGTCGGTCATGATTTTGAAGGCAAGCGCCGCGAAGGGTTCTTCGTCGGACGCCTTGCGCGTCAGCTCGACTTCGGGATGATCGGGCTTCTGGCCTTTGATGGCCGGAACGTCCAGCGGGGAAGGCATATAGTCCACCACCGCATCCAGCATCGGCTGTACACCTTTGTTCCGGTACGAGGTACCGCACAGAACAGGGGTCATATCGCATGCGATGGTCGATTTCCGGATGGCTTCCTTGATTTCCTCGGTGGAAATCTCCTCGCCCTCGAAAAACTTCTCCAGCAGCGTTTCATCCTGCTCGGCAATAGCCTCGATGAGCATTTGCCGATATTCCTCGGCCTGTGCTTTCAGCGCTTCGGGGATCTCCTCTTCGCGCACGTCCTTGCCTTCGTCATCATAGTACACTTCGGCCTTCATGTTCACAAGATCGATGATGCCCTTGAAGTCCGCTTCCTTACCAATGGGAAGCTGAATGGGCACAACGTTGGCGCCCAGGCGCTCTTTCATCATTTTGACGACACGGAAGAAGTCCGCGCCCATGATGTCCATCTTGTTGATATAAGCAATGCGGGGTACGTGATAACGGTTTGCCTGTCTCCACACGGTTTCGCTCTGGGGTTCCACGCCGCCTTTGGCGCAGAACACGGCTACGGAGCCGTCGAGCACACGCAAACTACGCTCCACCTCAACGGTGAAGTCCACGTGACCGGGTGTATCGATGATATTAATGCGATGGCCCTTCCATTGACGGGTGGTAGCAGCGGAGGTGATGGTGATACCGCGTTCCTGCTCCTGCTCCATCCAGTCCATGGTGGCGGCGCCTTCATGCACTTCACCTAACCGATGCGTACGACCGGTATAGAAGAGTATGCGCTCGGTGGTAGTTGTCTTTCCGGCATCGATATGTGCCATAATGCCGATATTACGCACCTTGTCGAGCGTGTGGCTTCTGTGCATAGAGTATGGGTCTCCTTTCGTTTGCGCGTAAAAGCGAGCTGGTTTTTACCAGCGGTAGTGTGCGAATGCCTTGTTGGCTTCGGCCATGCGGTGCATTTCCTCTTTGCGTTTCACGGCGCTGCCGGTGTTGTTGGCGGCGTCGAGCAGTTCGCCGGCGAGGCGCTCGGCCATGGTCTTTTCACCGCGCTTGCGGCTGAAATCGATGAGCCAGCGAAGCCCCAGGGTCTGGCGGCGTTCGGGGCGGATTTCGATAGGCACCTGGTAGGTGGCGCCGCCAACACGGCGGGCTTTGACTTCCAGCTGCGGGGATACGTTGGCCAGGGCGGCGGCGAAGACGTCGTTGGCGTCCTTGCCGGATTTCTCGGCGATGGCTTCAAATGCTGTGTAGCAGATACGCTGCGCAGTGCCGCGCTTGCCGTCCAGCATGATCTGGTTGATCAGTTTGGTGACAACCGTGGTCCCGTATACGGGATCGGGCAGCACCTCGCGCTTGGGTATAAAACCGCGACGGGGCATAATTCTACCTCCTAAATGATTGTAGGCTTGTTCCGTTGGCATGTGCGCTTAACACGGGATTCCTGACGGCCGTCAGCATCAGCCGCTCCGCAAACCGGAAAGCCACGCGGTGTGAAAATCTACCTTTATCGTAGACGATCGCCTGCGCCCGCTTAGAAATGGCTCCTGCATGAGAAACGCAAAGGCATGAAGAAGGGATTGATTACTTCTTCTTTGCGCCGTACAGGGAACGGCCTTGTTTACGGTTGGCAACGCCAGCGGTATCCAGCGCGCCGCGGATGATGTGATAGCGGACGCCGGGAAGATCGCGTACGCGGCCGCCGCGGATCAGCACCACGCTGTGCTCCTGCAGATTATGGCCGATGCCGGGAATATAACACGTACCTTCGATCTGATTCGTCAGACGGATACGTGCAATTTTGCGCAGGGCGGAGTTAGGCTTTTTAGGCGTCCGTGTCTTCACGCTGAGGCATACGCCGCGTTTCTGCGGGCAGCTCTGCAGAATGGGAGACATGGACTTCTCCACCATTTTCTTGCGCCCTTTGCGAACCAACTGATTGATCGTGGGCAAATAGAACACCTCCGAGTTATTTATCCATAAAGCTCCTCAACCCCGGGAGCGATATGACCGGGAACTGTGCGGCTACCTGAGGATGGCCGCTGCGGCTGTTTTGACGGCGATGAGGCAGGCCTTGCCGAGCGCCTCCATGCTGTCCGTCTGGATGATGGGCACCTTGTGCTCCTCACAGGCGGACTCCACCTGGCGGTAGATGAACTCGTCGGCATCCGTGCACAGGTAAACCTTTGCTGCCTGGCCGGATTTTACGGCGCGCAGCACCTGCTTTAAGCCGACCACGCGTTTTGCCGGATTGCGAAGCGCTTCGTCCATGCCGGGTTCACTCCTCCATAGGATGGTCAAAGTGGCCTGGTATCAACCGTTTCCGGCTGTTTACCGCGTCGCCGACTGCATACAGATGCACACAAAGGGCAACTGTAACATATTATCACTTGAAATGTAGATTGTCAAACGCTTTTGGAAAAGGCATGTCAGGGATATGTAAGATTCCCGTAAATGATTTCGTTCGCCGCCGGCTTGTCCATTTCACCGGCATTTTGAGGCGGAATGGATGAGCCGAAGCGGCGAACGAACACCTGAAACCCTATTGGTTGATTCTACGGTGAACCTGCATGGATATCAGCAGCATTTTATACGTTTTGCAGCGCCTGCTCCAGATCTTCCAGAATATCGTCGATATTTTCAAGCCCCACCGACAGGCGCACCATGCCGGGGTTGATGCCGCAGGCGGCGAGCTGTTCCTCGGTCAGCTGGCGGTGGGTTTCGCTGGCGGGGTGCAGCACGCAGGTGCGGATGTCGCACACGTGCACCTCGTTGGAGGCCATCTTGAGCGAATCCATAAAGCGCACAGCGCCCTGCTTGCCGCCCTTCATGACCATGGAAATCACGCCGCTGGTTCCCTTTAAATACTTCTTTGCCAGTTCATTATATGGATCATTTTCCAGGCCCGGATAGCTGACGGACTCGATCTTATCGCTTGCCTGCAGGTAATTGGCGACCCGCATGGCGTTATCGCAGTAGCGTTCCATGCGGATGGCCAGGGTTTCCAGCCCCAGGTTGAGCAAAAACGCGGAATGCGCCGCCGGATACGCGCCGAAATCGCGCATCAGCTGCATACGGGCTTTAATGATATAGGCGGCCTTGCCGTATGTTTCCACATACACAATGCCGTGATAGGATTCGTCCGGCTCGGTCAGCTCCGGAAAGTTGCCGCTGCGCCAGTCGAAGTTGCCGCTGTCCACAATTACGCCGCCGCCCTGTACGGCGTGGCCGTCCATATACTTGGTGGTGGAATGGGTTACGATATCCGCGCCAAAGGCAATCGGCTTGCACAAAATAGGCGTGGCAAAGGTGTTGTCGATGATCAGGGGCACATTGTGCGCGTGCGCCACCCTGGCAAACAGCTCGATATCCAGCACCGTCAGCGCCGGATTGGCAAGCGTTTCGCCAAACACCAGCTTGGTATTGGGTTTGAACGCGGCATCCAGCTCTTGGGCGGTGGCATTGCCCGGCACAAAGATGCACTCGATACCCAGCCGCTTGAGCGTGAAGGCAAACAGGTTTACCGTGCCGCCGTAAATCTGGGTAGTCGCGATAAAGCTATCGCCCGCGGCGCAGAGGTTCAAAATCGCCAGCAGATTGGCCGCCTGCCCCGAGGTGGTGCACATCGCGCCCACGCCGCCTTCCAGCTCGGCTATCTTCTGCTCCACCGCCATCACTGTGGGATTGGCGAACCGTGAATAAATCAGGCTCTTTGTCGGTTCATCAAACACCGC
>DAIOVG010000066.1:0-12950 GCA_036759125.1 Candidatus Limiplasma sp.
AGGTACACCCGGCCCTTGTCAACCGGGTAGTGTTCAATCAGATAGTCGATCAGCTGCGCGCTGAAGGCAACGTCGTCCATCAGGTCGGGCATCATACTGGAGTTCCAGCCGCAGCGGTCGGTGCCCCAGGGATAGCAGGTGATAAAGCCTTCCGCCTCGCCCAGCTCGTGGAACTTCGTCATCTCGGCCGCTTCGGCAGGGTTGTCGGAGCCGCCGTGAAAGAACATCATCAAAGGCGCTTTGACTGCCGGGTTTGCCTTTACGCTTGCCGGGACATGCAAAAACCAGGTATGGGGGAGACCGTCGGGGAGCACGGTTTCTTCCACATGGCATTCCATGAGCGTCGAGGGGTGCGGTATGCGCGGCTCGATATCGCCATGGGCACCCGTGTTGGGGCGGCGCACCTGGCTGAAGAGGGTTTCCCAGGCATCCTTGAGCAGGTCGGCATTCACCATAGTCGTTTGCTTGCAAAGCCGCACCTGTTGCAGCGGGTTGGCTGTGTTCTCAAACACAGCGCGTTCCGGCGAATCGGAGACCAGCGCCGCCAGATTGGCACGGCAGAAATAGGCCGCCGCCCCCTGATCGCAGCCGCACAGCCACACAGGCATCGGGGCATAGGCGGCCTGCTCTAATGCCAGGGGGTACAAGGTGCCCTGCACCGCCACAACGGCGGCGAGATTATCGGGACTGGTTGCGGCCAGCGTAAGTGCCATATCTGCGCCGCTGCCGATGCCCAGCACATATTTGGTGTCGTTCATGGGATGCCAGGTGCTCAGCATGGCTTCCAGCGTGGGAATGCCGATGGCGTTTACGGGCAGGGGAGCGTCATCCACCTTGGCGAGTGCATCCTGCATCGCGCGAAACACCATAACGTCATCGGGTCCGGCTGGGTCCAGCGACGCGTTCCAGCCACCCTGTACGGGAACCGGAAAGCTCAGGATCAGCTCCTGCTGATCGGCCAGCTCCTGCAAATGAAGGTCGCGCAAGGCGGCCTCCACGCTCTCCTGGGTAACGTCGTCCATCAGCACAGTCAGGCTGCAGCGCTTGAACGGGGTGCGGTTTTCCTCTCCCGGAAAATAGAGGTACAGGCTGCGCTGCAGCTTTGTAAGCGTTTTGTAAAATAAAGACATGCGATATTCTCCTTACAGATCTGCGATTATCCCTTCAAGCCGCTGGTCACGGCACCTTCGACAAAGTAACGCTGCCCGATGATGTAGAGTACGAGCATCGGCATGATGGAGATCAGCGCGCCCGCGAAGGCCGGACCGTATTCAGAGGTATCCGAGCCGATGAACAGCGCCAGACCGTTGGCCAGCGTGCGCATTTTGGTGGTGCCTGTGACCAGAAGCGGCCACATCAGGTCGTTCCAGGCAGCATTGACGCCCAGAATCATCATGGTGATCATGGTGGGAACCACCTGCGGGAGCATGATCTTCCAGTAGAGGCCGAACTCCGTTACGCCGTCTATGCGTCCAGCCTCGTCCAGCTCCTTTGGCAGGGCTACGAAGGCGGAGCGCATCATGAATATGGAGATGGCGACTGCGAGCTTGGGTAAAATCAACCCGGCATAGCTGTCGTACATGCCCATGGTTTTCACGACCAGGAACAGCGGAATCATAATGACCTGGAACGGGATCATCATCGTAGCCAGAACGGTGATAAACAGAAAATTGCGGCCTTTGAACTGAAAGCGCGCAAACGCGTACCCGGCCAGCGAACAAATGAACACCGACGGCAATGTGGTGAGTGTAGCATAGATCAGCGAATTCTGCACGTAGCTGAAAATCTTCAGCCGCTTGCTAAGCCGCAGATAGTTTTCCAGTGAGAACTCTTTGAAAAACAATGTGGGGGGGAAGCTGATAATTTCCTTGGCGGGCTTGAAGGAGCTGATCATCATCCACAGTACAGGCAGCAGCACGATCAACGCGATGATCAACAGCAAAAGGAAGATGGGGATGCCGGCAACGCGGCGTTTCATTCTGATAGACATGGCGCGCCTCCTTAATCTGTTTCGCGTCTGAGCATGGCGGTGTACATCACCAGGGTGATGAGCAGCACAATAGCCAAAAGCACGATCGACAACGCGGAGGCGTACCCCATACGGTTGATTTCAAACCCTCGGGTATAAATGTACGAAACCAGCGTTTCCGTGGTGTAATTTGGCCCTCCCCCCGTTGTTGTATATACAATATCAAACACCTGGAACGAGCCGATGACGCGCGTCATCACCAGGAACCAGAGCGTCGGCTTAACGCTGGGAAGTGTGATATAGAAGAATTGTTTAAATTTTCCGCAGTTATCAATATCGGCGGCCTCGTACAGGCTGTTCGGCACGTTTTGCATGGCGCCGATCAGAATCGTCGTCGAAATACCGAAGGTCTTCCATACGGACATAAACACGATGACATAGATGGTGATGTCGGAGTTGTTCATGAAGTTGATCTTGCCAAAGCCAAGCAGCCGGAACATATAGGTGACATAGCCTACATTGGAGTGCAGAATCAGCTTCCACATAATGCCTGTCGCGGTTGCCGAGCAAATGATCGGCATGAAATAAATAGCGCGGAAGATTTTATTGGATTTTGTGTTTTTGGTGAGCAACCCCGCCAGCGAGATGGCGATGAACAGCTGGATGGGAACCTCCACAATGGTCCATTTGAAGGTGACCTTCAGGCTGTTCCAGAACCGCCAGTCCGTAAAGACCTCCTGAAAGTTGCCAAGCCCCAGAAACGTGCTGTTGTTGAGCGTGGTGGTGATGTCAAACAGGCTGGTGCCAAACGCACCCAGCAGCGGAACGATGTTGAAAACCAGCAAAAGAAGCATAACCGGCGCGATGAACAAATACGGGACCATCCGCTTGCGCAGGTGCTTTTTTCCAATGGACATCTCCATGGGTTGTCCTCCTTATGTATCAGAAAAGGGAACCGGGGCTCAGGGCCCCGGCCCCCTTCGCGGAATACTGCGCAACGAGATATTATTTCAGCAGTGCGTCTGCGCCTGCCTGTGCGTTCTCCAGAGCGATTTCAGCGGATTGGCTGTCGATGACGACGTCCTCGATCATCGCTTCGATGACTTCAACGGCCAGCAGATAGGTCTGGGTGAACTCGATCGGCGCCATGTAGGTGGTGGCGGCGGCGGGATCGGTGGAGGTCATCATGGCGAGCTTTTCAGAAGCCTGATAGCGATCGTCGTTGATGGCGGGCAGGTAGTAGCCCGGATAGCCGCAAACCAGCGACCAGGCCAACGCGCCGGTCATTTCGGTGGCGCTGTCGCCAACATACCACCACTCGATAAAGCGGTACGCGGCAAGCCTTTCAGCTTCGGTCGCAAACTTGGTTACACAGAAGCCGGTGACGGACGAGGGGTTCATGGGACCTGCATCGCCATAGGGCAGCATGGCAACACCGTAGTTGATGCCGGCTGCGTCCGCGCCTGCGCTGGTCCATGCGCCGCTGGGCATAATGGCAACCTGGCCGGCCTTGAACATGCTCTCGGTATCGGACTCCAGGGGGTTGTCCTCTGCGTCGATCATGGCTTTGAGCCAGTTGAGGAATTTGGCATAGCCTTCGTTGCCGGCAAAGTTGGCTTTCAGGTTGCCGTCGGCGTCAAAATCAACAAACAGGCCGCCCATGCGCTGCAGAAGCTGCAGGTTGGTGAAGATGTTGTTGTAGCTGATGCCGGAACCGTAAACGTTCATGTCCTCATTGGTGATTTTGGAGGCGAACTCGGCCCATTCTTCATAGCTGGCCGGGGGCACATCGGGGTCCAGGCCTGCGGCTGCGAACAGATCCTTGTTCCAGTACATGAAACGGCTGGTGACCTGGAAAGGCATGCCATACAGCGTTTCGCCGCGGGTGAAGGCATCCAGGTAGCTGGGCAGGAAGTTGTCTCTGTTGAGATCTGTCAGGGTGAAGATATCCGTCATGTCGCTGAGATAATCGCCGTACATGTCGGGATAGTTGTTGGCGCCCAGGATCACCGTGGGGCCTTCGTTTGCCGCAAACGTAGCGGCGATCTTGGTCTGGAATTCCGCGTTGATGTCCATCTCCACGGTAATGCCATAGGGGTTGGTTTCGTTGAACTCGTCAACCTTTTCAATCAGCACATCGCCGTCGGCGCCAGTCCAGCCATTCCAAAACGAAATGGTGATGGGTTCGGTGCTTTCTGCGCCTGCGAAAGACGCGAGGCCAAGGAGCATTGAGAAAGCCATGAGTACGCTTAGGACCTTCTTCATTGGGATACCTCCGTTCAGTTTTTCGAAATAATTGCTATTTCGATTTAGTTTTCTTGATTATACGAGTATCCTGCGATCATTGTCAATAACTAGAGCATGGAATTTTCGAAAAATTTTAGATGAATTGGCGAATGTTAGACCAAATAGAACGCATATTGACTGTTGGAACAGTTCTTAAATGGAAAATATGGACATTATCAGGCAAGAATGGCACACAATGACAAGCGTGGGGAGAAGGGACCGTGTAAGTCAACAGGCGACCCGAACGGATCGCCTATTGTGTGGAAACTCTTCTGTTAAGAAGCTAATATTTTAGCTATTTATCCGCAGCAAATGGTTAATTTGCATTTTCGGGGTGAGAATGCGCTTGAGCGGCGATGTGATTCTGTTATTCATCAGCGTCACGGCCAGATCCATGCTGAGGTTTGCAAAGTCTTCCATTGTGATGTTGACAAAGGACACCTTGGGCGCAAGCACCTGCATGATGTTGTTCACGCCGTGCACCAATAGCGCACAATCCTCATTGATGCCGATTCCGCGCTCACGCATGGCAAGAATCACATTCACCGCGCTGTTATCGCGCAAAACAAATAGGGCTGTGGGCGGGGCGGGGCTGGCAAAAGCGGAGTCCAGGAATCGGCCGCAGGCCTGGCTGTCGTCCGATTTCAGCGATGCCTGCCAGGCATCGGGGACTTCCATTTGATGCTCATGGCAGCCATCCATAAACCCGGCAAGCCGGATGGATGACCCCGGCGAGCGGGTATCCACCCCGATGATCGCGATGCGGCGGTGCCCGTGCTCTATCAGCGTATTGGCACAGCGCTTGCCCAGCTGATAGTGGTCCACCGAGATGCCGCTGATGTTGGCGCTGCTGTCGTTGGCGACTACGATGGGCACTGCATCCTGATGCGCTTCCAGCATTTCAATGTCCTTGGGAGATGCGCCGCTGACGATGATGCTGCTGAACTGCCACGAGGTAAACTGGTCACGCAGGGCGTCCAGATGATCTGGCTGAAAAAAACGAATGATGAATTCACAGTTCAGGTTATGCTCTTCCACATAGCTGATCGCGCCGCGAAAAAAACGGCCCATGCTTTCTTCCAAAAACAGGCTGTTCCAGAAAATACCGACGATGCTTGCTGTAGACGTACTGCTTTTGCGCAGCCTGCGCGCATAAATGTTGGGACGGTAATCAAACGCGCGGGCAGCCTCCAGCACGCGGCTCTGGGTTGCCTTGGATATGCGAAGCTCGTCTCCGCGCCCATTGAGAACAATGGAAACGGTGCTCTGCGATAACTGTAATGATTCCGCAATCTTACGCAATTGCGACGAGGAGGACTCCTTCATTTTCCGATGCCCCCAATTTGCTAAAACGATAAGCTATTTTTATCATAGCAGAATATCAGGCTTTGTCAATATGATGCGGATTTGTTGTATATACACGAAAAACCATACATATATGAACTATGTCTTTGCCCCTGCGATGAAACGGCAGCATACGGTTTTCGCATTGACCCGTTTCCGGGCTTCCATCGCCGCAGCCGTGTTATTTGGCTGCGGATGTTTCGGTTCGCTGCGTTTTGGTATATACTCAATCATACCCAATAGCAATAAAGGCGGTAACACAATGCACCAACACACAGAACCATGCGGCTGCGGGGCAGGCCACCAGGGCTGCAATCATACAGAGCATCACCACCACGACGAACACTGCGGCTGCGGCCATACGCACGCTCCCGTATCAACGCCGGAAGGCTTAACCAACATACAGGTGGATTTCCTGCTTGCGCTGCGGGAGCGGAGGTTCTTGCCCGTTGCGTGTTTTTCAGTCGCTAAAGCAGGCGATGACACACGGCATGCCGTGGCGCTGGATCCTGTCTATCTGGGCTCAGCCGACGATACGATGGAACAGGTCAAGCAGATTGGTAAAGAGCTGTCCCTTTTGGAAGACATGGATTTGCTCACGCTGGATTACGATATCCCGCTGAAAAACTACCCCTATGAGGAGTATAAGGCCTCCGAGCTGTACGCGTACTTTGCGGAAACGGTCAGGGAAGCGGCTCAAAAACCGGGCGCTACGTTCGATACGCCGATCCTGGAGCTGGGAAGCATGATGCTCACAGAAGCCGGGGAAGCCATGGTGGATACGCTGATCCAATAGCCTTGTTTTGATCGTATCTTTCCAGCGCTTCAACACGCAAGCGGGTGCGCGAATGCCGTATATAGACCGTACGCGTCATATTGCTGAGAAAACCACCGTATCAGACTGAAAATCGAAACCACAGGATACGCAAAGCGGACGCCTACAATAAGGCGTCCGCTGTTGCTTATCCAGAAAAGAGAATGTCATAATCAGTGGACTATAGCTGCCCCAGCCTGAACCGTTCCATCATATCAAACGCGATGCTCGTGGTGCTGTCGTTGTGCGGTACGTCCGCGCGGGTGAACCAGCGGGCTTCAGCAAGCTCGCTTTCCTGCAGGCGGATTGTATCGGGGCCGTCCAGCTCGGCGGTGAACCCCAGCATCAGGCTTTGGGAGATGCCCCAGGGCTGGCTTGCGACATAGCGGACATTTTTCACGCGTAACCCAACCTCCTCCAGCACTTCCCGGTGAACGGCCTGCTCGGCCGTTTCGCCGACCTCCACAAACCCTGCGATGAGGGAGAAAAAGCGGAATACATTCTGCGCGTTGCGCGCCAAAAGCAGCCTGTCGTTGTCGGTAATGGCTACGATCACCGCCGGGAGCACGCTTGGGTAGTTCACATAGCCGCACTGGTCGCATACCAGCGCGCGTTCGGTTTCGTGGGGGCGTACCGAACCGCTGCACAGGCAGCAGGCGTTGCGGCTTTGATACCAGTTGAACAGATGCCGGGCGGTGAGCAGCAGCGCGGCGTCCGTTTCCGGCTGCAATGTACGAAACACGCGCACGGTTTCCCAGTTCAGTCCATCCGGCGTGGGCGTGTCGGCCACCGCTTCGGCGATAAAGTACCGACGTCCGTCCTGTGTAAACGCGTGCCTGGCGGGGGCATGCAATGGGATATCCGCGACTGCTTCCCATGCGGGGATGCGGCTAGCCATAGTTTCGGCACGCAGCAGCACCTCACCGCTGCGAAAGATAAACGCACCATCGCCAGCCTGAGCCGGTTCTGCGCTGTATGCCAGGGAAAACTCCGCATGACGCTGGTTGATCAGCATATCCACTACCTCGCAATCCTCACACTCCACCCATCATAGCAAAAAGCAGCGCGTTGTCAACGCGCCGATGTGATGATAGAATGAAGTATATCAAACGGGTCAATGCTTTGAGCGAATTCCGACAGATGAGAAAGGAAAACACCATGCAGACATTCTCATCCCTATACCGGCGGCTGATGGAGGCCGGGGTCAACAAGAAACTGGACAGCGAAATCAAAAAGGCCGGGGCTGAAGCCGATTGCGATCCGCATCAGCTTTCCTGCCTGCTCAAGCCCAGAATCCAGCCGCCGGTTGTGCGGCTGGGTACATGCGATTGCCCGCCTGAACAGCAGGACAAATGCGCCAGCGTCTGCTTTTTTAGCGCCATCCGTCACGATGAAAACGGCCAGGTGACCATCGCCAAGGAAGACTGCATCGGCTGCGGTGATTGCATCATCGCCTGCGAGAAGAACAACCTCGCCGAGATCAAGGAAGCCGTGCCGATGTTTACGCTCATCAACGAGGAAAAGCATCCCGTATACGCGATGATTGCCCCGGCGTACATCAGCCAGTTTTCCAAAGCTGTCACGCCCGGCAAGCTCAGAAGCGCGTTCAAGCAGCTCGGCTTTGCCGGAATGGTGGAGGTCGCGCTGTTTGCCGATATTCTGACCCTGAAGGAAGCGCTGGAGTTTGACAAATCCATCCATACGGATAAGGATTTCATGCTCACCAGCTGCTGCTGTCCCATGTGGATTGCCATGATCAAGAAGGTGTACCGCCAGCTGGTGCCGCATCTGCCGCCGTCCGTATCGCCGATGGTTGCCTGCGGCAAGGCCATCAAGGCAGTGGAGAAGGACGCCAAAACCGTGTTTATCGGACCCTGCATCGCCAAGAAGGCCGAGGCGCGGGAGCCGGATATTGCCGATGCCGTGGACTTCGTGCTGACCTTTGAGGAGATCCGCGATATTCTGGAGGCCGCGGCCATCGACCCCGCGAAGCTGGAGGAGGACAACCGCGACCATTCCTCCAAGGCAGGCATACGCTACGCGGTGACCTCCGGCGTCAGCGAGGCGGTGAAAAACACGCTCAAAAAGCTGCGCCCGGACCGGGAAATTCAGATACGTTCCGGCCATGCCGATGGCATCCGCGCGTGCAAGGAGATGCTCAAAAGCATACTGGACGGTACGGTGCAGGCCAACTTTATCGAGGGCATGGGCTGCGTGGGCGGCTGTGTTGGCGGGCCGAAATCGCTGATCGACAAGGACGATGCCACCGTGAACGTGAACGCCTACGGCAAGCAGGCCGCCTATGAAACGCCTATCGACAATCCCTTTGTGATCGAGCTGCTCAAGCAGCTGGGCTTTGATACCGTGGAGAAGCTGCTGGAAGAGGATACGATGTTTATCCGCAAGTTCGATTGAAAAGGATACCGATTGCATGCTGATTTTGGAAAAAATGCTGGTTTTCCTGATCCTGATGCTTGTGGGACTGTTGCTGGCCAAGGTGCGCGTTCTCGACGAGCCGAGCAGCCGCAAGCTGTCGGCGATTGTGCTGTATGTTGCCAACCCGGCGCTGCTGATCGGCTCCTCGCAGACAGAGCACAACATACCCGGCGCGCAGCTGCTGACCACCCTGCTGATCGCACTGTTGATGTTTGCTGTGCTGATTGCGACCGCCGCCGTGCTGCCCAGGCTGTTTCGCCTTGGCCGGGAGGAGGGCAGCGCCTATGCCCTGATGGCCGTGTTTTCAAACATCGGCTATCTGGGCATTCCGCTGATTAACGAGGTTCTCGGCAGCCAGGCGATACTCTATGCCTCGGTTTTTATACTCGTGTTCAACGTGCTGATCTATACCTACGGCGTGATGATTTTGCAGCGGGCAATCTCGCAGCCGGCGCAGCACACCGCCTCCTGGCGCAAGCTGATCAATCCGGGGGTGCTTTCAGGCATCGTCGCCGTGGTGTTTTATCTGTTGAAAATCAAGCTGCCCGACGTGATCAACGTGCCGCTTGGCTACCTCAGCAACCTTACCGCGCCACTGAGCATGCTTCTCATCGGCGCGGCGCTTGCGCAGGTATCATTCCTCTCGTTCTTTTCAGACTGGAAACTGTTGATCTTTTCGGTGCTCAAGCTGCTGGTATTGCCGATCCTGCTGGGCTTTGTGCTGAAGCTCGCTATCGGCGGGGGAGACCTGCTGGGCGTTTGCATCATTATGATGAGCGCGCCGGTCGGCAGCATGACGGTGATGATGGCTCAGCAGTACGGCGGGGACTATACGCTTTTATCCCGCGGGGTGACCCTGACGACCGTTTTGTGTATCGCGACCATCCCCATCGTGTTTGCGGTATTGCTATAAAACTTGCGCCTACGCAAACAGGCGATCCGCAATGGATCGCCTGTTTGCTCAAGCTGATTGGACTATGGCGTTGCGCCGGATGTGGCGTCGCTGTTGGTATTTGTTTTAGTGGTGGTCGTTCTGGACTGCTTCACATAGGCCTTGGCTGTGTCGGAGTATAAAAGCTGCTGCGTTTCAACGCTCGCGATGCCGTTGACCTTCAATCCGTTTTGCGATTGAAAACTGCGCACGGCGCTATACGTGCCGCTGCCAAAGTTGCTGACTATGGTTTTCTCGTAGTAGCCCAGCTCCTTAAGCCTTGTTTGCAGCTGGATCACCTCGTACCCGACGTTGCCTTTTTGCAGGACCTCATAGGGGTAGCCTCCGTCCAGCCGCAGCGCCGTGTTGATCTGCTCCCAAAGCTGATATAGCTCCTCTGGGGTATAGGTGTCGTAGGGCTCTGTCAGGGCAGGTGCTGTGTCTGACGCCTGAACGGCCGATTTTTGGTACAGCAGTTGCTGATCCTCGGCGGAGGCAATGCCGTTGACTTTCAGGCCGTTGGCTTTCTCAAACTCCCGCAGGGCATTGTAGGTGCCGCTGCCGAATTCGTCGACAATTTTCTTCTTGTAAAGCCCAAGGGCTGCAAGCTGTGTTTGCAGCAGGGTGACTTCATAGCCGGTATCGCCCCGTTTCAGCTCGGCATACGGATACAAGCCGTTATCGCGTAGTACGGGATCGATTTGCGCCCGCAGCTGTAACAGCGCATCGGGAGTACTGGCGTCCAGCAGCGCCTGGGCGGATGGGATATCAGCGGCTGACGCGGCGCTACCGGCGGCGAGGACCAGGAAAAGGAGCAGTATGGCAGCCAATGCCGCAGTTGTTCGTTTCATCATGGCAATTCCTTCCCGTAAAAAAGTCGGGCGGATGAGGGCACAGGGATCGTGTCAACTCCCAGTGTACCCCAAAAACCTTTTCTCAAACCAAAGCATTCGTATTGTTACAGCGGTGAACCGGGGCTGGGCGAGGCAATGGACTTTTTTGTCCGGAATCGGTATAATGAAACTACTGGTTTGAACTGTGCAATTGACGCAACGACAGGGGGCTGATCCATGGAAAAGCAGCCGGTATTGTTCGTCGGTCATGGTTCGCCGATGAACGCAATTGAAGACAATCCCTATTCGCGGCAGTGGCGGCGAATCGGTTCGCAGCTGCCGACGCCACAGGCTATTCTTTGCGTGTCAGCGCACTGGTTTACCGCGGGCACACAGGTAACCGATGCCCCTGCCCTGAAAATGATCTACGATATGTACGGCTTTCCCGATGCGCTCTACAGGGTACGGTACTCAGCGCCCGGTTCACCCCGTTTTGCGGGAATCACGCGAGAACTATTGTCCGCACAGGTGGACAACAGCTGGGGGCTGGATCACGGAAGCTGGTCGGTGCTTGTGCACCTGTTTCCCAAGGCGGATATCCCTGTGTTTCAGCTTAGCGTAGACCGGCAGGCAACCCCGCAGGCGCATTATGCCATGGGCGAAAAGCTCCGCGAGCTGCGCAGGCAGGGGGTGTTGATTCTGGGCAGCGGGAACGTCGTTCACAATCTGGGTATGCTCAGCTGGGGGATGGACGGGGGGTATCCCTGGGCCGATACGTTTGACCGTTACATCAAGGACAGTATTCTGGAAAGACAGTTTAGCCGCGTGGCGGATTATCAGCGCGCGGGGGATGCCGCCGCGTACGCGTTCCGGACACTGGACCATTTCGCGCCGCTGCTGTATGTGCTGGGAGCTAGCGATGCAAGCGACCGGATTACGGTGTTCAACGATGCGCGTGCAATGGGTTCCATGTCGATGACGGGCTACTTATTTACGGACGACGATAAGGAGAGTACCCAAAATGAATGAACGAAATATCAAGCGCCTGGTGCGCGGCCGCCGCACAAGCGACGGGGCCGGTGTGCGGCTTGTACGCGTGCTTGCCAATGATACGGTGGAGGATTTCGACCCGTTTTTGATGCTGGATTCGTTTGATTCGACCGATCCCGCCGATTATATTGCGGGCTTCCCCATGCACCCGCACCGGGGAATCGAGACCATCACGTACCTGCTTGCGGGCAGGATCGACCATGAGGACAGCCTGGGCAACAAGGGCAGTATCCGGGACGGCGAAAGCCAGTGGATGGCGTCGGGGAATGGCATCCTCCATCAGGAAATGCCGCAGCCCTCGGAGCGTATGCTTGGGTTCCAGCTTTGGCTGAATATGCCCAGAAGCGAAAAAATGTCCCACCCGAGCTATCTGAGCATCACGCCCCACATGATCGGGCGCACGCACAGCGGCGGTGCGAAGCTGGGTGTGCTGTCCGGCCGGTATGGCGATACACAGGGGGTTACGACGGGGCATATTCAGGCAACGTTGATCGACGTGGATCTGCCAAAGGGTGAAAGCATCAAGCTGGATACAAAAGCAGGCGAGACGGTGTTTGTGTTTTTGCTCAAGGGTGATGCGCAAATCGGCGGGCAGGCCGTAGCGGAAAAATCCGCCGTGCTGTTTGGCGACGGCGATTATGTTCAGGTGTCGGCTATGCCGGATCAGGATCTGCGGTTCATGGTCTTCTCCGGAAAACCGCTGCACGAGCCTGTGGCCTGGGGCGGCCCGATTGTGATGAATACCCGCGCGGAGCTGGACCTTGCGTTTCAGGAGCTGCGCGAGGGTACGTTTATCAAGCACGGCTGATCAGCCGATTGCATAGCTCATTCTTCCTGCCCGGCGGCTTCACCGGGCAGTTCTTTGCGTTTTTTGCGGTATTTTCCATAGGTGTGAATGCCGAGCGCCTCGTTCTCCACACAGCCCATGGATACGCTGCCCGCGCCGTGCTTTTCACACAGCTGCTGGATGGCTGCTTCCAGCTTTTCGTATTTCTCGGTTTGAGCGGATGGCTTGTCGCTGTCTGCCAGCTCAAACAGGCTCAGCTGCCGCGCGGCTTCGCCATCCGCCACCAGGTTCTGCCCGGTGATGGTCAGCATACGGATGGGTGCGCAGCGGCCGTCGGGCATGATGCGCCATTTGGCGCGAAGAATAGCCATCGCCGTATCTACAAGCTCCTTTTGCAGGTGCGTGGGCGTTGGCAGCGGCGCTTGCCGGGTGATGGTTTTCAGCTTGGGATCCTTGATGGTCACCTGCAGGGTACTGGCCTTCATTTTGATCTCGCGCAG
>DAIOVG010000067.1:0-12944 GCA_036759125.1 Candidatus Limiplasma sp.
ATGAACTCGCTGCTCGATGAAAATGTTACCGAAGCGCTGTACGACGCTTCCGCCGCTGGCGTCAAGATCAGGCTGATTGTCCGCGGCATCTGCACGCTGATACCCGGCGACGAACAGATGAGCGAGAATATTCAGGTTGTGTCCATTGTTGGCCGCCACCTGGAGCACGCGCGTGCCTTTCTGTTTGAAAACGGGGGAGACACTGAGGTGTATTTGTCCTCTGCGGACTGGATGCCGCGCAACCTTGACCGACGTTATGAACTGATGTTCCTCATCCGCGACGAACGATGTCGACGGGCCATTGAAAACGTGCTGAAACTCCAGCTGATGGACAACCAAAAAAGCTGGATGATGGACAAGTGCGGAGACTATACCCGCAGGCAAGCCGATGGAAGCACACCTGTCAACGCGCAGGAGATTCTGATCGCTTCCATCAACGAAGTGTTTTCGGGCCAGTGGGAAGGCTTTTCACAGACGAAGAATTGAGGAATATCATGAATTGGAGAGAAAGACGAATCCGGGCGCGTGAGGACGTACAAGCTGTCATGCTGCGCGATCCGGCGGCTGTTAACGGCCTGGAAGTTCGCTTATGCTATCCGGGGCTTGAAGCTCTGCGCAGGCACAGGAGAGCGCATGCGCTTTTGGAGAAGGGTCATCCGATCCTCGCCAGAATTATGAGCCAGCGAACCCGCAAGAAGACAAGCATTGAAATCCATCCCGGCGCGACCATCGGGCGGCGGGTATTTATCGACCACGGCGACGGCGTGGTCATCGGCGAAACGGCAGTCGTTGGCGACGATGTGACCATTTATCAGGGCGTTACTTTGGGCGGCACCGGCAAGGACGTTGGCAAGCGTCATCCCACCATTGGCAACGGCGTCACGATCGGTGCTGGCGCAAAGGTACTTGGACCGATTACGATTGGCGATCATTCCAAAATCGGCGCAGGCGCAATTGTTTTAAAGGATGTTCCGCCGTATTGTACCGTGGTAGGCAACCCGGGCAGAATTGTGCGCAAGGCCAACCAGATCACCGACGTTGATTTGGATCAGATCAATCTGCCCGACCCGGTGCAGGATCGCATGGAAGCAATGTATAACAGGCTCCTGTTATTGGAGGAATGTTTGGTTCGTCATGCCAGGAAACTGGGCTGTGAGCAAGAGGATATCAATAGCATCAACCAGTGCCACATCACGGCAAGCGATGAAGCGGAACCGACGCATATGGAGGATCAAAAACCATGAGAATTTATAACAGCAAAACCAGAACCAAAGAGGAGTTTGTACCTCTGCAAGAGGGCAAGGTCGGTATCTATGCTTGCGGCCCAACGGTATACGATTATTTTCATATCGGCAACGCGCGTCCGTTCATTCTTTTCGACGTACTCCGCCGCTATTTTGAATCGATCGGTTATGAGGTGACCTTCGTACAGAACTTCACCGATATTGACGACCGAATGATTACCCGCGCGAACGAGGAAGGTATCACCGTAAAGGAACTGGCGGAGCGCAATATCAAGGAATACTTTATCGACGCAAAGGGACTCGGCATCCGCCCCGCAACAGTGCACCCGCGTGCAACCGAACACATACCCCAGATTATCGGCATCATCGAAAAGTTGATTCAGAAAGGGCTTGCCTATGCCCAGGACGGCAACGTGTATTACCGTGTGCACGCGTTTCAAAATTATGGTTGCCTGTGCGGGCAAAAGCTGGAGGATCTGGAGAGCGGTGCGCGCGTCGATGTGAACGAACAAAAGGAAGACCCGCTGGATTTTGCGCTTTGGAAAGCGCAGAAGCCGGGCGAACCCGCGTGGGAAAGCCCGTGGGGCATGGGGCGGCCGGGCTGGCATATCGAATGCTCTGCCATGAGCATGGAATACCTTGGCGAGACCATTGATATTCACACCGGCGGGAAAGACCTTCTGTTCCCGCACCATGAAAACGAGATCGCCCAGAGTGAAGGCGCGACAGGGAAACCCTATGTGCGCTACTGGATGCATAACGGGTTTATCAACATCGATAATGAAAAGATGAGCAAATCCCTGGGCAACTTCTTCACTGTGCGTGAAATATCTCAACAGTACGATCTGGAAAACGTGCGCATGTTCATGCTGTCGGCGCATTACCGCAGCCCTGTGAGCTTCAGCCGCGATATGATTGACCAGGCAGCCAGCGCCCTGGAACGCCTGTACGGCGCACGGGATCAGCTGGTGTTCCTGATGAAATCGGCTGAGAACCGTGAGCCAAATGCCGCTGAAACGCTGCTCATCGCTGAAGCGGACAAGGCGCTTGAAAAGTTCAATGCCGCCATGGCTGACGATCTGAACACGGCTGATGCGCTGGGAGCGCTGTTTGAACTGGTACGTGAGATTTTTAAGCTCCCGCAGACCGGCGTCAGCCTACAGGCGATTGAACATGCGCAGAAAACCATGCTCCGTATGACGGATGTTTTGGGCCTCTTATTGAAGAAGACCGACGATATCCCGCCGGAGATTGCAGAGATGCTCAAGGAGCGCGAACTTGCGCGTAAGGAAAAGAACTGGAAACGATCTGATGAACTGCGCAACGCGGTGACGGCAGCGGGCTATATCCTGGAGGATACCGCTGCGGGCCAGAAGGTGCGAAAGACCGTATGACGCGCAGAGCATGGGCGGTTGGCTTTTTCGCGCTGCTCATGACTTGTATATGTGCTCTGCTGATTCTTCACTGGAACAACCGGGAGACGGTAACCTATCTGCAAGCTTCCATCAAACCTCTGGCAAGCACGGAACCGTTTCACTGGCCAAACGGAGCGGTGAACGTCAACACGGCAGATTTTGAGGAGCTGCAAACACTCACGGGCATCAACCGTGGGCAGATTCAGGCGTTGCTTGACGACCGGGCAAAGAACGGGCCGTTTGATTTTCCCGAAGATCTGATTTACGTTAAAGGAATCGGCGAGAAAACACTAGAAAAGATCTACGCACAGCTGGATTTCAGTTGGCGCGCAGATGGGAACTGACCAACAACGCAACTGGAGTGCCGAAAACAGCAGTTTGCTTCTCGGAATCATTGTATAGCGATAAACCACATAACAAAAAGCCATGCAACGGATCATAGTATACGTTCCAGGGCTTTTCGCATACAGAAAATAGCGTGGAATAGTTCATAGGAAATAGAGAATGATTAACCCAGATTGCTATTCATGGAGTATAATGAATGGGTTATTTCGAGCAATATCATGTTTTCTGTCGTATCAGACGCGTGGCAATAGGGAAACAGGTATATCAGGCATAGAATGATGAATCATTATAAAATTCCGGAGGAAATCATGAAGATCGACAACGGCTGCGCAAAAGAACTGAAGATTGCCTATATTGGCGGCGGATCCAGAGGCTGGGCCTGGGGGTTGATGAGCGATCTGGCAATGGAGGAAAGCCTTTCCGGCAAAGTGCATTTATATGATATCGATCAGGAGGCCGCTGATAGGAATGAGGCGATTGGCAACAGCCTGCGCGGGCGAGGCGATGTGAAGGGCGATTGGGAGTATATTTCCTCCGCAAGCCGTATGGAAGCACTCAAGGATGCGGATGTTGTTGTGATTTCCATTCTGCCCGGAACCTTTGACGAGATGGAATCGGACGTTCACTCGCCGGAACAATATGGCGTTTATCAGCCGGTGGGCGATACCACTGGCCCCGGGGGGCTTGTACGCGCCTTGCGTACGGGGCCGATGTTCCAGGTCATCGCCGAGGATATCCGGACCTATTGCCCAAACGCATTTGTAATCAATTACACCAATCCAATGGCATTGTGCATTCGTGTGCTTTACGATACCTTTCCGCAAATCAAAGCGGTCGGCTGCTGCCATGAGGTATTCCATACACAATCGCTTCTTTGCAAAGCGCTCGCGGAGTTTAAGGGGATCGAGAACGTTACCCGCCAGCAGCTGCACACCACCGTGCAGGGTGTCAACCATTTTACGTTCATCACCCAGGCCAGTTACAGAGACATTGATTTATTTCCCGTATATCGCGAATTTGTAGAGAAGTATGCACAGAATGGCTACACTGAAGGCAGCGACGATAACTGGATGAACCGCTTTTTTGATAGCGCGCAGATGGTAAAGATGGACCTGTACTTGCGCACGGGGCAAATCGCCGCGGCGGGGGACCGTCACCTGGCGGAGTTCAATCCGGCGCCGCGATATCTTGCATCGCCGGAGAAGGCGCATAGCTACCGCTTTACCCTGACCCCCGTATCCTGGCGGAAGCAGAATCAGGAGATGCTCATGAAAAAGTCCGCGCGCCTCTTTGCGGGCGATGAAGCATTTCAGCTTACACCGACAGGGGAGGAAGGCGTGGAGATGATCAAGGCGTTCTGCGGGCTGCGAACTCTGATCTCCAATGTGAACCTGCCAAATAAAGGGCAGATACCAAACCTTCCGCTTGGAACCGTGGTAGAGACCAACGCCGTATTTTCGGATCACTCCGTGTCGCCTATCCATAGCGGCCCGATGCAGGGCGCAGCGTATGCGTTGACCCTGCCTGCCGCCCTGGCGCAGGACGATATTCTATGCGCAGTCAAGAGTAAAGACGCCTCTGCGGCCTTGCGTGCCTTTGCCGGCGACCCGTTGATGGTTGGCGTAACGCTTCACGACGCAAAACTGCTGTACCGAAAGATGCTGAACAATACAAAAGTATATCTGCCAGGTTGGAAGCTGGATATTTAAAGCTTAATTTTATGTAATTTTACAATCCGCCGTCAAAGGCGGATTTTGTATACAAAAAAAGGACTTTGTTTCCGTGAATTGCGCCGAACAAGCCAAGGTTCGGTTGACAATAACTTGTCAAGTTTCTATAATATATGATTGGTATCAGGGTTGTGGAAATTCCCGTTTGCAGTGCATATCGGCATGGCAGATGGCTTTCAAATAATTAAATCTGGGAGGTAGCTCAATGTCGATCAAAATGACTGTTGACGGCAACACCGGGGTAAGCCACGTAGCGTACGCGTTCAGTGAAGTGGCGGCAATCTATCCGATCACGCCGTCCTCTTCCATGGCGGAAGTCGTGGACGCATGGGCCGCAAAAGGACAGAAAAACCTGTTCGGACAAACGGTAATGGTACAAGAAATGCAATCGGAGGCCGGTGCAGCCGGCGCCGTGCACGGAAGCCTTGCCGGCGGCGCATGCACCACCACCTTCACCGCCAGCCAGGGACTTTTGCTAATGATCCCCAATATGTATAAGATCAGCGGCGAACTTCTGCCCTGCGTGTTCCACGTAAGCGCCCGCGCGTTGGCTGCCCACGCGCTGAGCATCTTCGGCGACCATGCCGACGTGATGGCTTGCCGCCAGACCGGCTTTGCGATGCTTGCCAGCAACAGCGTGCAGGAAGCCATGGATATGGCCATCGTCGCGCACCTGGCAACGCTGGAATCCAGCGTGCCTTTCCTGCATTTCTTCGACGGTTTCCGTACCTCCTCCGAAGTGCAGAAGATCGACGCAGTGGAATATGAGGATCTCGCAAAGCTCATGCCCTGGGACAAGGTCAAGGCATTCCGCGCCCGCGCGCTGAACCCCGATCATCCCCACCAAGCGGGTACCGCCCAAAACCCCGATATCTACTTCCAGAACCGCGAAGCCGCCAACAAGCATTATGAAGCCGCTCCCGCGATCATAGAAGACGTGATGGCGAAGGTTTCCAAGTTAGTCGGCCGCGAATACAAGCCCTTTGATTATGTCGGCGCTCCCGATGCCGACCGCGTTGTGATCGCGATGGGCTCCGGTTGTGAGACCATTGAGGAGACCATCAACTATCTCAACGCCAAGGGCGAAAAGCTCGGTCTGATCAAAGTCCGTATGTACCGCCCCTTCTCGGCGGAACGGCTGATTGCCGCGATTCCCAAGACCTGCAAGAAGGTCGCGGTGCTTGACCGCACCAAGGAGCCTGGCTCTCAGGGCGAACCGCTGTACACCGATGTCATGACCGCGCTGCTTGAAAACGGCGTAACCGACGTGAAGGTTATCGGCGGCCGCTACGGACTGGGCAGCAAAGAGTTCAACCCGACGATGGTCAAGGCGGTGTACGATAACCTGGCCGGTGAGATGAAGAACCACTTCACCGTGGGTATCGAAGACGACGTTACAAACTCAAGCCTTGCGCTCGGCAAACAGCTGGTCACCACCCCCGCGGGCACCATCTGCTGCAAGTTCTACGGCCTGGGCTCCGACGGCACTGTCGGCGCGAATAAAAACTCCATCAAAATCATCGGCGATCACACCGAAATGTACGCACAGGGCTATTTCAGCTACGACTCCAAAAAGTCGGGCGGTATCACCGTCAGCCACCTGCGCTTTGGCAAGAAGCCCATCCAGTCCACCTATCTGATCGACGCGGCGGACTTCGTTGCCTGCCATAACCCCAGCTATGTCACCCGTTACGATATGGTTTCCAGCCTCAAGGAGGGCGGCGTCTTCCTGCTGAACAGCCAATGGTCCGCAGACGAAATGGAAACGCAGCTTCCTGTGGTGATGAAGCAAATTCTGGCCAAGAAAAAGGCGCGTTTCTATAACATCAACGCAACTGAGATCGCTCTCAAGGCAGGCATGGGCAACCGTATCAACACCACCATGCAGGCGGCGTTCTTTAAACTCGCCGATATCATTCCCTACGAAAAAGCCGACGAGTACATGAAGGCCTATGCCAAGAAAACCTATGGCAATAAGGGCGACGCAATCGTCAAGAAGAACTACGACGCAATCGACCACGCCATCGAGGGCCTGGTAGAGATTAAGGTGCCCGAAGAATGGGCGACCACGGAAATGGGCTCTGCCTGTGCAACCGTGGAAACCACGCCGTACTACGAATCGGTAATCGAACCCATCCTTGTACAGGAAGGCGACAAGCTCCCCGTAAGCGCGTTCAGCCCCGACGGTTTTGTGCCCACCGGCACCTCCAAGTATGAGAAGCGCGGCATCGCCGTCAACGTGCCCGAGTGGAACATCGACAGCTGCATCCAGTGCGGCACCTGCTCGCTGGTCTGCCCGCACGCCTGTATCCGTTCCACGTATCTGGATGACGAGCACAAGAAGAACGCGCCCGACGCGTTTGAAACCAAAAACGCCACCGGCAAAGAGTTTGCCGGAATGCAGTTCCGTATTCAGGTCAGCCCACTGGATTGCACCGGCTGCGGCAACTGCGAACAGGTTTGCCCGGCCAAGGGGAAAGCGCTGTTCATGAAGCCCCAGGATACGCAGGATATTCAGAACGCAAACTGGAAGTTCGCCACCACGTTGCCTGAATTCCGGCCCGACAGCCTTGCCTCCATCAAGAATACGCAGGCCTGCAAACCGCTGTTTGAGTTCTCCGGCGCCTGCGCTGGCTGCGGCGAAACGCCGTATGTGAAGCTCGCCACACAGCTATTCGGTGATCGCATGGTGATCGCCAATGCCACGGGCTGCTCCTCCATTTATGGCGGCAGCGCCCCCACCTGCCCGCACACCGTTAACGAAGACGGCCATGGTCCCGCATGGGCAAACAGCCTGTTCGAGGACAACGCGGAATACGGCTTCGGCATGAACCTTGCCTACACCCAGCGCCGCGCCAAGCTGGCAGAAACCGTTTCGGCCCTTAAGGATCACGAATGGACCGTACCGGAGCTCAAGGAAGCCTGCCAGGCTTGGTTGGACGCCATGAACGACGGAAACCTCTCCAAGACCACCGGCGCCGCGCTGCTTGCGGCCTGCAAGGATGGTATTGAAGAGGGCTGCGATTGCGACGCCTGCAAGCTCGCCTGCACCGTGGTTGACGAGGCCGACCTGCTGACCAAGAAATCCGTATGGATTATCGGCGGCGACGGCTGGGCGTACGATATCGGATACGGCGGTCTGGATCACGTACTGGCAATGAACCAGGATGTTAACGTATTGGTGCTGGATACGGAAGTGTACTCCAATACCGGCGGTCAGGCATCCAAATCCACGCCGACCGGTTCGGTTGCGAAGTTTGCGGCCTCCGGCAAGCGCACCAAGAAGAAGGACCTCGGCATGATGGCCATGAGCTACGGCTATGTGTACGTTGCCTGTGTCGGCATGAGCGCCAACAACGCCCAGCTGATCAAGGCGATGAATGAAGCCGAGGCATATCCCGGCCCGTCGCTGATCATCGCGTACGCACCATGCATTAACCACGGCATTAACATGACCAACTCGCAGGAAGAAATCAAGCGCGCCGTGGCCTCCGGGTACTGGACGCTTTACCGCTACAACCCGCTGCTGTCTGAAGAGGGTAAGAACCCGCTGATCCTCGACAGCAAGGAGCCGGATGGCACGTATCAGGACTTCATCAAGTCCGAAATTCGCTACACCACGCTGCAAAAGCAGTTCCCCGAAATCGCCAAGAAGCTTTTCGTGGAGAACGAAGCGGAAGCGCTACAGAAATACCAAACCTACAAGAAGCTCGCCGAATAAGGACTTACTCCGGTGAATCAAAACCCCCGCGCCGCAGGCGCGGGGGTTTTCTTTATGTTTTCTTATCGGTCGCTTGCTTGACAGCGCACAGGCGACTGGTTTATAATGCGCGCAAGGCTATGAAGGGAAGAGTACCTTCGGATTGTGTCTTCAAGAGAGCCGCCGACGCTGGAAATGCGGCAGACACACCAAAGCGAAGAACGCCCCTGAGCATCCGCTTGAAACGCCGCAGGGCAGAGTAGACGCGGACGGGTACGCCCGATACAGCGGAGGGAAATGCAAGTTTCCGTCAATGAGAGGGCCGCAAGGCCAACGCGGGTGGTACCGCGGAAGAGATAATATCTTCCGTCCCAGAGTTAGGGGACGGGAGTTTTTTGTATTCTCAAGGAGGATAACGGTATGTACAGATCCGGGTATTGCGGCAGCTTCCGAAAGGAGCATATCGGGCAAAAAGCTACGGTATGCGGCTGGGTGTACACGCGGCGCGATATGGGCGGCGTCATCTTTGTGGACGTCCACGATCGTGAAGGCACCTTGCAGACCGTACTTGATAAGTCCACAGTCGACAGCGAAAGCTTTGCCATGGCGGAACGGCTTCATAATCAAACCGTTGTGCAGATCACAGGCGTTATCCGTCATCGCGATGAAGAAACGTACAATCCGTTGATCCCCACAGGCGAGGTGGAGCTTGCGGCGGAAAGCCTGCAGATTCTATCCGAGGCTGATACGCTGCCCTTTCCCATTGAAGATACCGAAACTGTACGCGAAGAGCTGCGGCTAAAGTACCGCTACCTGGATTTGCGCAGACCGCATATGCTCAAAAACCTGCAGCTGCGCGCCAAGATACAGCGGGAAGCGGAAAACATCCTGACGGACGACGGTTTTCTCAACGTAGATACGCCCATCCTGTGCAAATCAACACCCGAAGGCGCGCGCGATTATCTGGTGCCAAGCCGCATCCATCCGGGCACGTTCTACGCGCTGCCGCAAAGCCCCCAAATATATAAACAACTATTGATGGTTTCCGGGATTGACAAATACTATCAGGTCGCCCGCTGCTTCAGGGATGAAGACCTGCGCGCAGACCGCCAGCCGGAATTTACCCAGGTAGATTTGGAATGCAGCTTTGTACACCAAGAAGATATGCTTGCGTACCTGGAAAGCCTGTTTACCAAAATGTATGAACGCGTCATGGAGCGCAAGCTGGAGCTGCCTTTCAAACGCCTGACCTGGCAGGAAGCTATGGACGTTTACGGCAACGACAAGCCGGACCTTCGCTTCGATCTTCCGATTGTGGATGTATCGGCAATCGCTGCACAGTCAACCTTTACGGTATTTAACGCGGCGCTGAAAGCGGGCGGTGTCGTTCGCGCCATCAATGTGAAGGGCGCAGGCAAGACGTTTACAAGAACGACCATTGAGCAGCTCACAAAGTATGCCATCGCTTGCGGGGCAAAGGGCATGGCGTGGGTGCTTTTCAAGGAGGACTGCGAAATCAACTCCATCCTGCCAAAATACTTTGCAGAGAATGTCTGGAAACAGCTTGAACAGGCGACGGATTTGCAGGCGGGGGACTTCCTTCTGTTCTGCGCAGACGAGCTGGACACGGTGCGAAAAACATTGTCGGCCTTGCGTGTGCGCTGTGCGGAGCTCATGGGGCTGATCGACAAGCACGCGTATCAATTCGCGTTGGTCACGGATTTCCCGATGTTTGAATATAAAAAGGATGAAAAGCGCTTCGCCGCCATGCATCATCCGTTCACCATGCCGTTTCTGGAAGATCTGGAACTGATGACGGACGACGCCACCAAAGCGCAGGTGCGTTCTCAGGCGTATGATGTGGTACTCAACGGCGTGGAACTTGGCAGCGGCAGTGTACGTATCCACCGGCACGATATTCAGAGTATGGTGTTCGACGCGCTTGGCTTTTCCAAAGAGGAGGCCAAGGAACGCTTCGGTTTCATGATGGGCGCGTTTCGATTCGGCACGCCGCCGCACGCGGGCTTTGCGTTTGGCCTGGACCGGTTTTGCATGCTCCTGACGGGCGCGAGCTCCGTACGCGAGGTGATCGCTTTTCCCAAAACCAAGGACGCGAGCTGCCTGATGACCGATGCGCCGGACTTTGTGGACGCCAAGCAGCTGGAAGAGCTAAAGCTTGGTGTAAACTCCGCCAATGAATTGCGCGAGGAGCACATCCAGCAGATGACCCGGGAAACGGTGCAGAATACCGCACTGTTGAGCATGCTGAGCCTGTCTGCCAGCGATGAGCAGGCACTGGATAAGGATTTTCTGGGTATTGTTGAGTTTGCGGGCGAGCTGGAAACGCTGGAAAAGAAAGCGCCGCCCGTGCCGTACGATCCAATGCTCAAGAGTGTCAATGTCCGTCCGGACAAGGCAGGGGATAGCTTTGCGGTTGAGGAAGTGCTGATGAACGCTAAAACCACGATGAATCAATGTATCACCGTACCAAAGACCTTTGAATAAGGAGGTGGGAGCATGAAAGACTATCAAACGATATGCGCAATGACGGTGAAAGCGCTTGTGGACGCTCTGGAAAGCGGTGCGCTGACATCCGTTGCGATAACGCAGGCTTGCCTGGACAGCATTGCGGATCAGGATCAAGCCATCCACGCGTTTTTGGCTGTTTATTCCCAGTCCGCGCTGGCGGAAGCCGCAAAGAGCGATGAACGCCGCAAGAGCGGCAAAACTTTATCCAAGCTCGACGGTGTTCCCGTCGCCCTCAAGGACAATATGCTGGTCAAGGGCACGGTTTGTACCTGCGCATCCAAAATGCTTCAGGACTTCGTATCGCCCTATGACGCGACCGTGACGGAGAAAATTAAAGCGGCCGGAATGCCGATACTCGGTAAGCTGAACATGGATGAGTATGCCATGGGATCCTCAAACGAAAACAGCGCGTTCGGCGTTTGCCGGAACCCCTGGGCCATGCAGCGTGTGCCGGGCGGTTCATCCGGCGGGGTCGCAGCGGCGGTTGCGGCGGGCATGGTTCCCGTGGCGCTTGGAAGCGATACGGGCGGAAGCATCCGCCAACCCGCATCGTTTTGCGGCGTGACCGGAGTGAAGCCCGCCTACGGCACGGTGAGCCGCTATGGATTGGTGGCGTTTGGCAGCTCGCTGGATCAGATCGGCCCGATTGCCAAAACCGCCGAGGATACCGCGCTGATCATGGAGATCATTGCGGGTTACGATATGCATGACGCGACCAGTGATAGCACGATTCCTGCGGATTTTGCAATTATACCCAGTCATACACTAGAAGGCAAAATCATCGGCATGCCGACGGAATGCTTCGGAGAGGGGCTTTCTCCCTCTGTGAATAAGGCGATTCAAAACGCCGCAAAGCAGCTGAAAAGCCTCGGCGCGAAAATCATCGAGGTCAGCATACCATCCATACGCTATGCTTTGTCTGCGTACTATGTGCTGTCCAGCGCCGAGGCGTCCAGCAATCTGGCGCGGTTTGACGGAATCCGCTACGGTTACCGCACCGAGCATTACGCGGACTTGGACGAGCTTTATCGTAAAAGCCGTGAAGAAGGATTTGGCTTGGAGGTCAAGCGCCGCATCATGCTGGGAACCTTCGCGCTGTCCAGCGGGTACCAGGATCAGTATTACTTAAAAGCGCAGCAGGCGCGCGACTTGCTGCGGCACGAGTATCTGGAAGTGCTGGAAAGCTGCGACGCGGTGCTTACGCCTGTCGCGCCGACCGTGGCTTTCCGCCTGGGCGATAAGACGGATGATCCCATGGAGATGTATATGGGCGATCTCTATACCGTTACGGCAAACCTCACTGGCTTGCCTGCCATGAGCGTACCCTGCGGTCATGTAGAGGATGACGGCGATCTGCTGCCTGTCGGCATGAGCCTGCTGGGCGCGAAGGATAGCCTTCAAACACTGCTAAGTATAGCCGACACCTATGAAAAACACTTCAGGCCAAATGCCGGAATACGGCCTTACGAACAGTGCAATGGAGGTGCCGTGCGATGAACTGGGAAATGGTAATAGGCCTGGAAACCCATGTGGAACTGCAAACGGAAAGCAAGGTGTTCTGCTCGTGCAGGGCGGAGTTCGGCGCGCAGCCCAACACCAACGTGTGCCCCGTATGTATGGGGCTTCCCGGCGCGCTTCCGGTGTTCAATGAGCAGGTGCTGCATTATGCGGCCAAGGCCGGGTTTGCCCTGAATTGCAACGTGCATCATCGCAGCCGCTTTGACCGGAAGAACTACTTCTATCCCGATTTGCCAAAGGCGTATCAGATCAGCCAGTTTTACAAGCCGATCTGTGAAAATGGATGGCTTTCTGTGCAGACATCGCAGGGTGAGAAGAAAATCGGTATTACGCGCATTCATATCGAG
Organism: Candidatus Limiplasma sp.; assembly: GCA_036759125.1. GTDB lineage: Bacteria > Bacillota > Clostridia > Christensenellales > Aristaeellaceae > CAXXOK01. The sequence goes on from DAIOVG010000067.1 coordinate 12,829, forward strand.
GAGGACGCGGGAAAGCTTCTGCACGATGAGAAAAACGGAACGCTCTTGGACATGAACCGCTGCGGCGTACCGCTGATCGAGATTGTTTCGGAGCCGGATATGCGTTCGGCGGAAGA
>DAIOVG010000068.1:0-12857 GCA_036759125.1 Candidatus Limiplasma sp.
ATGGCAGCAGAAACAGGAGATACATCCCTTCTTGGGGATGAAGGCAATCTTGTCCGTAATCGTGATGATGTGCTTTGGGCAGCCTTCCATACATTTACCGCAGCCAACGCATTTCTCACGCATCACAATCGGCCGTGTGGAGGTTCTCCCCCATAACAGACGCCCGATACCGCCGCCCGAGCGCGTTTTCGTCTTATCGATATAGCTGTCCGGCAAACGAAACGGCGGCTCCGCGGGAACCAGCGCATCGCCGATGGTCTCCACGCCTTTGGGATCGACAAGCCCGCGCTTGCGCGCCAGCCGGATGGTACGCACCATATGCGGCGTGATGCTCATCAGCTGCGCGCCAACCTCATCGGCGGCATACGCGCTCCTTGACGCAAGAGTATACCCCATATGGCGCACGGTGCCGCCGCTTGGACCGTTGCCTTCCATGCAGTCCACCGCGTCCACCAGGTTCAGCTGCGGCTTGACCGTTTCGTGCAGATCCAGAATCATTTTGGTAAACGGCTCGATGGTTGCCTTCGTGCAGTGGTATTCCGCTTTCTTAATTCCCGGCACCGCTCCGAACATGTTTTTGACCGCTGCCGTCATCAGCATCAGCGCATGGGTCTTGAGCTTAGCGCAGTTGATCACATAATCGGCATCTAGTACCGGCGTTATCAACAGGAATCCGTTTTTCTTACGGCTGGAAGTATCGAAGTTCAGCGTCAGGATATCCGAAAGCGCGGAAAACCCGCAGGCATCGTAGGTCTTCCGCAGTGTGCGTTCATTATAAAGACCGCCGGAACTGTCGGCAAGAATCACCTCTTTGACACCCAATTCTCTCAGCCGCATGGCAACAGCCCGCAGAACCATGGGATGTGTCGTCGCGGCATCCGCCGGGTCTTTGGCCAGCAGCATGTTGGCCTTGAGCAACACCCGCGTATCGGGTGTCAGGTCCTGTTCAACGTTCAGCGCTTCAAAATGCTTGCAGACCGCCTGGTAGAGCGTATCCAAATCATAAGTCTCTGTTCTTTGCACGGAAACATAGTCCAAGTCTAACATCCATCCTTCCAAACACCGGCTAATTCAAACAGTATTCGGTACGGGGCAGGGGTTCCCCTGCCTTGTTGCAAGTGTGAAGACTTTACGGTATAATCATCATGTTTTTATGCTGCAATCATTCCGGAGGAAACCTCGTGAAAAAAGGAACCGTGTGGATCATCGGCGGCTCCAGCGGGCTTGGGCTTGCAACGGCGAAAGCGTTTGAAAAAGACGGCTGGCTTGTGGTGTCCGGCGCTCGTTCATTCGGCGAAACCGCCGCTGCCGACGGAATCCGCGAACTGCATCTGGATGTGACAGATGCGCAAAGCCGCGACGCGTTTGTGCAAAACGCGTTCGCAATCTCTCAGCACGTGGACGTGCTGGTCTATTGTGCAGCTATCCTGATTCTCTCTCCCTGCGAACTGACAACCCATGACGAGTATGCGCGTGTCATCCAGACGAACTTTATCGGGATGACGGCATTCGTGTCTGCGGTCCTGCCATCCATGCGCAAACAGCAAAGCGGAAAAATCGTGCTGTTCTCCTCGATCAACGGCTTGCTTGGCATCCCGTTCCAAAGCGCTTATGTGGCATCCAAGCACGCTGTAGAGGGTTATGCGGAATGCCTGGCGATGGAATGCTGGAGCATGGGCATTCAGGTATCGCTGGTCGAACCGGGTGACCACGCAGGCGGCAGCCAACGCACAAGGCTTTCTGCCTCTCTTGACGCTTCTTCGCCCTATGATGCGGCTTTTTCCTCAGCCGTAGCCAAGATCCAGGAAGACGAAGCCGAGGGGTTGCCCCCGCAGAAGCTTGCGCACGCTGTGCTACGCAACGCAAACCGAAAGCGGATGCGGTTTCGCGTCCGTGTCGCAAAGCTGGACCAAAAAGCTGCTGTTATTCTGCACGACACACTCCCCTCCAAGACCAATATGAGCATTCTGCGCAATTATTACGGAAAGAAGGGATGACCATCTTACCCGTTCACGACATCAAAAAGAACAGCGATCTGCTACGGTCTAACAAATCGCTGAAAAACCTGTATGATATCATCGCCAAATATGATGATACGGAAGCCGCGGTTTGGCTGGAGAATGGCGAAATTCAAAGCCTGACCTATTCGGACTATATCAAAATGACGAGAAATTACGCGGCATTTCTGCACGATGCAATCGAAGCGGAGCCGGACAGCTATGTCGTCATCTCCATGGATACCTGCAAGGAATGGTTCCCGGTTTTCTGGGGCGTCATTCAAGCCGGGTATAACGCGGTTTTGGTCGATGTAAACCAGACGGACGATATGGTTAACTACCAGATCCAGCAGTCCGGTGCCAAGGCGATCATCACCACAGTGCAGCGGCCGATGCTTGATCCGTCCGTTCGCTATATCGACGCCAATGCCGTGTTTCAGGCACCGGAGACGGATACGTTCACACCCGGCAAATGGGGCGACCATGCCGCGCTTTGCACCAGTGGCACCACGGGCACAAGTCGTATTTTTGAGTATAACGGCGAAGCGATTGTAGAGCAGGTGCTTTCATCGGAGCTGCTGTCCCATAGCCTGAAGCGCGCTGTCAGCAATAAAAACTTCCGTTCCTTTGCGTTTTTGCCATATCACCACGTGTTTGGCTTTATCGTCAACTTGATGTGGAGCTGCTTTCTTGGCTACTCCAACATCTACCCGGCAAACCGCACCCCGCAGGCGATACTGGAAACCGCGCAAAAGTGCCAGCCCCAGCTTTTTGTGACCGTGCCGCTGGTTGCCAACAACTTCTGCACAGGCCTGCAAAAGAAGCTTGCCAAGGAAAGCGTGATTAAGCGGGCTTTGTTCCATACGATGAAAGCGGTTAGCCTCGGTATACAGCGGATCGCGCCGGATTTTGGGCTGAAGGTCGCCGAAAAGGTCTTTTTCGGCAGCCTGACATCCAAGCTGCTGGGCTCCAGTATTTCCTGCATCATCCTGGGCGGCGCGTATACCCCGATGGAGCATTTGAAGCTGCTTAACGCCGTGGGGTATTACACCATCTGCGGATTCGGCATGACGGAAACCGCCATTACGAGCGTGGAAACCAGCTTGAACCTAAGCAAGCGTATTTCCGGCTCCGTCGGCAAGCCGCTGAGCAATGTGGAATACCGTGTAAAACCCGGCGACGGTCACGGCCGCCGCGGCGAGATGTTCATCCGCGGCAAGAGCCTGCACACGGGCCGCCTGGTGGACGGCAAGCGGATGCCGCCCGATACCATTGACGGCGGCTGGTACCCCACCGGCGACGTGGTACGGCTGGAGCGAGGCGACCGCATGTTTGTGGAAGGCCGCGTTAAGGATGTTATCATCAACGAATCCGGCGAGAACGTCTATCCCGACGAGCTGGACAACGTTTTCTCCGCTATGGCGGGGGTAGAGCAATCCACCGTGCTTGGCGTGCTGAAACCCGGCAAAAAGCAGAAGTATGAAGACATTGTGCTGGTCATGAATGTCGGCGCGGCCTACAAGGACGACGCCTATCTGGAAACGCTCATGCAGGAGATCAACACGCGCAACGCAAAGCTGCCGACGCTCAAGCGCCTCTCCCGCGTGATCGTCACCCCCGAGCCGCTGCCTCTGGTCAACGGTATCAAGGTCAAGCGCTTTGCGCTCAAAGCCTTGATTGAGGAAAACAAGCTCGCCTACCGCGACCTGCGCATGAACGCATCCAAGGTCGTGATCACCGAAGCGCCCAAGGAAGTCGTAGCCCGTGAGGTACAACCCAGCGACCTGCAGCTTGAGGAAATCAAGCAAAAGGTACGCGCTCTGTATTCGGAAGCTCTGGATATCGATGCGGCAGCCATCGGTGACGACCAGCATTTTATTGACGAGCTGGACGGCGACAGCCTGCAGGTGCTGTCCGCAGCGCTGAAAACCGAGGAGCAATTCTCCATCACCATTCCGGTCGAAGAGTACGGACAGTGCACCACGGTCAACGATATGTCCGCATTGATTTATGCAAAGCTCAATGGCCGCACCGCCTATGAAAAGCAGGGCCAGCCGGACGAAGCCATACAGCCGATCGAGCGCTTTGAAGACGCGCCCGAATACATCGCCTTTAAAAAGCGCATTGAGAGCCTGGAAGCTCTTGGCGGTCAAAACCCATACTTTGTCTGCCATGAATCTCCCCTGCGTGATACCAGCATCATGGACGGGCGTGAAGCGCTGAACTTCGGCTCGTACAATTACGCAGGCATGAGCGGCCGGCCGGAGGTGGTGCAGGCCGCCAAGGACGCAATTGACAAGTATGGCACCAGCGACAGCGGAAGCCGCCTGCTTGCCGGTGAAAAAGAGCTAAACATCGAGCTGGAAAAGGAGATTGCCGATTGGAAGCACACAGAGGACGCTCTGGTGCTCGTGGGCGGACACTCCACCAACGTTACCTTCGTAGGCAATTTCTGCGATCAAAACGACCTGATCTTGTACGACGTACTGGCGCATAACTCCATTGAGCAGGGCTGCCGCCTGAGCCGCGCAACCACCAAGCCGTTCCCCCACAACGATTCGGAGGCTTTGGAGCGCATCCTACGCGTTCAGCGTGAACGCTACGCCAAGATGCTGATCATCATTGAAGGCGCGTACTCCATGGACGGCGACATCGCCGATGTTCCCGCTTTTGTAGCGGTCAAGAAGAAGTATGGCTGCTTCCTGCTGGTAGACGAGGCGCACTCCGCCTGCGTGATCGGCGAAACCGGCGGCGGCGTGGACGAATACTTCGGCCTTGCGCCCGACGACGTTGATATCAAGATGGGCACGCTCTCCAAGGGGCTTGGCACCTGCGGCGGCTATCTGGCCGGTTCCAAGGCGCTGATCACCTATCTGCGCTACAGCCTGCCCGGCTTTGTGTTCAGCGTGGGCATCTCGCCTCCGCTTGCGGGCGCGACGCTCAAAAGCATCCGCCTCCTGCGCGAGAATCCGCAGATCATGAAAGACATGAAACGCAATATCGATTTCTTTGTCGCCGAAGCAAAGAAACGCAACCTGGACATCTGTCTTGCAGGGCATTCAGCCATCATCCCCGTGCTGGTCGGCCAGGACGAGCACGCGTTCTACCTTTCCAACAAGATGCGCGAAAACGGGGTTTTCGTTCCGCCGGCCGTATACCCTGCCGTGCCGAAAAACAAGGCCCGTCTTCGCTTCTGCGTGATCAGCGAGCATAAACCGGAGCAGATTTTAAAGGCTCTGGACACGCTGGTGAAGATCGCCAAAGAATCCGGCATTAAGCTACCGTCCCCGCAGTAATCCGAACCAATCAAAAAGAACGCCTGCAGGGGCGTTCTTTTTTACATCAGTCCATCAAATGGTATTGCCAAGCAGCAATGCGTCAACCAGCTTGATTGCCCGGGTAAGCCGCTGCTCGTAATTCCCCGACAGAACCACAATCTTTTCGCCGAATCCGTTGGCTTTATACATGCTCAGCAGACGCTCGCTGAGCATTCTGCGCCGTTCCTGATCGCCGTTTAGGCGCTGGCCGTCGGCCACCCAGCGTACGTCAGGCAGCAGAAACATCACCATATCGTATTTGCCGGGATCGATATAGGCTTCCACAAGCTCGTTGCGGTGGCCCAGAAACAGCTCCGAAAAGTAATCGGTGTAGGTTGCGTCGGTATCGAAAAAGCACACACGGTTGGCCGAGCGCAGGGCATGGTAATCCTGCTCGTATTGCAGGTGTGCGATGCGGGAAAAATCTGTATCGGTAAACACGCTTTCATCGTTGCCCAGGTAATCCCGTGCATAATAGCGCCCAACCTCCTCGGACCATGATGTGTTATAGAGTTTTGCCAGGCACTTGGTCAGCGTGGTTTTACCGCAGCTCTCCGTACCTGCGATGAGCACCTTCTTGGCGAAGAACGGCCTTGCGGAGCCCAGAATGTAATCCCAGTTGCCCAGAATATCGTTACGGATATCCGTAGCGGAAATCGGAAAGCGCGTACGCTTGGGATCGAAAATCTCTACGGCGGATTCGGGAAAGTGCATCTTAAGCATGGCTTCAAACTTCATATCGCCCGCAAAAAACGCGTCAATATGCTCCGGTACCACGTTGCGCATTTCCCTGCACCATTCATCCCATCCGGACGGGTAGCGGGGAATGGTGTCTTCGTTGAGTACGCGCACCTCGATATGCTCGATATCCTGCACCTGCTGATTGATCCATTGTTTGCGCAGCTTGTAAGTGATGATCGGCAGCCCCGCCTGACGGCAGATGTCGATGGTCTCCTGCTCGTTATCCGAAATAACCACGATCAGCTTTTGACACCGCGTGGATGCTTCGATCATCTGGTACAGGTGCCCCCTGTGCGGCGGGCAGAAGCGCCCGAAATACACGCCGATCTTATACATACTGTGCTCTCCCTTCGGCTATCGGTTGTGCTACAGTATATATGTTTTTCAAATGTATGACAAGATTTCGATTATATCCGGAATTGATCCGCGTTCAGCTTCGGCGCATTTTGCAGCAGATACCGTTCGGCTTCAGCGTTCCAAAGCCCGCCGGTTTTCGTGCACAAAACTGCAAGTTCAGCAAACAGAGGATCGGTTTCCCCCTTCTGCGCAAAATCTTCAATGGCCGTCAGCGGCAGGCTGATATGCGTGTACAGAAGCTTTTTCCCGCCGGGAACGTGCGGCAGATTCAAAATGGTCTCCTTAGCATCATCCATACCGCCGATGTGCGTGACAAGAATAGCGGGCGTGATACGGCCCTCTCCGGCCAGCTGCAGTGCTTCACGCATGTCGTCCGTATTGCCGCCTGAGGTTCCCACGATATGGGTGGCATTGTAATGAACGTTATAAAAGTTGAACGGCGCGGAAAATTGGGTATCGGTTGGTCCTGCGAAGAAGTTGAGGCAACCGTCATACCCCAGGATCGCATCACCCTGGGCAATCACCGCCGGAACGGGCGCGAAAACGAATACCTCGTCATAGCCGCCCCTACCGGACAATGCTTTCAGCTCTGTTACAGGATCGTCCATGCCCTTGGTATTGATGTAGATGAGTTCAACCCCATGGGTTTTTGCTTCCTGAGCGGATAAAATCTCCTGTGCGTGGGCCAGCCTTGCATCGTCGATATCGGTGACGACAATTATTCCCGGATGCCGGTCTCGGTGTACGAGATAATCGATCATTGCAAGGCCCATGGGACCAGCGCCCGCAAGGATCGCGACCGTGCCGTCCGGCCTGATGTCCATAGCATGGGTGTACTCGCCCTGTGTGGTGTGGTAGCAGGCGTGCACTGCGCCGATCACACAGGAAAGCGGCTCGGACAGCGACGCGGCAAAGAAAGCATCCCCCGAAAACGGCAGCACGTTGTGCTGCTCAATATACACGGCGGGGATGATTGCATAGGTTGCATCACCGCCGATGTGCGGGAAGGTGTACCCAGCGGCGTCATATGTACCCTTGAGCGCAGGCTGGAGTGAAACACGTTCGCCCTCCTTGAATTGATCCTTCAGTTTCGCGCCGACCTCCACAATCTCTGCGGAAAACTCATGCCCGACAATCACAGGGTTCTGCGCCACGTCGTTTGGCACCCGCTTGTGATCACTGCCCTGCATGGCAGCCTTGTAGGTGGACATGCAGATGGAATCGGAAATAATCCTGATGAGAATTTCATCCTCTTTGATCTTGGGAAGCTCAAAGCTTTCCAGCCGCAGATCATTTTTGCCATACAATCTCAGCGCCGTGGTCAGCATAGCATTCATCCTTTCATCGCCCGACCTGTCGCAGCGAAATACGCAATACGATCGGCGAGCAGCGGATAATCCGCAATGGATTTCTCAGAGAACATCGCGTGGTCTGGGTCTTGGGTTGCCAGCCGCTCATGGCCGATCAACGCCCAGGCCGCGTCCGCCAGGTGTGTGAACTGCGGCAGGGCCAGCTGCTTGCAGATGAAGGACTGGAACGGAGTGTTGATGTCTTCCCCCGAAATCTGAAACAAGTCCAGTTTCTGGCACAGCCGCATGATGCGCTCAAGCTGCGGCTGCGTATTGCGGGCAGGCATGAAAGTGACGGCGTTGAAGCCCGCCTGTTTCAGCCAGACGATTAGCCGATCCAGAAACGCGTCTTCGAACACCTGCGCCCGTTTATCGCCCGTCACGCTCTGCTGTACGTCGCCAAGGTAGGCATATGCAGACACCGCGCCGATGGACTTGACGAAGGAAACAAACTCCAGAATATGCGGGCATTCGTCCGTAGCGTCGATGTAGAACTTCTCCACCAGGTGGCTTTTCAGCACGCCGAGCAGGCGATACTCATAATACGGGTCGGAAACCTTTAAAAGAGTTTCGCAGAGATTCCCCCGTATCTCGATATTGAAGGCGTCCTGAAGAAGTGAAATAACCGATGCGCCAGGTTGGGCAATGGAAAGCACTTTTTTCGTCAGTGCATATAAGATATGGCGCTCTGTGACCGAACCGCCCTCGTGCGCCTGGCTTAACGGCAGGATGTCCCTGTCGTAATCTAGCCGAAGCGCTGTTATACCGCTAAGCCCGTTCAGCCGATCGACCATGCTGCGGTTGCGCTTGCTGCGGCTCATTCGATACGGTTTCAGCCACAAATCGGCTTTATCGATATTCTGGTGCGGAATGCCGTGACAGGCTACGTATGCCACGCCGGTTTGATCCGGATTGTTCAGCCGTATATTGGCAAAGGGCGTCGCCTGCATGCCGCAGCGGCACTCAAAGCCGTTGGTCACGCCGATGCCGATGCGTTTGCCCGCCTCCAGAAACTCCCTGACACCAGAAACGGAATCGTGATCCATAATCCCCGCGGTTGCCAGCCCGTTGCGCCACGCATGATATGCCGCCGAGGTTGGTGTATACGGCGAAAACGAATAGGTGGTATGAATATGATTGTTCACAAACGCTGTGCACTCTGGCTTCGCCTGCTGCCGTACAAGCAAATTGTTTAAGTGCTGCAAGCGCTGCTCTGCGGTAGCCGCGTTAAGCTTTTCAATATCGGTCATTGGTTCTCCCATCAGTTGAGCATCACTTGCCCACCGGTAACAGGCAAGGCCTGCCCGGTTTCATACTGCTGTTCCACAAGGTAAAATATTGCCCTGGCAACGTCCTCCACAAGACATCCCCGCCCAAGCGGCACTTTTGCCTCATAAAAGCGGCGAACGTCGGCTACGGTTTTAGCGCCGGGTACCTTACCGGCGTCCAGATACTGCTGAAACAGGCCGCGCTTTGGATCGCTCCAAAGCGGGCCATCCAAAAGGTTTCCGGGGCATACGGCATTGACCTTAACGCCATACGGTGCAAGCTCCAGCGCAAAGCTTTGCGTAAGTCCGATACCGCCAAATTTGCTGCCCGCATAGGCAAAGTTTGCCTTGCTGCCTTCCAAGCCGCTCTTGGAGTTGATCTCAATAATATCTGCCATATACGCGGGGTCGGCCGCACGCTGCCGCTTCATCACGGCCGCCGCATACCTGGCACACAAATAATAGCCTGTATAGTTCACCTTCGTTACTTTTTCAAACTGATCAAGCGTCAGCGTTGACAGTTCCCCCGCGATTAGAATTCCCGCGCAGGAGATCATCACATCCAGTCCGCCATACTGTGCCACACATTCGTTTACCATGTGCATAACGGATGCTTCCTCGGCGACGTTGACCTGTACGGCGACCGCCGATCCTTCACCGTGTGTCTCGCACAGGGCGGATGCGACAGCCTTTGCTCCGTCGTGGTTCATATCGGCAGCGATCACATAGCCGCCCTGCGCGGCAATAGCGCGGGCGATACCCTCGCCAAAGCCCTGGGCAGCCCCTGTTACAATGCAGACTTTGCCGTCCATCCGCAGTGCATTTCCAGCGGAAAAGGCTACCTTTTGCCGATAGTTTTCCACTTCCCATTGCAGGATGAACGCAGCGAAATTATCCGTCAAGGGAAGCAAACCACCAAAGCCCTGGGCATAATACGTGATCTTAGCCGCGTCCAAAAACAGGGAAAGCGCCGTATCGGCTTCTTTCTTGGTTTTACCTAGCGCGAATACACCGACGCCGTTCATCACGGCGATTTTCGGCGCGTACCCGTGATTTTCCACAAAGACGTCGAAATCGGTTTGCAAATCGCTGCCGGATTCCAGTTCCAGCACGGCTGCTTTGCAGTACACGATCTGATCAGGGTTCAAAGGCTTTCGGATGCTGTCTATCGGCAGATCCGATACTGCCTGCGAACGATGGAACACCGCACAGGCCTTACCCGCATGCTTCCGGTACAGCATCCGCAGCACAGGCGCGGCATGCAAAGCGTTTTCAGGTATGGGCTGCGATGTGAAATCCGCAAGCGCGCCTGCCTTTTGTTCGAGAGTCCGCATCACATTCGCCATCAGCGCATCGATCTCTTCCACCGTATCCGCTGCCACGATCACGCCGTGATTTTGCATAAACAGGATGCTGGGCACCGTACCGGTGTCCCGTTGATGGGTTTGAAACAAATCGTTGCAGGCTTTGGCCAGGGTATAGCCGGGCTTGGTCAGCGGTACCCAAACTGCCTGCTCGCCAAACAGCTCCTCGCAGTAACGCTGGCCCTGGGCTGCGCAGGTCAGGCCGTTGACCAGCGCGGGGTGCAGATGGAGCACGAACACCTGGGGAAACAGGCCGTGCAGCATACATTCCACACTGGGCCTCAGGGTCTCTCCGGGCAGCCGCGCGTCCATCATGTCCTGCAGGGCTTCGGCCTCTCGCTGTTTGTCGTCCTGGGGATAGGGCTTTGCAAACATAGCGGAGATCTTCCCCATGTCCATCTGGACGAACCCGGATTCCTCAATGTTGGAGAGCCTGGTGCCGGACGCTTTGACGTACAATACGCCACCGACCTTCACGGAGGTATTCCCTCCACCTGCCAGTACATAGCGCGCGTCACCGCCGTACTGATGCGACATTGCGATCAGCTTGCTCATTCCATCGGTCATGGTTTCACCACCTCCGGCTTAAATCCCCAGGCTCTCGCGCCGCATTTTCTCCAGCGTCTGGTAGTTGAACTCCGGCACATAGCCCTTCAAGGGCAATATCTTCTGGTGTACGGCGGAGAGGATCCAGCTGGCCTGCGGATAGTAGTAATGCTCCAGTTCCGGGCAGGGGCTGATACCGTTGGATGCGCCGACCACGACGGGCGGGGCATCCAGATAGCCAAAGCAGAACTCTGTCACATTGCGGGCAACATCGTTCATTTGGCTGCCGCGCTCACAGGCATCGGAAACCAACACGATGCGCCCGGTTTTCTTTACGCTCTTGTTGACCAGCTCATAGTTGAACGGCACCAGGCTGCGGGCGTCGATCACCTCGGCAGATACGCCATACGTTTCCAGCGCTTTGGCGGCCTCTATTGCCGTGTACAGCGACGCGCCAACGGTAAGAATGGTTAAATCCGTGCCCTCGCGTTTTATATCCGGCTCGCCAAGCGGAATTTCATAATACTCCTCAGGTACGCCTTCCTTGTGGAATTCCTCGCCCCTGTCGTACAGCTTTTGGCTTTCAAAGAACACCACAGGATCGCTGCCGGAAAGCGCCGTGTTCATCAGGCCCTTGGCATCGTATGGCGTCACGGGGAAGCAAACCTTCAGGCCCGGAATATGGGTCACGAGGCTTGTCCAGTCCTGCGAATGCTGTGCGCCGTACTTGTTGCCAACCGATACGCGCAGTACCACAGGCATTTTCAGCGCGCCTGCGCTCATGGCCTGCCATTTGGCGAGCTGGTTGAACACCTCGTCGCCCGCGCGGCCCAGGAAATCGCAGTACATCAGCTCTGGGATCGCCCGTCCGCCCATCAGCGCGTAGCCGACGGCGCTGGAAACGATAGTTCCCTCGCTGATCGGGGAATTGAAGAAGCGGTGATACGGCAGCGACTCGGTCAGGCCTCCGTAAACGCCGAACGCACCGCCCCAATCGCGGTTGTCTTCGCCAAAGGCTATCAGGGTCGGGTCCTGATAGAACTTGTGGAGTATCGCTTCAAACAGCGCATCGCGCACGTTGAACTGCCGGATCTTGGATACAGCCTCGCCGTTTTCATCAAAGGCATAGCGGGCTTTTTTCTGGTTCTTGATCACTCTGGGATTCTCGGCAAGCGGCATGAGCACGTCCGGCTCGCCTTCGGCGCACACTTCAATGCGCTCGTTTGAAAAGTTAAAGCCGCGAATCGCGTCGGGATCTTTTTTCAGGTCGGCGCGCGGGGATACGGCATCGTCGATGGTGATCTTCAAAATTTCAGTGATATCGTTTTTAATGCTTTCTTCAATCGCTGTCAGCTGCGCATCGGTCGCGACGCCCGCGTCGATGAGCTGGCTGCGGTAATTGGCAATCGCGTCCTGCGCCTGCCAGGACTCGATCTCTTCCTTGGTGCGGTAGGTGGACGCATCGGTGGTGGAATGGCCTACGTAACGGTAAGTGACCACATCCAAAAGCACTGGCCCTTTACCCTCCTCCAAAAGCTTTCTCTTGCGTTTGTAGGCATCGATCACAGCCAGCGGATTATAGCCGTCCACACGCTCGGCGTGCATGGCATCCTTGTTAATACCCGCGCCGACGCGTGCCAGCGTGCCGTACGCCATGGTTTCGCCGTCCGTCTGGCCGCCCATGCCGTAGCCGTTGTTGAAGAAGTTGAACACCAGCTTCAGGCCGCCCTTGTGCGCGTCGTCCCAAAGCTTTGTAAACTGTTCCATGGAGGCATAGTTCAGCGCTTCCCAGACCGGGCCGCAGCCAAGCGATCCGTCTCCGATGTTGCAAACGACCAGGCCTTTTTGCTTCATGACCTTCTTATACAGCGCCGCGCCGACGGTAACGCCAGCGCTTCCGCCGACGATGGCGTTGTTG